>NZ_CP017713.1:1639726-1967672 GCF_002706425.1 Loigolactobacillus coryniformis subsp. coryniformis KCTC 3167 = DSM 20001 | reverse complement strand
GCACCTGCCGATTGTATTCAATGGATCGCTGACCCAAGTATTGAAGCAACTGGTGCCTTGATGCATCATGAGGATATCGCCACGATTTTGGCAACTGGTGGTCCTGGCATGGTCAAAGCTGCTTATTCAAGTGGTAACCCAGCTTTAGGGGTAGGTCCTGGTAATGGTCCAGCTTACATCGAAAAAACAGCTGATGTCAAGCAAGCCGTTAATGATATTGTGTTATCGAAGACTTTTGATAATGGGATGGTTTGTGCTTCCGAAAATAGTGCCATTGTTGACCAAGATATCTATGCTGAAGTTAAGGCTGAATTTAAATATTGGAATTGTTACTTCGTTAAGAAGTCTGAATTAAAGGCATTGGGCGAAGCAATGTTTGATGAAAAACGCGGCGGTGTTAAAGGCCCGATTGCGGGTAAATCAGCTTATCAAATCGCACAATTAGCGGGTATCGATGTACCTAAGGATACTAAAGTCTTGATTGCTGAGATTGATGGCGTCGGTCCTAAGTACCCACTATCACGTGAAAAATTATCACCTGTTTTGTCCCTATATAAGGTTAAGGACCATGAAGCTGCCTTTGCTCGGGCAAAAGAATTATTGGAATTCGGTGGCTTAGGCCATACTGCTTCGATCCATACACGTGACGATGAATTAGTTAAACAATTTGGCATGGATATGTTAGCTTGCCGGATCTTAGTTAACTCGCCATCAGCGCTTGGTGGGATCGGGAATATCTACAATAATATGACGCCATCATTGACCTTAGGGACAGGCTCATACGGGAAGAACTCGATTTCGCATAATGTTTCGGATATGGATTTGATCAATATTAAAACGGTTGCCAAACGGCGCAACAACATGCAGTGGGTAAAGTTACCCCCAAAAGTGTACTTCGAACGCAACTCAGTACGCTACTTGGAACACATGGAAGGCATTAAACGTGTTTTCTTAGTTTGTGATCCTGGGATGGTTGAGTTCGGTTACTCTGATCGCGTACTTGATGTTTTACGTAAACGGACCAACCAAGTTGAGATCGATATTTTCTCTGATGTTGAACCTAACCCTTCAACCGACACGGTTTACAAGGGTGTGGCACGGATGGATGCCTTTAAACCAGATACGATCATTGCTTTAGGCGGTGGTTCCGCAATGGATGCCGCGAAGTTTATGTGGTTGATGTACGAACATCCAGAAACTTCCTTCTTCGGTGCTAAGCAGAAATTCTTGGATATCCGTAAACGGACTTACCGGGTACCAGTACCGAACAAAGCAAAATATATTGGGATTCCAACGACTTCTGGGACTGGTTCTGAAGTAACGCCATATGCAGTTATCACGGATTCAAAGACGCACGTCAAATATCCGATCACTGATTATGCAATGCAACCAGATATCGCAATTGTTGATTCACAATTTGTTGAAACGGTACCTAAGCGGACAACTGCTTGGACTGGCTTGGATGCAATCACTCATGCAACTGAAGCTTACGTTTCCGTGATGTCTTCTGAATATACCCGCGGCTGGGCGTTGCAAGCTTTGAAATTGGCTTTTAATAACCTGAAAGCTTCCTATGATGGTAATCGCGAAGCACGACAAAAGATGCATGATGCGGCAACTATGGCGGGGATGGCTTTTGCCAGTGCCTACTTAGGCATTAACCATTCTATTGCGCACAAGTTAGGTGGGGAATTTGATTTACCACACGGATTGGCGATTGCAATCACGTACCCCCAAGTTGTTCGTTATAATGCAACGGTACCAACTAAGATCGCCATGTGGCCTAAGTATTCACACTTCACAGCATTACAAGATTATGCGGATATTGCCCGCTATCTTGGCTTAAAGGGTAATACTGATGAAGAATTGAAGGAAGCCTTAGTGCAAGCCTTTATCGATTTAGCACATTCCGTTGATGTTACCTTGAATTTAAAGGACAACCGGGTCGACAAAGCGCACTTTGATCGTAGTGTGGATAAGTTAGCTGAGTTGGCGTTTGAGGATCAATGCACACCAGCCAATCCGAAAGAACCATTGATCAGTGAATTGAAAGAGATTTTAATTCGTGAATGGGATGGTCAAGGTGTCGAAACTAAATAAGCCATTAAAAAGTAGCCATTTGTTGGCTACTTTTTTGTGTAGAAATTTTTCAGCTACTTGACTTGCTGTTACCGAAGTGAATAGGTACAATTAGTTAGAGTTAAAAAATAACGGAAGTGGTGTCAGGCATGCAAAACGAAAAAGTAGCTTTATTTATTATTTTTGGCGGTTCTGGTGATTTAGCGCGGCGCAAATTATACCCATCGCTATTTCGACTTTATCAGAAGGGCTATTTAGATCAACATTTTGCGGTGATTGGCACTGCACGGCGACCATGGACTGATGATTATTATCATCAGATCGTGACGGAGTCTTTAAGTGATCTGCAGGCAACTGACGAACAGGTCGCTGCCTTTGCTAGTCACTTTTACTATCAATCTCATGATGTGACTAATGCGGAACATTATGTGGTCTTGGAAGAGCTAGCTAAAAAGCTTGATCAAAAGTATGAATTACAAGATAATCGAATCTATTACATGGCAATGTCGCCTAACTTTTTCGGCACAATTGCAAAACATCTAAAGTCAGAACAAATTTTAACTGAAGATGGTTTTAACCGCCTGATCATTGAAAAACCATTTGGCCATGATTACCAAAGTGCGGAAGAATTAAATGAACAGATCCGGGCGTCTTTTGCTGAAGATCAGATTTACCGAATTGATCATTACTTAGGTAAGGAAATGGTACAGAATATTTCAGCAATTCGTTTCGGTAATAATATTATTGAATCCCTATGGAATAATCGTTATATCGACAATATTCAGATCACATTAAGTGAAGCTTTAGGTGTTGAGGAGCGGGCTGGATATTACGAAACTGCGGGTGCAATGCGCGATATGGTCCAAAATCATATTTCACAGATTGCCACTTTGTTGGCGATGGAACCACCAGTTTCGTTTTCAGCCACGGATATTCGCCATGAAAAAATCAAAGTTCTGCGCAGTTTGCATATTGATACGCCGGAAGAAGCACGTCGTAACTTTGTTCGCGGTCAGTATGGTCCGGCGACGATTGATGGTACGCGTTTAGAAGGTTATCGTGAAGCCGAACAAGTGGCTTCTGATTCGAAAACTGAGACCTATGTTGCAGGCAAAATGGAATTCGAAAACTATCGTTGGGCTGGCGTGCCGTTTTATGTGCGGACGGGGAAACGTTTGGCTAAAAAAGCGACCCGGGTTGACATTGTCTTCAAACAATTACCGATGAATATTTTCAAAACGGTCAGTGATGATGATAAGCTAGGCGATAATGTACTAACCATTTATGTTGAACCCACTGAAGGTTTCGGGTTACGAGTTAATGCTAAGCGTTTAGGCCAAGGCTTCGAAACGCGACCAGTTGATCTTGATTTTCGGCATAGTGCTGCGGCTGCCGGTAACAGTCCGGAAGCTTACGAACGTTTACTACTAGATGCGCTCAATGGTGACTCGACCAACTTTACCCATTGGGATGAACTTTCACAGACGTGGAAATTCGCTGATGTGATTGAACAAGTTTGGGCAGAAACAACCCCAACTGATTTTCCTAATTATGCTAGTGGTTCCATGGGTCCAGAAGCCGCGACTGAGTTATTAGCGCGTGAAGGACGGCATTGGATCTATGATCCGACACAGGCATTACCAAAAGAATAAATTTTTAGGCTAGAGTGAAAGCTCTGGCTTTTTTGTTATCTGTGGCTAGCTTTGCTAGTCTTAAAATCGTGATTTAGGTTACAATATAATTAATTGTAAACAACGATTCGATTATCACTAAGTGGGAGGGCAGGCGTAGTGGCAAATTTAGGTATTTTACAAATTCCATTGACCAATGATTTATCCCGAAAAATAATTCATGTGGATATGGATGCTTTTTACGCTTCAATCGAAGAGCGTGAGCACCCGGAATTTATCGGTAAACCGCTGATCATTGCCCGGGATCCCAGTGATAACGGTGGTAAAGGCGTCGTGACCACTGCTAACTATACAGCACGACAGTTCGGCGTGCATTCCGCGATGGCAGCGCAAAAAGCGTTGGAGTTATGCCCAAAAGCAATTTTCAAAAAGCCAGATTTCACGTTGTATCGTAGTGTTTCGGCACAGGTCCACGAAATTTTTAAAAAATATACTGATGTCATTGAATATGTGGCTTTGGATGAAGCTTATTTGGATGTAACGGCTAATAAGGCTGACTTGGCTAGCGCCGTGTTGCTGGCGCGGAAAATTCAGACTGAGATCAAACAAGTCACTCACTTAACCAGTTCAACTGGTATTTCTTACAATAAATTTTTAGCGAAAATGGCGTCTGATTATCGTAAGCCGGCTGGGACAACAGTGATCATGCCAGAACAGGCCCTTAGATTTCTTCGTGACCTGCCGATTGAAAAGTTCCATGGCGTTGGTAAGAAGACGGTACCGAAGCTACATGAACTTGATATCTATACGGGTGCAGATCTGCAACAACTTAGTGAATTTGAATTGATCCAACGTTTTGGCAAAATGGGGGATCAACTTTACCGGCACGTTCACGGAGTTGACCTGCGACCAGTAGAATATCAGCGGCAGCGTAAATCCGTTGGCCGTGAGTCTACTTTTGGGCAACCGTTAAGTACCGATACGCAAGTTAACACTGAGTTACGCGTATTGGCACGTGGTGTAGCGAATAACTTAGCGAAAACACAGAAACATGGTAAAACAATTGTGTTAAAATGGCGTAATCGTGATTTTGAAACCACCACTAAACGGTTAACATTGAGCGATTATATTGCGGATGAAACGGCAATTGCCTACTATGCGCAACAATTATGGGATGAAAATGGTAGTTTAAGTAAAGGGATACGCCTTTTAGGAATCACGATCACCACGTTGGATCCTTTAGCATTTGAAGAAATCAGTTTGCCGCTATTTGCGCGTTCAGACCCAAAAGTGTAACTAAAGGTAACTTTGTAATTTAGACTGAAAACCGGTATACTTGGTTTCGATTATAGGCGTAGAAGTGCTGAATAGTGGAGGTAGCTGATGGCATCGAAGCGGGAGCAAGGCGTAGAATATATCAAAACACTAAAAATTGGTGAGCGGATATCTGTGCGTGGGTTAGCACACGACTTAGAAATCAGTGAAGGCACCGCGTACCAGGCAATCAAAACAGCAGAAGATCGGGGTTTGGTTTCAACGATCGAGCGCGTAGGTACGGTGCGAATCGATCAAATGCTGCCAGCGCAAATGGAGACTTTAAATTATCATGCCTTGATTCAAATTATTAATGGTGTGGTGCTTGGTGGTGATGCTGGATTGAATAAGGTATTGCATCGATTTTTGATCGGCGCAATGACGGGTGATCGGATGGTTCCTTATATTACTAAAGATTCATTATTGATCGTTGGTAATCGTGAGGAGATCCAGCGTCTAGCCTTAGAAAATGGTGCGGCTGTTTTAATTACTGGTGGTTTGGGTGCTAGTCCTGCAATTATCGAATTAGCCAACCAAAAAGCTTTGCCAGTATTGATGACACCTTTTGATACTTATACAGTTGCCAGTTTGATCAATCGTGCTTTAGCAGATCAGGCCATCAAGCATAAAATCGCCACCGTGGCCGATATTTATATTCCATTAGCGCAAACTCAATATCTATATAGCCGCCAAACGGTTGCCGACTATAAACGACTGAATCGCAATACGAATCATTCCCGTTTTCCTGTGATCACCCAGCGACAACAATTGGTTGGTGTGGTGACTAGCAAAGATATATTGGATCATGGTGGGCAAACAACGATTGATAAGGTGATGACGGCAACTCCGGCAACGGTCAATGAGACAACTAGTCTAGCTAGTGTTAGCCATATGATGGTCTATGATGGCTATGAATTGATCCCGGTAGTCGATAATCGAATGCATTTACTCGGCATCATCAGTCGCCAAGATGTTATGGCCACACTGGACAGTCATCAAGAACCATTGCAACTACACGACACATTTTATGATCAGGTAGTCAGCAATCTTAAGGAGACAATTGGCGGTGTTTATCAGCTAGTGGTCACGCCGCAGATGATCAATCAATTGGGGACGATCTCGTTGGGGGTACTGAGTGAGTTAGTCGTTAATACCTGTCAACGTTTGTTGCTCACCAAGCTAAAGCGCCCCTCAACGATTGATCAGGTCGATCTTCATTATTTACGGCTGATCCAACTGGATACTGAATTAACGATCACGCCGGTAATTATGGAAAGTGGTCGTCATTCGGCTAAATTGGATGTTAATGTGCAACAAGGTGGCGGCTTAGTTGCTAAGGCAATTATTGTTTGTCAATTATTAGAAGGACATCGAGGAAAATAAACATGCAAAAAGCAGAATTACAGCAACAGATCATCGCACAAATTAAAGCGTTTGAAACGATTATTATTCATCGGCATGAAAAGGCTGATCCTGATGCGTTAGGCTCACAAGTTGGTTTGGCAGAGATTATTCGAGCCAGTTTTCCAGCAAAAAAAGTTTACGTCGTTGGGGCGAATACTGAAGGCCTAGATTGGCTAGCAACAATGGACCAAGTGACTGATGAAACTTATCGTCAGGCGTTGGTGATCGTCACGGATACAGCGAATACGCCGCGAGTTGATGATCAACGTTTTAATCAAGGACAAGAATTGATCAAGATCGATCATCATCCAAATGATGATGCTTATGGCGATATTCAATTGGTTGATGACCAAGCTTCTAGTACATCAGAATTAATTTTTGATTTACAAGCTGCTAGCGCTGAGCTACAGTTATCAGCTACGGCAGCACAATTATTATATGCTGGTATTGTCGGTGATACAGGGCGCTTTATGTTTGCTAATACCAGTACACATACTTTTAATGTTGCTGGTGAGCTGGTAAAGGCAGACTTTGATCCAACAGTGATCAATCGCAATTTAGATACATTAACTCTTGAACAGGCGCGCTTATCGGCTTATGTATTAGAACATATGACGGTGTTGCCTAGTGGCGCAGCTTATGTTACGTTGACTACAGAAACATTGAATGCGTTAAACGTAAGTGTTGCGCAGGCGCATGCGGTTGTTTCATTACCTGGTAAAATTGCTGCGGTACAAGTTTGGAGTGTTTTTGTTCAACAAGCCCCAGCTAGCTATCGCGTTCACTTGCGTTCTAAAGGACCAATTGTCAATCAATTAGCTAAGGCTCATGATGGCGGTGGCCATCCGTTGGCCAGTGGTGCGCGGGCGTATAGTGAGGCTGAAATCAAAGCGATTATCGCTGGTGTTGACCAATTAGCGCAAAATAACAAATAGAGCCATGAACATCAGAGAGTGTGACATCAGGCGCCCAGCTTTTGAGCATTAGCTTAGAGCGGCGAATAATTCACGTAGTGGATTATTTGACGATCGTAGCTAAGCGGAAAAAGTTGCCTTATGAAACACGTTTTAACTATATTGTTCGGAAGTGTGAAGAAGGCGTCGGGCATAAACGACTTATGTCACAACTCCTATCTTAATCAAGTGAAATAGAAGAGGTAGTTATGAGTACATTTAAAGACTTCAAATTGAAGCCCTATATTCTACAAGCGTTAGCAGATATTCGTTTTATCCAACCAACGCCAGTGCAGGAAAAATTAATTCCGTTGATCAAGGCGGGCAGAAGTGTGGTTGGCCAGTCCCAAACTGGTAGTGGTAAAACACATGCTTTTTTAATCCCTATTTTTAATCAATTACAAGAAGAAAATCATGAAGTTCAAGCAGTTATCACGGCACCTAGCCGGGAGTTAGCCGAACAGATCTATCAGGCTGCCGAACAGATTGCTAAGTTCAGTCCAGAACCATTGAACATTCAGCATTACGTTGGTGGAACTGATAAACAACGACAGATTGAGAAACTCCATCATCATCAACCACAGATCGTGATCGGGACCCCAGGTCGTATTCTAGACTTGATCAAGAGTAAAGCGTTAAAGAGTTATACGGCGACTACTTTTGTCGTTGATGAAGCTGATATGACGTTAGATATGGGCTTCTTAAATGAAGTCGATAAAATTGCGGCCACTTTCCCGGCTAACTTACAGATGCTGGTCTTTTCCGCAACGATTCCACAAAAATTGGAACCATTCTTACGTAAGTACATGAATTCGCCAGTGATTGAAGAAATTCCCACTGAAACGATCATCAGCCCAACGATTAGTAATTATTTGGTTTCGACCCAAGGTAAAGATAAAAATCAATTGATCTATCAATTGGCTAAAAATAGCAATCCTTATTTAGCGTTGATTTTTGCTAATACGAAACGACGCGTGGACGAAATTGCTGATTATTTGACTAAGCAAGGACTGAAAGTTGCCAAAATTTCTGGTGGTTTAACACCGCGTGATCGTAAGAAGACAATGCGCCAAATTCAAAAGCTTGATTTTCAGTATGTTGTGGCTACTGATTTGGCAGCGCGTGGTATTGATATTGCCGGTATTTCGCATGTAATTAATACTGAATTACCAGCTGATCAAGAGTTCTTCATTCATCGAGTCGGGCGGACTGGCCGGAATGGCTTATCTGGGATCGCCATCACACTATATGAGCCCGGACAGGAAAAAGAGATCACTGAACTTGAAAAATTAGGCATCAAGTTTGAACCGAAGCGGCTGAAAGATGGGCAACTTATTGATGGCTATGATCGTAATCGGCGTGCTAAACGTGAAAAGACGAAACAAGCGTTGGATACGAAAATGGTCGGCTTAGTCAAAAAGCAAAAGAAGCAGCATAAACCTGGCTATAAAAAGCGGATCAAATCAGCAATCGCCAAAGATGAATGGTTTAAGCGGCGGGTCAAACAACGCGAAGATATGCGGCAGCAAAAACGTAAGAACCGCGATGCTAATCGCTAAAATCAGTTAGGTGGAGGTCACTTCAATGAATATGCAAGAAAGTTTAATGTTAGCTAACTGGCGGCAGCTCGAACGCAACCAGCAGCGCGAACTTTTTAATCAGATTTTATTGTATTACGTCAATCCACTGCTACAAATTGGTCAAACTGATTTTGTCAATTTTACGATCAGCGGTGAGCGAATTACCACGTTGGCAACATGGATCCAAGGTGAGCGTTTTATCTTTGTTCCTGGACAGTCAACGCTCATGGTTGGTTGGGCTAATGAAGGCGCACCAATTGACTGGACAACGTTTAAACCGACCACTACGGCAACTGAATTGACTGATATTGCGGCAGTACAGCAGTACGTTGAACAATTTACTAGTGCGCCGCGCGAAGCCGCTTTGGCACCGTTATTAGTTGCGGAAAGTGCTTTACCGGTTGATCGTCAGGTGCGGGGGATCTATCATAGCGTTACGGGACGGTTTACGGGTGATCAAAGTTTCTTCCATAAATATCGTCGTGAATTAATGTTGGCGTTACAACCAAAAACAGATGTACTTAATCCGTTTATGACTGATGCAGTTGAAGCTCAAGTTACTGAGCATGTGAGCTTGCGCGTATTAGCTGATGGGGTCAGTTATCAGGCTTGTGAACTAATTCCGACGACTTATGGCGAACTTAAGCAGCGCATCGAACAGCGCGGCTTTGATTTACCAACGCCAGCTGAATGGGAATATTTGGCTAACAGTGGGCAAACCACGTTGTTTCCGTGGGGCAACCAACTTGTGCATACAGGTGCGGTTAAAAATGGGTTTAATTTGACCTTTGCGTCAGATCACAGTTATGAATTGACTGATGATTTAGGCGTCCTGAAGTTAGGTCCAGCTGCAAGTCAAGGTGAGGCGTTGATTGAACGTCAGTTGCCTCATTCAGCCTATTATCAATTACCAATAGCAGTAACGCTTGAACAGGCATTACCGGCGGCACAATATGCTTATCGCAAGGTGATTCGCGTTACCTTTGATTAAGGCGCCGAACCTGGTGTAATGCTCATCCAGCTCGAACACTTTTTCAAAGTGCTATAGTTATTTGACAGTTGCTTGCCAGATGACTATAATAATTGCAGAAAATCAATCTAGACCGGATATGCTCTAATAACATCGTGTCTGCAGAAAGTTACGCCTTGACTGTGAGCGTGGCGACACACTTATTGGTAGTGCTCCCTGTCGTATCGCTGACTCGGCGTTATCGAGTTCGAGAGGGAACGATGAACATCGTTGCAATCAAGGTGGTACCGCGCTGAGGCGTCCTTGAAAAGCAACGGTGTTTTTATATGGTCTTTTATATTTTTATTATTCAGAAAGAGGTTACTCATGAAAAAATTATCCAGTAGTCAAATTCGCCAAATGTACCTTGATTTTTTCAAGGAAAAAGGTCATTCAATCGAACCATCGGCGTCACTAGTGCCGGTGGACGATCCTAGTTTGTTGTGGATCAATTCTGGTGTTGCGACAATGAAAAAGTATTTCGAGGGCCGCGTTGTGCCAGAAAATCCGCGCTTGACTAGCTCGCAAAAAAGTATCCGGACCAATGATATTGAAAATGTCGGAAAAACCGCTCGTCACCAAACTTTATTTGAAATGTTAGGTAACTTTTCTGTTGGTGATTATTTCAAAAAAGAAGCGATTCCGTGGGCTTGGGAATTTATGACTAGTCCGAAATGGATGGCTTTTGATCCCGAAAAGTTATACATTACCGTTTATCCAAAAGATAAGGTTGCCAAAGAAGTTTGGCTAAAAACCGGTGTTAAACCTGATCATATCTTAGAAGATGAAGATAATTTCTGGGATATTGGTGAAGGTCCTAGTGGTCCCGATTCAGAAATTTTCTATGATCGTGGTCAAAAATTTAATAACGTGGCCGAGGATGATCCGGAAAACTATCCAGGTGGTGAAAATGAACGTTATTTGGAAATCTGGAATATCGTCTTTTCCGAATTCAATCATAAACCAGATGGCACTTACGAACCACTACCGCATAAAAATATTGATACGGGCATGGGGTTAGAACGTTTAGTTTCGGTGGTACAAGAAACGAAAACTAACTTTGAAACAGATCTATTCATGCCAATCATTAAGGCAACTGAACAAATGAGTGACGGCAAACGTTATGGAGTTGATAAAACAGCTGATATTTCGTTTAAAGTGATCGCTGATCACGCGCGAGCAGTTACTTTTGCGATCGGCGATGGCGCATTACCTTCTAATGAAGGCCGCGGTTATGTTTTACGGCGCTTGATCCGGCGGGCTACCGTCCACGGTAAGAAATTAGGTATCAACGAAGCGTTCTTATATAAATTAGTTCCAATCGTTGGTGAAATCATGGAAAGCTATTACCCCGAAGTTTTAGCGCAAAAAGATTATATTGCTAAGATCATCAAGTCTGAGGAAGATCGCTTTAACAATACGTTAACTGACGGTCTAAAATTATTAGATAAACAGATCAAAGCAGCTAAAAAAGCCAATGAACAAACTTTGCCAGGCAAAACTGTCTTTATGTTATTCGATACATTTGGGTTCCCATTTGATTTAACTAAGGAATATGCGGCTGATGAAGGTTTGCAAGTTGACGAAGCTGGTTTTAATGCAGAAATGCAGCAACAAAAGGACCGCGCACGGGCAGCTCGGAGTCAAGATAACGGGATGGGTGTCCAAAATGGCTTATTGCTTGATGTTAAAGTACCAAGTAAGTTTATTGGCTGGGATCATCTTGAAAAAGACGATGCGAAGTTAACGCTATTAGTGGCTAATGACAAAATTGTTGAACAAGTTACGACTGGTGAAGCGCAACTGATCTTTGATGAAACACCATTTTATGCGGAAATGGGCGGCCAAGTAGCCGATCACGGTGATATTTTTGATCAGGCTGGGCATAAGGTTGCCACTGTCACGGATGTGCAACATGCGCCTAATGGACAAAACTTACACACAGTTGACGTGCTAGCACCAATGACTAAGGATGCTACTTATCAATTGAAGGTCGATCCGGCTTTCCGGCAAGCAGTTTCACGGAATCACACGGCAACCCATTTATTAGATCAAGCTTTACGCGATGTTTTAGGTGAACATGTTCATCAGGCTGGTTCATTAGTTGAACCTGATTACTTACGCTTTGATTTCACGCATGCGGGGCAGACAACACCTGAAGAGTTAAAACAGATCGAACAGATCATTAATGAAAAAATCTGGGCAGCATTGCCAATCAACTGGGTGGTCACTGATATCGAATCCGCTAAAAAGATGGGTGCGATCGCAATCTTTACCGAGAAGTATGGGAAAGAAGTACGGGTTGTTTCTATCGGCGATTACTCCCGTGAATTTGATGGCGGGACACATGCTAATAACACTGCAGAACTTGGTCTGTTCAAGTTTACCGGCGAAACGGGGATCGGTGCTGGTGTTCGGCGGGTGGAAGCTGTCACTGGTAAAGCCGCCTTTGACTATATGACTCAACGTGAAAATTGGTTACAAGCAACGGCTAATTTAGTTAAGGCACCACAATTGCAAAATGTAGTTGGTAAAGTTGAACAATTACAAGAACAATTAAAACAGGCTGAAAAGCAGATTGAAAGTTTACAGGCTAAAGCAGCTCAGCAACAGGCAGCTAATATTTTCCAAAATGTACAAACCATCAATGACGTTACTTTGGTTGCGGAACAGGTCAACGTTGCTGACATGAATCAATTACGTCAGTTAGCGGATGATTGGAAGCAAAAAGCGGTTTCTGATGTTTTAGTTTTAGGCACGATCGTTGGTGAAAAAGTCAATTTGATCGCTGCAGTGACTAAAGATGGTATCGCTAAGGGCATCAAAGCCGGTGATTTGATCAAAGCCATTGCACCTAAAGTTGGTGGTGGCGGTGGTGGCCGTCCAGACATGGCCCAAGCCGGTGGGAAAAACCCAGCTGGTATGGCGGATGCGCTACAAGCTGCTCAAACATTTTTACAAGGAAAATAAAATTGTATCTAACCGGCTTTTCTAGTAGAATGTAGGTTGGAGTCAAGATAGATTTTCTTGATAGAAACGATAAATAGTGACAATATAGAGATTTGTGAGAAGGGTAAGGTGTTTGCGGTGAGTTCATTAGATAAAACGGTCAGCTTTGATTTTGGGCGTGAGCAGCCAAAAAATGTGCAGCAGACCTTAGAAACGGTCTATCAAGCATTAGAAGAAAAAGGTTACAATCCGATTAATCAGATCGTAGGTTACCTATTATCTGGTGATCCAGCGTACATCCCGCGCTATAATGATGCGCGTAACCTGATTCGCAAACATGAACGCGATGAGATCATTGAAGAACTTGTGCGTAATTATTTGAAGAAGGAGCGCTAAGAATGCGCTATTTAGGCTTAGATGTCGGTTCTAAAACGGTGGGTATTGCAGTCAGTGATCTATTAGGCTGGACTGCCCAAGGTGTGGAGATCATTCGCATCAATGAAGACGAAGAAGAATTTGGCATCGACCGTGTTAAAGAACTAGTAACAGAGTTCTCAGTGACTGATTTTGTCGTTGGGTTACCTAAGAACATGGATAATTCCCTGGGACCACGGGCTGAAGCCTCACAGGCTTATGGTCGTTTATTGACGGCAACTTTTGGTTTACCAGTCCATTTTATTGATGAGCGTTTAACCACGGTTGAAGCAGAACGGATGCTGATCAGTCAGGCTAACACATCACGGAAGAAACGTAAAAAAGTGATTGATAAGCTGGCGGCAGTAATGATTTTACAAAACTTTTTGGATCGCGAATCACATCTTAAGTCGTAAGTGCTGCGCGAGCCGAGATTAATCTTAAGGAGACTGACATGGCTGACAAACAACTACCTCAAAATGAGGACGAACGACAAATTACTTTAGTTGATGAAAATGGTAATGAAGAATTATATGAAATTCTCTTTACTTTTGATTCCGAGGATTACGGTAAATCATATGTTTTATTGTATCCGGCTGGCACCCCAGAAGATGAAGACGTCGATATCCAAGCTTTTTCATACAAGGCCAATGATAAAGGCGATCCTGCTGAAGGTGATCTATTCCCAATCGAATCGGATGCTGAATGGGATATGGTTGAAGAAGTTTTGAATACTTTTTTGGCGGATGACGACCAAGAATAGCGACACTAAAGGATCGATGCAAACGAAAATTTTGCACCGATCCTTTTTACATCAATTATTTTTTTCATTAAACTAGTGGCGTGCCGTCTAACATTTTCTTAAAGCGCTGTTTATTTACGTTTTTTCATGCTAAAATAAAATGCGTTGAATTACTTTCTGAAATATAGATAATTTTAATAATGAAAAGATAAGGAGGAGCGTTTGATGGCAGAGCAGAAACGGCGTTTTAAAGTTGTGATCGATAACAAGCAATATGTGATCATTGGTAATGCTTCGGATGCGCATATTCAAGCGGTCACTCAATTAGTTAATGATCAGCTGGCCCAGATCAAATCATTGGCAACAACGCTAGACGATGAGCAGACCGCTGTATTATTGGCAATCAATACGGTTTCTGATCAATTGAGACTACAAGCAAAAATTGAGCAATTAGAAAAAGAAAACGAACAATTGAAGCAACAGTTGGCCGACCAAAATTAATTTTGAACACAAGCAAAGAGGAAACTAATGTTATCACTTATTATTATAATCTTTTTAGCCTATGCGTATTATGTAGGAACCCGGCGCGGGTTAGCGATGCAAGCTGTCTATACGATTGGTTGTTTGCTGTCCTTTATCGTTGCGCGTTTAAGCTATTTACATACCGCGCCTAAATTAACTTTGTTGATTCCTTATCAATCAGCAACAGAAGCCAGTCAGTTTGCTTTCTTTAGTCATAAAACTGGTTTAGAATTAGATAATGCCTTTTATGCTGCAATTGCGTTTATGCTGATCTTATTTTTTGGTTGGTTATTGACTCGTTTTGTAGCGATCTTATTGCATCATCTAACTTTTTACCCAATGGAACGGCGACTGAGCGTAATTGGTGGCGGTGTATTGTCAGCAGTAACGGTTTATGTCGGGATCTTTTTGTTTTTGACGGTACTTGCGTTGATTCCAGCAACTGGCTTGCAGTCATTGCTAAGTCACTCATTGTTAACGCAAGGGATGATACGATTTACGCCAATACCAGCGCTTCATTGGTGGTTAGCGGCGATTTAAGTTGAGTTTATGGGAAGATAGGCTGAATAAACAGGCTATCTTTTTTCTTTTATAGTAGTGGTTATTTTTGGTATCTAATACTCACTATTGTAGAGCAGAGGAGGTTTAATATTGAATTCGAAAATTTTAGCGATTTTAGAGTTTGCTAAAATCAAACAAGCGTTGCAACAATATATTGTTTCTGCAATGGGGCAAGCACAAGTGGCTGCTTTGACGCCATTGACTGATAGTAAAGCAATTCAGCAGCAACTTGATGAAACTAAAGATGGTGCAGATATTCTGCGTTTAAAGGGACCAATTCCGATTCCCCAATTAGCTAGTGTTGCATCTCATATGCAGCGCTTAGCGATTGGTGGGACTTTGAATGGGGTCGAACTGGCTGAAATTGGGCGCGTTCTTCGTGCAGCCAATGCAGTGGATCGCTTTTTTATTGAGTTTGCTGATGAGGAGATCACGCTGCGTCAGGTTGATGCGATTCAGGCGCAATTAGTGACTTTACCGGAGCTGACTAAGCGGCTACGTTTATCATTAGAAGAAGATGGCCACGTAACTGATGATGCTTCAGTTAAATTAAAAGGCATTCGCAACGGTATCCATCAATTAGAAGGTGAGATTCGCCAAAAAATGACCGGTTACACGCGTGGCAATAGTGCCAAATATTTGAGTGATCCGATCATTACGATTCGTAATGATCGTTACGTTATTCCAGTAAAACAAGAGTATCGGGCTCATTTTGGTGGCGTTGTCCATGATCAAAGTGCCAGCGGTCTAACTTTATTTATTGAACCGCAAAGCGTGATGGATCTAAATAATCGTTTGCGCCAGCGACAGTTGGAGGAGCAGCAAGAAATTCAGCGGATATTAGCTGAATTATCAGAAGCTATTGCGCCTTATCAAGATGAGATCACACAGAACGCGACGATTTTAGGTCAGTTGGACTTCATCAACGCCAAGGCGCGCTATGCAAAGGCAATTAAGGCAACGGAGCCATTGTTGAATCTCGACAACGAAGTTAGTTTGCGTCAAGCCCGGCATCCATTGATCGATCCGGCTAAGATCGTAGCTAATGATATTATTTTAGGTCAGGATTATCGGGCGATGATCATCACCGGTCCTAATACTGGTGGGAAAACAATTACATTGAAAACAATGGGCTTGCTGCAATTAATGGCACAAGCTGGTTTGTTTATTCCTGCCGGTGAAGAAAGTCAAGTCGGCGTTTTTGATAATATTTTTGCCGATATTGGTGATGAACAATCAATTGAACAAAACCTTAGTACGTTTTCTGGACATATGGCCAATATTGTGTCGATCTTGGCGCAAGTTGATGATCGCAGTTTAGTTTTGATCGATGAATTAGGTGCTGGCACTGACCCACAAGAGGGGGCTGCGTTGGCGATCGCTATTTTAGACCAGTTAGGGACTACCAACAGTTATGTCTTAGCAACCACACATTATCCTGAATTAAAAGCTTACGGCTATAACCGCCCGGGTACGATCAATGCTAGTATGGAATTTGATGTGGAAACCCTGCAACCAACTTATCATTTGTTGATTGGGATTCCCGGACGTTCCAATGCATTTGAGATTGCGTCACGTTTAGGTTTGGCGGATAACATTGTGGCTCAAGCTAAGCAATTGATCACAGCAGATAGTCAAGATCTGAATAATATGATCAGTGACTTGGAAGCGCAACGTAAAGCTGCTGAAAATGAACGGCTACAAGCTAAAAAATTATTGACAGAGGCAGAACAATTGCATGCTGATTTGGCTAGTGCTAGCACAGAGTTTATTTCCGCGCGGGAACAGCAACTGGACAAGGCTAAAAATAAGGCTAATCAGATCGTGGATCATGCGCAAAAAGAAAGTGACCGCATCATTCATGATCTGCGCGAAATGCAAAAACAGCAACAACAAACGGTTAAAGAACATGAATTGATCGCAGCTAAGACGGGCTTGGCCAATTTGAAACAAGAAAAAGCATTGGCGAAAAATAAAGTATTGCGCCATGAAAAACGGCGCCAAGCGTTGAAGGTTGGCGATGATGTTATTGTCACTACGTATGGCCAGCATGGTGTTTTACTCAATCAATTAGACAAAAAGCATTGGGAAGTTCAACTCGGAATTCTCAAAATGAAAGTGGCTGTAGATGATCTAGAAAAAACGGCTGGCGTACCAGCAGAAAAACCACAGCGGCAGTTTGCAACGGTTCATACCGGCAATCACGTTAGCTCAACTTTAGATCTACGCGGTGAACGTTATGAAGATGCTTTAGCTGATGTTGATCGTTACATTGATGCTGCTTTATTAGCGGGCTATGGCCAGGTCACAATTGTGCACGGTAAAGGTACTGGCGCGCTGCGGCAAGGAATTACTAATTATTTAAAAACAAATCGCCAAGTTAAAAAATTCGAATTTGCACCGGCAAATGCTGGCGGTGACGGTGCAACGGTTGTTACTTTTAAATAATATAAGCAGTCGGAACTTCTAATTTTTAGTAAGCAAAAAGATTGTTGTTAATCGGCTTTTCTGCTAGAATATAACATATCGCAGGACCATGGTTCTTGCGGTACGGTCTTTGCCACAAGAATGGCTATTGTCCGTAACATCAAGAATTTTTGGTACAAAAATTAACCACAAATTGTGGAGTAGAGGGGTAGAAATTTATGGTACAAGCAATTACTGATAAAGACTTTAGTCAAGAAACTGATAAAGGCGTTGTTTTAACTGACTTTTGGGCAACTTGGTGTGGTCCTTGTCGGATGCAATCACCTGTTGTTGAACAATTAGCAGAAGACTATGATGGTGAAGTTAAATTCACTAAAATGGATGTTGATGCTAATCCAGCAACTGCTCAAAGTTTCGGTATCATGAGTATTCCAACTTTACTAGTGAAAAAAGACGGTGAAGTTGTTGAGACCCTAGTTGGTTATCATACCAAGGATCAGTTAGATCAAGTATTAAAACAATATACTGCATAAATCAATTACGATTTGACCCTATTTGTTAAATGAAAAGCCACGATAACTGTAGTTATCGTGGCTTTTTTGTTTTCACTTAATTTCATAATTAAAAATAATTGATTATAATAGTTGATACTGCTATATTGTGAGTGAAATATTGGGAGCTGATTTAAATGGGTTTATAAAGTGGGATTATGACGATGCGCCGTAAAGTTAGGCGGATTTTAGTGGCTATTTTACTGGTTGTTGTTGGTGGAATTATTTTAGAGATAAATGATCAGTCGAATGATCCGCCGGCTGATCGGGCTACTCAACTCACAGTTAAGTCAAAGCAAAATAAGAAGCAGACAATCAACATACAAACTAAATATGTTCATGGGCAAAAGACGCTGAGCATTGGTCAAGTGCATTATCATTTCTTTGTGCCACAAAAATTAGTGGTTAGTTCTAAGTTGACGGCTGATTTCTGGAAAATTTTTGCCCAGCAGCTTAAAATACCGTCCACCGCGGTGACGATAGATATTTATCCAACTAGCGTCAGCCGTGCTGGCAATTTAGTTGGTTATAACTTGGTGGCGGTCGCTATTGATCGCGCGGGACAACGAACGAGCATATCATTACCATTGACGCGGCGACAATTATTAGTGAATGATGCGCAAGATCAGGTGATCACTTTAGCCCAAATTACGAATGATGTGACCACATTAAACGCCTTAAAACTGCAAATATTCAATGCGGTTCTACAAGTAGTGCAACCGCAGCCGGCAACTTTGGCACAAACCAGGCAAAACTTTATGACCCAGCCATTAAATCCGTGGTTGGCGATCAATCAGCAACAATTAGTTTTCTATGTACAAACTGCGCAGCAACAGTTAAGTGCAGTACCGGTTGATTTTACAGAACTGCGCTATTTTTTGCCGACAGCTTGGCACGTGACATCACAAATAAGTCCTGGTAAGCATGTTGCTTTAACGTTTGATGACGGACCGAATCCAAACACTACACCGCAAGTTTTGCAGATTTTAGCCCAAGCACAGATTCATGCGACTTTTTTTATGGTTGGACGTAATGTCACCACTTATCCACAGTTAGCCCGGCGCGTTGCTCAGGCTGGACATGAAGTTGGCAATCATACGTACGATCATCCGCAGTTACCTAATTTAACAGCGGCACAGGTAGATCAAGAGCTAACTATGACTGATGTAGCGATCTATCAGGCGACAGGAACTTGGCCACGGCTAATGCGACCACCGTATGGCAGTATTGATCAGACTAGCGCTGCCATTGCGGGACGACCAATTATTCAGTGGACGGTTGATAGCGAAGATTGGAAAAGTCAAAATGCAGCTATAATTTTGAGAATGATTCAGCAAACGACTACGCCAGGTGCAATTATTCTTTTGCACGATATTCAACCGGCAACGGTCACCGCTTTGCCCAATATTATTAGCTATTTGCAAGCGCAAGGGTATCAATTCGTGACTATTGATGACTTGATCGCGCAACCGTTATTCAGCCAATGGCAATATTTTGGATTAGGCGATCAACGCAGCTATTGAAAAAGCATGCCGCAAATATAGGCATGCTTTTTAATTACGGCTGAACCAGCCGCGTTTATGGCGTTGTGTGCGTTTCGGCATTAAATCGGTAACTGGTGTAGCACTTGTACGGGTGTCTGTGGTGGGCTTTTCTGCAGGTGCATCAGTGCTACCAAAATGGTGTAACGTGATCGGGTTATCGATCGCAGTAGCTTGAGGGGCATCTGTATGGTCAGTTTGAACGATGATCGTAATTTTATCCCGATCAAATTCAAGCTGACCTTCAGCAACCGTTTGCGTCAGTTGCTGAACTTGTTGGGCAATAAAGCCAGTTTCAAGTTGGAAATCCGCATTGCTAAATGCCTTTTGCCGCCGTGCAATTTGTTGGCCGCCTAACTGGTAAATATACCGATTCTTGGTTTGTTGGCTTAATTTTAGCTCGCCAAAATTAAATTGCGCGAAAAAAGTTGGCAGATCATCTAACTGACTTAGAGGCAGGCGGCGTGCAAGATCTTTACCCGCCCAATACAAAATACCAGGTGCTTCCTGTCCTAGAAGATCAGGCAATAAGATATCGCGCAATAGCTCATAACCCAGTGTTTCCGGCGTAGACACTGCCCGTAATAAATTTTCATAATGATTCTCTGGCATAAGCCTAATCACCTCTACTCCACGATCGTGGTTAATTTTTTGGTCAAAAATTTTTGATGTTGTGGTTGATTTCAATCTAAAGCAAGGTTAACCCACAACGACAAGCAATCTGTTACTTAATTGAAATGGTAAGTAACCTGAATTCATTGGTGTATTGTTATGCTGAGTAATAGCAGTCGTTGATTGACCATAAACTCACTCAACAAAAATATGGCTGATTTTCTTCCTTTTCATTATAGCAAAAATAATTAAACTAATGGGCATCCAACAAATTTTTATTAAAAAATGAATAACCCTAGCGATTCACTTGAACTTAGTTCTAAAAAAGGCGAAAATCATATGTAGGTCTATTTGTGATCGGGTTATTGCAAAAGGTCAGCAGGACAAGTATGGTTTGGTAGTTTTCAAACTAGATCTATACAGGTGCCTATGAGTTAGCAAGAGTTAGCTTGGACGAACAGAAAGAGGAATAAATAAATGGTAAATGTACAACAAGGCATTGGCTATATGGATTCGGGCGTGGGTGGCCTGACGGTCGTGAAAGAAGCGTTACGCCAGCTACCGAATGAACAGGTTATTTTTATTGGCGATACGGCACGTAATCCTTATGGACCACGGCCAGCTAGTCAAGTTAAAGAATTTACGTGGCAGATGACTAATTTCTTGTTAAGTAAGCACGTTAAGATGATCGTTATTGCCTGCAATACGGCTACTGCTGCGGCTTTACCAGAAATCCAGACAGCTTTAGATATTCCTGTGATCGGTGTGATCGTGGCGGGGAGTCAGGCAGCAATCAAGGCAACCAAAAATAAAAAGGTTGGTGTGATCGGAACGATTGGAACCATCAAGAGTCAGGCCTATCCGCAAGCGATTGCGCGGCAAGCACCACAAGTTGAAGTAACGGGTGTCGCGTGTCCTAAGTTTGTCCCGTTAGTTGAAAGTGACGAATATAAATCGGCGGTTGCTAAAAAAGTAGTCGCCGAATCGCTGACGCCATTTGATAATCAGCATATTGATACTTTGATTTTGGGCTGCACGCACTATCCCTTGATTCGTCATTTGATCCAAAATCGAATTGGTGATCAAGTTACTTTGATCGATTCTGGTGCCGAAACGGTCAATCAACTTTCTGCGTTATTGGAATTTGATCAATTAGCAGCACCGGCACGACAACCACAACATGAATTTTATACCACCGGTAATCCGGAAATGTTCCAGCGAATCGCGGGGGACTGGTTAGAATTAAATGATTTAGATGTTCGCCATATTGATTTAACGGAATTAATTAAACATAGCGAGGTTAAGCATGCAAAGAAATCATAATCGCGGGACTGCAGAATTGCGTCCATTTGAAATCACAGCTAATTATTTGAAAAATCCAGAAGGCTCTGTTTTGATGACTTTAGGTGCCACCAAAGTTATCTGTAGCGTTAGTGTTGAGGACAGTCAGCCGCCATTTTTGCGCGGAACGGAAAAAGGTTGGATCAGTGCCGAATACAGTATGTTGCCACGAGCGACTAAGGAACGGACTCGGCGTGAGGCCACGAAAGGTCGGCAAACTGGTCGTACGATCGAGATACAACGCTTGATTGGCCGAGCATTGCGGGCAGTGGTGGACTTAGAAAAATTAGGACCACGCTCATTAGTGGCGGATTGTGATGTGATCCAGGCGGATGGTGGTACGCGGACAGCTAGTATTACCGGAGCATTTTTTGCTTTAAAGCTGGCACTAGCTAGACTGGTGACAAATAAAGTCTTACCTGAGAATCCTTTAAAAGATGATTTAGCAGCAATCAGCGTGGGTATTTTACCGGAAATTGGTCCGGTGCTAGATCTAGAAGCTAGTGAAGACCAGCAAGCTTCAGTCGATATGAACATTGTGATGACTGGGCAAGGCGAATTTATTGAATTACAAGGTACTGGTGAAGAAGCCACTTTTTCTGGTAGTCAATTAAACGAATTGTTATATTTAGGGACCAAAGGTATTGAACAATTGATCACGGCACAACGCTATCAATTCGATAAACTGCAACATCCGTATGATACCAGCGATTTGTCCCAAAATACCGTTGTGATCGCCACACGTAATGCGGGTAAGGCTAGCGAATTTAAGGCAATGTTTGCCTCTGATGGTCTTCAAGTGAAGACGCTGAATGATTTTCCTGATTTGCCAGAAATCGAAGAAACGGGGAAGACGTTTGAAGAAAACGCCCGTTTAAAGGCCGACACGATTGCACGCGTTCTTGATTTACCGGTACTAGCGGATGATTCCGGCTTACAAGTGGCTGCGCTACATGGTCGTCCAGGAATCTATTCAGCTCGCTATGCTGGTGATCACAACGATGCTGCTAATAACGCTAAATTATTATACGAATTAACTGGCGTTCCAAAAGAAAAGCGTAACGCGACTTTTCACACGACGCTAGTTTTTGCCAAACCTAATCAACCAGAAAATGATCTGGTCGTTGATGGCGAAGTCAATGGCTACATCTTAGGTATTCCCCGCGGCGACAACGGGTTTGGTTATGATCCGTTATTCTTGGTCCCCGAATTAGATAAGAGTTTAGCCGAATTGACTGCAGATGAGAAAAATAAAATCAGTCATCGTGGTAATGCATTACGTAATTTGGAAAAAGTTTGGCGTGACTGGTTAAAATAGCAATCGACATAAACAGTAAGCGGAGGTGCCGCATTGATAAGTCAACCGATTTTAGATATTCTATTACAAAATAAAGCTCATTTCTTGATCCCAGCTGAAAAGGTGGCCAATGTACAAGTTGACAATAATTTAAACCATGCTTTTTTAGTGCTAACTAAAATTCGCTACGCTAAAATTCCGGTACTGGCCAACGATTCAAAGTTTGTTGGTTTAATTTCGTTACCGATGATCACCGACACGATGTTAGGCCGGGATGATTTTGATTTAAGCCAATTAAATCGGCTCTGTGTCGGCGATGTTTGCGAAAAAAATGTACCAACAGTTGAAAACCCCTATGATATTGAGTTAATATTACATTTATTAGTGGATAATCCATTTCTGCCAGTCGTCAGTCACAAAGGTGATTTCACGGGCATTGTGACGCGACGGGAGATCATGAAGAGTGTTAACTACTTGGCACATAACTTTGATCAGGTGTATCCACTAAGCGAGAGTGAAAAATGATAATTTATGGAGAGGTGCGTGCGTGACATGGATGCAAATGAAATCATCCGTTTCATCAGTGAAGCAAAGAAGAAAACCCCAGTTAAGGTATATGTGAAGGGGCATTTAGATCAATTAACGATCCCTGGCTCGATCCAAACTTTTTTTGAGGCGCATAGTGGTGTGTTATTTGGTGATTGGGCTGACGTTGAGCCATTTTTAGCGGCCAATCAAAAAGCAATCAGTGAATACCATGTTGAAAATGAGGCTCGCAACTCAGCGGTGCCAATGGTTGATCTAAAACAATTTAATGCCCGGATCGAACCAGGTGCTTTTATTCGGGATCAAGTTGAAATTCATGATAATGCAGTGATCATGATGGGTGCCGTCATCAATATTGGCGCCGTTGTCGGTTCAGGTTCAATGATCGATATGGGTGCTGTTCTCGGCGGGCGCGCAACAGTGGGCAAGAACGCGCATATCGGTGCTGGCGCTGTGTTAGCCGGTGTGGTTGAACCACCTTCGGCACAACCAGTTGTTGTTGAAGATGATGCGCTGATCGGTGCTAACGCCGTTGTTTTGGAAGGTATCCGCGTTGGTAAAGGTGCCGTGGTTGCGGCTGGCGCGATCGTCACGAAAGACGTTGCTCCATATACCGTCGTTGCAGGTGTTCCGGCGCGTAAAATCAAAGATATTGATGATAAAACGCGTAGCAAGACTGAAATTCTTGATGCACTGCGGCAGTTGTAAACTGAGGCGCGCAGATGACATTAACAACAGACGAATTAACGCAAATTTATCAGGATCTGCACCAAATCCCTGAAATTGGCTTAAAGGAATTTGAAACGCAGGCTTATTTACTTAAAGTGATCGCCAGCTTACCACAAACTTGGTTGACCATTAAAAAAGTTGAGACGGCAACCTTGGTTTTTGTTAGTGGGCAAGCACCACACGCAACTTTAGGTTGGCGCACAGATATTGATGCTTTACCGGTACAAGAGCAAACGGGGCTACCTTTTGCTTCTAAGCATGAAGGTATGATGCACGCTTGTGGTCATGATATTCACATGACGGTGGCACTAGGTTTATTGTCTTATTTTGCCACCAACCAACCACAGAATAATATGTTATTTTTGTTCCAACCAGCGGAAGAAAATGCCAGCGGTGGTAAACGCCTCTATGAAATGGGTGCGTTGGATGACTGGATGCCTGATGAAATTTATGGCTTACACATTAATCCACAATTGCCAACGGGTGCGATCGGTTGTCGTCAAGGCACTTTGTTTGCGGGAACTTGTGAGATCCACGCCCATTTTAGTGGTAAAAGTGGTCATGCGGCTTATCCACATCTGGCTAATGATATGGTCGTTGCTGGGGCACAATTTGTCAATCAAATTCAAACGATCGTTAGTCGCAATGTTGATCCGATTCAAAGTGGCGTGGTCACTTTAGGTCAGTTTCATGCTGGCACGATTGGCAATGTGATCAGTGGCAGTGCTCAGGTTGATGGTACGATCCGTGCGTTGACGCAAGTCATGAATCAACACATCCAGCAGCGGGTGCGGACGATTGCCGAAGGTATTGCACTAAGTTATGATTGCCAGGTCGATCTAGACCTCCATCAGGGCGGGTATTATCCGGTGGAAAATGATCCGACAACAACTGCCGCGTTTATTGAAACGATGCAGGCTGATCCAGCCATTGAATACGTAGAAACTGAGCCAGCAATGACTGGTGAAGATTTTGGTTTTCTGATTGCTCAGATCCATGGTACGATGTTCTGGCTAGGTGTTGATCAACCTTATCAACTACACTCGGAACATTTAGTGCCGCATGTTGGGGCAATTGAAAAAGGTATTTACGCAATGACAACTTATTTCAAAAAACGTGATGCTGAAATATAAGATCAAGGAGCGGCGAACGTAGCCGCTCCTTTTTAGTACACGATAATTGTTTGACGCTGGGCTCATTTCTGGGTAAGATTGGGCTAATTAAATTAATAATAGTTAGGACGATAGCGTTGCAACTTAAACAACAATCAATGGCAACCACGACGTTGCCCGCACAGCTATTTAAACCAACGATGATCATGTTAATGGCAGACGTCGATCTACCAACTGAGCAAGCAGCACGTCAGCTGGAACATGAATTACAAATTACGCGTTTATCAGCACGGGCACTGATCGTAGACAAATACTTGTTATTAACAATGGATAAATGGCTCACGTCAACACAGCAGTCTGTTGCACTTACTGATTATATTGGTGCATTGCAGCAGGCAGCCGCCAAATTACGACAGTCGCATTTGTTCCATGCTCGGCGCTTTGATTTAGATACACAGGCTAAAACACGTGTTTATGGGATTTTGAATATTACTGATGATTCATTCTATGATGGTGGTCGCTACTTTACACCGGCGGCAGCAATCAAGCGGGCACAGGAAATGGTAGCACAGGGTGCGGATGTATTGGAACTTGGCGGGCAGTCAACTCGTAAAGGTTATCAAGAGTTGACGCCAGCAGAAGAGATTGCTCGAGTCGTTCCGGTGCTGGAAGCAATTCGGCCTGTAGTGGATGTTCCGATTGCGGTTGATACCTATAAATATGAAGTGGCGCAGGCAGTTTTAGCTGCTGGGGCAGATATTATCAATGATGTGCGTCCAGTACAGGATGAACCACGTTTGTTGGCGGCAGTCGCGGCAGCGGATGCGGGATTAGTGATCATGCATACGCAAAATGGGGATCAATATACGGATCTAGCTCAAGATATTCACGATTATTTTGCTGCTGCAATTGATTTTGCTGGACACTATGGCATCGAACGACGTCAGCTCATGATCGATGTTGGCTTAGGTTCGGTTTACGGTAAAAATTATGAACAAGAGTATACATTATTGCGTGAACTAGATTATTTCAACGATTTAGGTGTGGCTACGCTAATTGCGCCATCACGAAAAGGGTTTATCGGAAGATTATTAGATTTACCGGTTGAAGAACGTTTGGTACCAACGATGGCGATCTTTGCTAATTCAGCCGCCTTAGACGTCAACTTCATGCGGGCACACGATATTGCTGAAACCAAATATACGCTAGGCATTATGGATAAGATCAAGCGTAGTTTTAGCCGTTAGAGCCTTGTTTCAACTGTCTTTATTATTTTAATGAATAATAGGAGGACCAACTGTGGGATTAATCAAAATAAATAATATTCAGGTTTATACATATAACGGTGTTTTACCAGAGGAAAATCGACTGGGACAACGTTTGGAAATTGATGTGGCGCTAACTGTCCCGATTGAAAGGTTAGGGACTAAAGATCAACTCAATGAAACAGTCAACTATGCTAAAGTGTATGATAGCATCGTTACGATTGCGCAAACACAGCAATATCAATTGATCGAAAGTTTGGCTAATCATATCAGCCAAGAATTGTTACGCCAATATCAATTGGTTGAAGCCGTTCAATTACGCGTACGTAAATATAGTGTACCGATTGCGGGTATTTTTGATAATGTGGAAATTGAAGTGCAGGTGAAGCGTTGATGCATCAAGTCTATCTTAGTATTGGATCCAACATAGGTGATCGTAAGGCACAGTTGCAACAGGCAATTGCGGCGTTGCAAGCTGACTCGGCAATCGACGTTGTACGTGTGTCTAGTATTTATGAGACGGCACCGGTTGGCGGTGTTGTGCAGGATGATTTTTATAATTGTGCAGTCTATTTAGAGACGAGCTTAAGCGCAACTGAGCTTTTGCAGCGTATCCAGCAGATCGAACAAAATCAAAAACGCCGACGCTTGATCCATTGGGGACCGCGTACCATTGATTTAGATATTCTCTGGTATGATGATGTGGTGATCCAAACGGCTGACTTGACGATTCCGCACCCAGAGATGGCTAAGCGGGCATTTGTTTTAGTCCCATTACAAGAAATTACGACTGGTCAGCAGCAAAAGCAAGTTGAGCAATTATTACAAGCGTTACCCGCCGCTCAGCGGGTGACCAAGATTAGGGATGAGCAAGAATGAATGATGAACAGAAGCAGCAGATCATCGCTGCGGTCAAACAAATTTTAGTAGCTGTCGGGGAAGATCCTGAGCGGGCTGGTTTGGTTGAAACTCCTGAGCGAGTTGCGCGGATGTATGCGGAAATTTTTAGTTCGTTACGTGAACCAGAATTTACGAATTACAAATTATTTCAAACCGATAGTCATGCGGAAATGGTACTAGTTAAAGATATTCCGTTTTATTCAATGTGTGAACATCACTTATTACCATTTTTCGGCACGGTCCATATTGCTTACTTACCGGCTGATGGTCAGATCATTGGGTTAAGCAAAATCGCCCGTTTAGTTGATTATGTTGCGCATAAACCTAATGTTCAAGAACGGTTAACTTCGCAGTTAGTCGATGAATTACAAAAAATCCTCCAGCCACGTGGGATTGCGGTTGAGTTGGAAGCGCGGCATATGTGTATGGAAATGCGTGGTATTCAAAAGACAGGTAGTCAAACGGTTACCACGCGCTTTACTGGCGCTTTAGATGATCCAGTGCGGATTGCTGAATTTGAGCGGCGGTTGCACTAATGACGATCGAACAGCAAGTTGCCGCCGCACAGGCAGAAATGACCCAAGGAATGCTGTACGAAGTTGGTGATCGAGTGGGCTTACTGCGGCAAGTACTAGAAGAGTTGGGGCATCCAGAGAATAAGTTTAAGCTTATTCACATTGCGGGGACTAACGGTAAAGGTTCAACGACACAGATGCTACGAACGATTTTAACGACTGCAGGTTATCGGAGTGGCGCATTTATGAGTCCTTATCTGCGAAGTCCGTTTGAACAGATCACAATCGATGGTCAAATGATCACTGCCGCTGATTTTTTAACTGCATTTGCGCAAGTCAAAAAGGCCTTAGGCGAATTAACATTGCCACCAACAGCTTTATCTGAATTTGAATGGTACTTTATTTTAGCGATGGTTTATTTTCAGCAGCAACAAGTTGCCTGGGCGGTGATTGAAACCGGCTTAGGTGGTGAATTTGATGCAACCAATGCTTTAGATCAACCGGAGCTCGTAATTTTTACAAAAGTCGCTTATGACCATATGGCTTTGCTTGGTGATACCTTAACTGCGATTGCCACCACTAAAAGTAAGATCATGCGGCCGGGTGTGCCAGTGATCAGTTATCCGCAACAGGCGCCTGAAGCTGAAACGGTATTGCGGCAAGCTGCACAGCATAATCGGGCAACTTATTGGCAACCACAACAATTAAAGTATACGATCGAACGATTTGATTTAACTGGAATGACGGTTAGTTTGACTAGTGAATGGTTCACATGGCCTCAGTTGACTTTGAGGTTAGTTGGTGAATTTCAGGTGGCCAATTTGGCGACAGTTCTAACTGCAGTTCACGTGTTACAGCAACTGATCACTATACCAAATAAATGCATTCGACAAGCGCTGTCACAAGTTCAGCTACCAGGACGGCTACAAGTGATCGGTCAGCGGCCAACCGTACTTTTGGATGGGGCGCACAATCCTGATGGTAGCCAAGCGTTAGTGACAACGTTGCAGCGTTTAACTCCGCACCGACCGCTTACTTTGGTTTTAGGTATGTTACGTGATAAAAATTATCGGCAAATGCTGCAATTACTGTTACCGCGTGCGCAGCGCGTGATTGTAACGACTCCGGATAATCCGCAGCGTCATTTACCGGCAAATGAATTGGCAGCGGCGTGTCGCCAAATTGCCCCCGACTTACCACTTAGTATTTGTGCAGCACCGCAACAAGCTTTGCGTCTAGCACATCAACAAACTGCAGTTGACAATCTGATCGTTGTCACCGGCTCGTTTTACTTAGTTAAGGAGTTGTTGCCAGATGATTGAGCAGCCGATTTTGTTAGCTTCACATAACCAAGGTAAGTTAGCGGAGTTACGTGAGTTATTTGCCCAACAGCAATTTTCCTTACGCAGTTATACGACTGAATTGCCACGATTGTCTTTTGCACCAGAAGGCGCTGACTATTGGCAAAATGCCCAGCATAAAGCCGATCAGGTTGCCCAATTGACGCATTTGCCAGTTTTAGGTGATGATTCTGGAATTGAGTTGGCGGCTTTTCCTACTGAATTTGGCGTTTATACTGCACGAACGCTAGCCCAGCAGCCACTGCCAGCAAATAAGTACCTGCTGGCGCGCTTGCAAAATGTGCATGATCGCCAAATTACGGTGCATAGTTATTTGGTTTTACGTGTGGGCACACAAATATTGCGTGCTCATGGTTGTTTGACTGCTCAAGTGGCAGTTGAGGAACAGGGGGAACTCAGCGGCGGCTTTGATCGGTTGATTTACTTACCTGCACTAGGGAAAACCTTAGCGCAGCTACCAGCTAAAGCCCATGCCCAGTACAGTCATCGCGGTCGCGCAGTGGCTGATTTAGTCCGGCAACTATACTAAGTCGTGAGTTAGCTTCCAGCGTTGATTTTTTAACGTACGTTCTAGAAATTGAATTAAAGATTTTCAAAATTACTGCTTGCGCGGTACAATAAATAGCAGAGCACATCGCTCAAATGACTAATTGGAGGAATTAAACATGGCAAAAGTTGAAAGTTTTACTTTAGATCATACTAAAGTAAAAGCACCATATGTCCGTTTGATTACAACGGAATCCGGCGCTAAAGGTGATGAAATTCAGAATTACGATCTACGTTTAGTTCAGCCTAACGAAAACGCAATTCCAACAGCAGGATTACATACAATTGAACATATGTTAGCTGGTTTGTTGCGTGATCGCCTAGACGGTGTGATCGATTGTTCCCCGTTCGGCTGCCGGACAGGTTTTCATTTGATCCTTTGGGGGCGGCATAAACCAGAAGATGTTGCCGCTGCTTTGAAAGGCTCACTAGAATTTATTGCGGGCCCAGCTACTTGGGATGACGTCCAAGGAACTGATATCACGAGCTGTGGTAATTATCGTGATCATTCCTTGTTCTCAGCTAAAGAATGGTGCAAAAAGATTCTTGAAGAAGGTATCAGTTCAGATCCATTTGAACGCCACGTGGTAACAACTTCATTGTAAACAAAAAAGCGTGATTAGATTCACGCTTTTTTTGTTGGCTCCAACGATGCGCCACTTTCATCAGTGACAAAAATATTATGGGCTGCCTTGAAGCTAATATTAAATTTTTGACCCTCTGCAGTAGTGACACTGATTGGGCCGTCAAAAGGTTCATGCTTAAGCACCGTAACCTGAGTTTCTAATTCTAATTTGATATCCGCAAGGTAAATCAACAAGTCATGGTCATCGATGAAACGTTCAATGGTAACCGTTTGGCCATCGGGTATCTGTGCGAGGACGGTGTAACTTTCTTCTTGAAAGTGACCATCAGCGTCAGGAATAACGCCGCCATGAGGGCAATGTTTCGGATAACCAAGAAATTTATCTAAGCGTGCTAGTAGCTTGGGACTGGTAACATGTTCCAAAACTTCAGCTTCTGGATGAATATCTGGTAGCGCAAATGCAAGGTCGTTTGCTAGAAAAGTTTCCCATAAACGATGTTTACGGATCAATAAAATAGCTTGATCTAAGCCGGTTTTAGTTAATGCAATATCGTGGTAAGGTCGATGAGTGACTAACTTTTCTTTTTTTAATTTGCTGACCATCTCGGTGACGGAACCAGCGGCAATACCTAATGCTAATGAAATCTGCTTATTAGAGACTTCTTTTTTTGCGCCGCCTAATTCAAAAATGATTTTCAGATAATCTTCCTTAATCGGCGTCATTGACGTTATCACGCTCCTGTAGAAAGTTTTTTGCCGTGTAAAATTACTTTCACTATTATAGCGCACTTTTAGGAACGGCGACAGTAAAACTGCAAGAGAACCTCCTAATCTTAGCGGAGATTTAGTTAGTATTTGGATTAATTTATTTTGAATGCGCTATTTTTTTGACGAGTGGGTTAGTTATCGACTAAAATGAAGGATGTTGAATGGGGGTAAAACTGTCATTAAACTAGTGTATTTTGTTTAGTTGACTGATTTTTCATCTTTTTTCATCACAAATAGATTACATTTTCGCCGCGGAGGGATAAATACTGTAAATTTTTCTTAAAGTACGTTATACTGAAGTTCGAAAGTTTGGGAACCAAGTTGTTCCCAGTTTAGATCACATGGTGCAAATGTGCACGTCCTAATCTAGGCGTAACAAGGAGGCTGTTATATGTCAAAAGCGAAATCAAAGTCTAAAAATCATTTATCTACATACTTGGCTGCCGGTGTTGCCGGTTTAGCCGGTGCCACACTAGCCGGGGCTCAGCAAACGCAAGCTGCGCAAACGGCTGAGGTCACTTATCAAGATGGTGCAACCACCGTTTGGAACAACCCAACAACTGGTCAGAAACCAACCCGTTACTTAACTAAGGGCCAAGCCGTTAAGGTACAGGCAACTAAACAAGTTTTCGGTGAAAAATGGTATCAGATCGGAACTGATGAATGGGTTCCAGCTAAATATTTCCAAGCGAATACTGCTGAAAAGACAACTGCTAAAACAAGTGATACTGTAACTGGTAATTACAAAGATGGTGCGATCACAATTTGGACATCACCAACTAGTGGTCAACCAACTGGTAATTACATGGTTTATGGTCAAACGAAGACTGCAACTGAACAAGTTAAAGTTGGTAGCATTACTTGGTACAAAATTGCTGACAATGCATGGGTACCAAGCGCATACGTTGCTTATAATAATACAGACTTAGCTGGTGTTGAGCCAGCTAAAAGTGCTGATTTACAGATTGGTTCAACTGCTGCTAGTACAAGTACAGTTAGTGCTAGTTCAGTTGCGTTAACGACTGATGCCCAATCAGCTGCAACTGCTAGCGCCAATGCTGCTAGCGAAGCCGCTGCATCAACGGCTGCAGCCCAATCAGCTGCAACTGCCAGCGCTAATGCCGCTAGCGAAGCCGCTGCTAATTCAATAGCTGCTGCTAGTGCTGCCGCTGCATCGACTGCAGCAGAACAAGCTGCACAGCAAACAGCTGCTCAGTCAGCCGCAACTGCCAGTGCTAACGCCGCTAGTGAAGCAGCCGCCCAATCAGCTGCAACCGCTAGTGCCAATGCCGCGTCTGCTGCCGCTGCTAGCCAAGCAACCTCTCAAGCTAATGCGGAGTCTGCTGCCCAGTCAGCCGCAACCGCTAGTGCTAACGCTGCTAGTGAAGCTGCTGCATCAACGGCCGCTCAGTCAGCCGCAACTGCCAGCGCTAACGCCGCTAGTGAAGCTGCTGCTCAGTCAGCCGCAACCGCTAGTGCTAATGCTGCTAGTGAAGCAGCAGCCCAATCAGCTGCAACTGCCAGCGCCAATGCGGCATCTGCTGCCGCTGCTAGCCAAGCAACTTCACAAGCAACGCAAGTAAGTACCAATACAGATCAAACTTCAACACAAAATACGAGCTCACAAGCTTCGCAAGCAACTAATACAAACTCATCAGCAAGTAGTTCAAGCTCTAGCACAAGTTATGGCACTGGTGCACAAGCCGCTATCTCAGCTGCTGAGTCACAAATTGGTGTCGCTTATGTTTGGGGTGGCGAATCTGAAGGTTCAGGTTTTGATTGTTCAGGCTTGACACAATGGGCGTTAGCTAAAGCTGGCGTTTCGATTGGTCGGGTGACAACTGCGCAAGAAAGTGCTGGATCTAGAGTTTCCATCAGTCAATTACAACCTGGTGATTTAGTATTCTGGGGTAGTGCCGGTGCAACTTATCACGTTGCTTTATATATTGGTAATAACCAGTATATTAATGCACCACAACCTGGTGAAACGGTTACTATTGCTTCAATTTCAAGTTATTTCATGCCTTCATTCGGTGTGCATATCAACTATTAATCTGTAAATTAAAGGCCTTAACGTGGTTTTAAAACTACGTTAAGGCCTTTTTATAATATATTATTGAGCAATTGTGGTAGTGAAGTCATTACTGATATAAAACATTTGATCATCAATACCATCAAAGTAAGGATTCAATTCATTTTGGTAAACTTCTGCGTTATCGACTTTTTCAGCAGTTAGTCCCAATTCATGACGTAGCATTTTGGATACACGATTAAGTTCCTTAGTTGATGCAATTTGATAAGAGGAACCGTTGATCCAAGCATCTTTACCTTGTAGTTGGTCAGATTTAATGTTGCCAGCAGATTGACGATAATTTAAGGCTAAAGTCTCGATATCAGCAAAGGTCAGATCTGTGCGCATATTTTTTGCTAAATCACGGGTAATTTTTTTATATTTGAGTAAAATTTTTGGTTGAGTTGCTTTTTTGAGGACTGCACGAATCACTTGTTGTTGTCGCAATTGGCGCCCATAATCACCGCGCGGATCTTCGTGCCGCATTCGTGAATAGGCTAGAGCCTGCGTTCCATTTAGATGATGCCCCCCTTTTTTAAATTTCTGCCCGCCAGTCCAAACACTGGTAAACGAGAACGGGATATTAACATCGATACCGCCAACATCATTAACGACTGTTTTTAAGGCGCCCATATTGATCGTCATGTAGTAATCGATCGGCACATTGAGTAGTTTGCTAACACTTTTAGCGGCCATTTTAGTACCACCATAATTATAAGCAGCATTGATTTTTTGCATATTACGCGGTTTAGCACCAACTAATTCGGCTAAAGTATCACGAGGGATACTAACTAATTTAACTCGATTCTTTGCTGGATTGACCGTTGCAAGGATGATCGTATCTGAATTACCCTTATATTTACGGCCATCAGCACCGGTATCTGCACCTAATAGCAAGACTGAAAAAGGTTTTTTCTGTTGGATCTTTTGTGATGCGTTACCGATTGAAGCATGCATGCCAGTAATCGTATCTCCAGCATGTGAATAGAGCTTGTAGGCGAAAATACCGGTTAAAAAGACAGCTACAGAGATGATCAAGAGAATTATTTTTAATAGTGGATGACTCTTCTTGGGTGGTTTACGTCCACTACGGGTATTTGATTCTTCGTTTTCCGGCATGAGGGCCTCCTGCAGAGATTATTAACTTTGGACTGACAAGCTTGATTTCAGTACTTGCTAGTCACGATTAAAATATTTAGCTAACTTCTATTATAGCGAAATCGCGCTTAACTGCAATTTTATCCCTATTTTTGTGTAAACTAGGCTTGACGTGAGAAAAAGATGATGATAACATGGGTAACAAGTTAAAAAATAATGATAAGCGTAGAAGAGAAGAGTAAGTCAAGGTATCTATTTAGCGAGCTTCGTTAGGTGAGAGGAAGCAAAGATAATTTGATCGAAGATGGTCTTGGAGCTTGATAAACGGTGGTAACGCTGTTTATCCGTGGGCAAGCGTTATTTTGCGGAGTATAGTCTGTTTTGATGTACTTACTAAGTCATTTGATTGTGAGATCAATGTAAATCAGGGTGGTAACGCGAAAGCTTTCGTCCCTAAACGTTTTGATACGTTTGGGATGGAAGCTTTTTTATTTCACCTAAAGCTAATTTGGGAGGTGGTCCTTTGATGTCCGTAAAGTATGAATCAAGTAAACGATTGGTATTTAATCAACTAGGTACCAGCACACAACAAACGACCGATTTGGTTGTGTTAAATTTAATGCCTAATAAGTTAGAAACTGAAGGCCAATTATTAGATTTATTTGCTGGCTTACCAGAGAACCTGACATTAACGTTTCTTTATCCGCAAACACATCATTTTAAATCACATGTTTTACCGTATTTACAAACAAGTTACGCGACTTTGCCAGAAATTGCTGATAATACTTATGATGGGTTGATCATCACAGGTGCACCAGTGGAAACATTGCCTTATGCAGAAGTTGATTATTGGCAAGAGTTTACTGAAATTTTAGCTTGGGCACAGGATCATGTGCGGCAAAACTTATTTATTTGCTGGGCAGCACAAGCGGCCTTATACGCCCAATATGGGATCGAAAAATATGCGGTCAGCCCTAAAGTTTTCGGTATTTTTGAACATCGAGCTGTTGGTGCTGATCCGTTGTTGAATCATTTACCACACCATTTTTACATGCCTCATTCACGGCATACAACTTTACAATCACAAGATATTGCTGCTCAACCTGATTTAAAGTTGCTAGTGGATGATATCAATGTAGGACCAGTGTTGGTCCAAAGTCGTGATCGGCGACAAACCTTTATTACTGGGCATCCTGAATATGCGCGTAACACCTTAGCACATGAATATCAGCGTGATTTAGCCAGTGGGATCCCAATCACGCTGCCAGAAAATTATTTTTACGGTAACGATGCAAATGCACAAGTACTTGAACGTTGGCACAGTTCTGGACAACAAATTATTGCCAATTGGCTCCAACAATTAAATTAAGAAGAGGGTAATCATATGTCAAAAGAATCATTACGTTTTGAAACTTTACAAGTTACTGCTGGACAAACGATCGATGAAACTGGTGCTCGCGCAGTGCCGATCTACCAAACGACTTCTTACGTGTTTAAAGACGCCGCCCAAGCAGCTGGCCGCTTTGCCTTGACCGATGCTGGTAACATCTACACACGTCTAACGAATCCAACGACGGATGTCCTAGAAAAACGGGTCGCGGCTTTGGAAAATGGGACGGCCGGGGTTGCTTTGGCCACTGGCTCTGCCGCAATCACCGCAGCAATCCTTAACATCGCTGATGCCGGTGACGAGATCGTCTCAGCCAGCACCTTATACGGTGGCACTTACGACCTGTTCAGTGTAACTTTGAAGAAGCTGGGCATCACCACTCATTTTGTTGATCCTGATGATCCCGCTAACTTTGAAGCGGCGATCAACGAACACACTAAAGCTTTGTACGTGGAAACCATCGGCAATCCTGGCATCAACTTGATCGACCTGGAAGCCGTTGCGGCAGTGGCGCATAAGCATGGCTTGATCTTGATCGCTGACAATACTTTCGGCACGCCATACTTGATCCAACCACTTGATCATGGGGTTGATGTGGTGGTCCATTCAGCCACTAAATTTATCGGTGGCCACGGCACGACCATGGGTGGCGTGATCGTTGAAAACGGTCAATTCGACTACGCGGCTAGCGGCCGTTACCCTGGCTTCACAACGCCTGATCCTCAATATAACGGCTTAGTTTGGAACGATGTTGCCCCCGCTGCATTCACGACTAAAGTACGCGCACAATCCTTGCGTGATCTCGGTGGCACGATCAGTCCCTTCAATTCCTTCTTGTTGATCCAAGGCCTAGAAAGTTTGTCACTACGGGTTGAACGCCACGTCAGCAACGCCCGCAAGATCGTCAACTACTTAAATGAACATCCTAAGGTAGCATGGGTCAATTATCCTGAATTAGCCGATAGCCCTTATCACGACCTAGCTGAAAAGTATTTCCCTAAAGGCGCTGGTTCGATCTTCACCATTGGGCTTAAAGGCGGCGAAGCAGCTGGTAAAGCCTTGATTGAACATCTTGAGCTATTCTCCTTATTGGCAAACGTCGGTGATGCGCATTCCTTGATCATTCATCCCGCCTCAACGACCCATGCGCAATTGAATGACGAAGAATTGAAATTAACCGGGATCACTCCTGATTTGATCCGGTTATCGATTGGGATCGAAAATGTCGATGACTTGATCGCTGATTTGGATCAAGCATTGGCACAGATCTAGCGTAACGTCATTTTATTTGGACAAACACAAAAACACAAAAAGCTGATTAGCTTGCTTAAGTTAATCAGCTTTTTGTGTTTGTTTTTAACTATTCATGTGGTTCTTCATTGATCAGTTTAGTGATTTTATTGATCTCACTGTGAGCGTGTTCTGGTGAATCTCGCGGAATAACAAATTGCGCTTGCATTTTATGCGGGTCTAAATTCTGCGGGACTAAAATATTGCTTAAAAAAGAGTGGTCATCGACTGGTTCGTTAGCAGTAGTCCCAGTTAACGCTTGAATCTTTGCGGGATCGTTCTTGAGCGTGAGTAAGTGGTCAGCTAATACGCGGTAAGCGTAATATTCAGCTTCAGCATAGATTTCACCCGAGGCAGTTAATTGTGGGATCGTTAAAAACTGGATCAAGAAGCGTTGTGGTCCCTTAGTGATTTTAATGGGGAAAGTATAATCGTGATTGGCAGCAGGCATGATAAAAAATCTCCTTGTCTCGAATGAATTAAGCTCTGTAGCAGTAGCTAATGATATTGATGTTCAATTTGATAAACGACTTCAGGATCGTCCCCAGTACGTTGGTAACGATTTAGTCGTGCAATTGCTGTCATGTCATCAGCATCTAATTTAAAATCAAAAATAGTCGCATTTTCATTGATCCGTTGTGGATTTTGTGACTTAGGAATAACGGCTAAACCACGTTGTAAATGCCAGCGCAAAATAATCTGCGCAACTGAGCGTTGATGCTTTAAAGCAATTTTGATCAGTGTAGGATCCTGTAGTACAGCACCGCGGCCTAATGGGCTCCACGCTTGACTGACAATATGCTGTTTACGGTTATAAGCCAATAATGGTTCTTGTGATAGGTAAGGGTGGTTTTCAATTTGATTGACCACAGGCTGTTCATTAGCCTTAGTAGCAAGATAATCCAAATGGGTTTGATGATAATTTGAAACCCCAATGCTACGAACGATTTTTTCTGCTTTTAAACGTTCTAGGGCCCGCCAAGTGGCAAAAAATTGTGAATGGATCGGCCAGTGGATCAATAATAGATCAAGTTGTTCGATCTGTAATCTTTTTAGTGATAACTCAACTGAACGCAAAGTATTATCGTAACCTTGATTAACTTCAGCAATCTTGGTTGTAATAAATAGTTCAGTTCGCGGTAGTGCTAACTGTTTAAAGGCAGTGCCTAATTCAGCTTCATTTTGATAGGCTTGTGCAGTATCAAATAGCCGATAACCTGCTTGATAAGCAGCTGCAATTGCAGTGTTCATTGTTGCCTGATCTGCTAATTTATAGACACCAAAACCTAATTGCGGCATTGTGTGCCCGTCAGCTAACTGCAGATTTGGTTGTCGTAACTTCGTCATAGGATGGCTCCTCTACTTCACTTTTAGGTTTTTATTAGTCAAGGACACAAAGTTGAAGCATGGCTTATTTATTGTCCTAATCCTATTGTAGGGCTACTGACGTGATTTGACAAAGGAAATTGTTGGCTCAAGTTAAAATGGTCAAGCAAACTTAGATGCGCAGCAAAAAAATTAACAGTGAATTAAAAAGCTTTTGTAAGCGCTGTTTTTAAACGACCAGCACTTTACAGCTTTTTAAAAAAATTTGGATATAAAAAGGCACGAATGCCTATTCTTTGCTAAAATGAGTTCGACAAAAAACCATTTAGAAAGAAGGATTCGTGTTGAACTCATTTTATCAAAAATCATCACTTTTAACCACCCTCCACGCCTATTTTTCTGATTTAAAAGCGGCTGGCTTGTCTAAGCCAATGGGCCTTAACTATTTTTGGTTGTGTCTAGCGTTGTTAGTGATCGGTGACCGCCACTCGATCCGCCACTTATTTGAACAATTTCTGGGCCGGGTGACGAAGCATTCTTTGAACACGTTTTATCGGGCTTTGGCAGTGATCGGTAACCACTTGCCACAGTTAGAAGTGCGCAACTTGACGTATTTACTGACCTTGATTCCCACTACTTGTCAGGACTTGCCCTTATTATTGGTTCTGGATGACACGGTCCAACCCAAGTTCGGCCACAAATTTACCGGCGTCAAATATCTATTCGATCACGCCGCACATACGGGTAAGCGGCTCGTCAATGCCCATGATTTCGTTACTTTAGGTCTGATGATCCCAACACAGCGGGACCAAGATGACCAGCCAGTTTATACGTTCTTGCCGTTAGCCACGCACCTTTATCAGGCGGAACAGGCGACCAAATACCAGCAAGCGGCGCAAATGATCAAGACGACTTTGAAATCGATCGCCAGCGACCAACAAGTGTTCCTACTGTGTGACAGTTGGTATCCCAAAGCTGAGATCAACCAACTGGTCATGACGCAACCTAATCTAGCTATGATCGCCAATGTGCGTAAAGATACCGCCATGTTTGGCTTACCCAAACGCACCGGTAAGCGCGGTCGGCCGCGGAAATATGGTGACCAGATCCATTTGGGAAATATTGCATTAAATCTTTGTTCGGCCGGAGATCAGATCGGTATAGTGCGGTGTCTGACACGCTTGATGCCCCAGCCAGTTTACATGATCCGCGTACAACGCAAGACGACTTGTCGTCTGTTCATGGCGACGAGCGCGCCCGAAGAATTAGCGGCGATCACAACCGAAACCCTAGCCGTTGATCCGACCCAGCTCACCTATCGGACGCCGGAGACCAGCGCCCCTGCGCCAGCGCTACGAGCGTTGGCCTACTATCAAAAACGTTGGGCGATCGAGACCTATTTTTATGAAATGAAAACATTCTGGCACTTCGGTGATTACGCCGTGCGTTCAGTAGCCAAGATTGAAGCCGATCATCATTTATTGAATACGGCGTATACCTTGATGATCGTATTGCCATTGACCCAACCTAGTTTAGCTTTTTTGGTAACCAAAAGTTTGCGTGAACGCAAACTCTGGTTAAGTCGGCAAATTCAAGCGGCGCTGTTTTTGGCTAGTTTAGCGCGGCAAGTGCAAAGGCGGTTAAAAACAACACCGGCCAAAGTGGTGATTCAGTGGTTGGCTTCTTGTTGGTCGGGGGTCAGTGAAAAGCTGTAAAGTGCTGAAACGACAAAAATGCTATAATAAAATTAGCTTAAAAATAATTTTTATTAATGATTATTTTTAAGTATAAAAATTTAGGTAACGTCTAAAGTTCCATGAAACCCAAGTTCAAAACCGGATGTTCAAGGGGGGATGACGATTAATATATGGAATCACCGTTCACGGATGAATCGAACTTAATTCAGGTGTTGCTTCTCACTGGATCTTGCCTATTTTATGTGTTCTAGGGTACACAAATTAAGCCTTAGTTAGTCTGATTTTTCAGAATATCTAGGCTGCTGTTGGTAATTGAGACTGCGCTAGTTCAATTAGCGCCAGCCATTTGTCCGGCATTCGTTCAAACGGTTTGAGTTGTGGTAACTCAACAGGAATGCGGTAATGCAGTGCTTCATGAGGCCGCAAGAAGTTATAGGCCGCTGAATAAAGTGCCGTGTAACTCGCTGAACCTGTGGCAGAGCCAAAGCCGGTACTGGAACGATAATTTTCTTTGTAGGAACGATTCAAGCGCTCAATGGTTTGCTTTAAGAAGCGGTACTCACGACTGATCTCATCTTTGTTTTCAAGACCAACAACCTGGTGAATGCCAAACTTGATGCCCTGTTGTGCAAAATAGATCTGGGCAACTTGGTAGATCGGATTCGCGTCAACGACGAAGTTAAGCTTCTCAGGGATCTGAGGCATCTTTTGGAGGACTTGGTTGATCGCAATGACCGCTGATTCGGTTGTGCGATTAGGGGTCACGTAGTCGGCGAGAATGAGCTTACACTTGGCGTCGTAGAAGTAGAAGATATAGTGCCACTCGCCTTTCACGCGCACGTAAGTCTCGTCACCAACAATCTGATCGGACAGTGCGTAAGGATAATTCGCCCAGAAAGGCCGGACAACAGCGGCTACCGCCATTTCGTAGTTATGGATGGTCTGGTGTGAGATTTTAACGCCATGAATATCGTACATGATCGCCGCGGTTCGCCGCGCTGACAGACCATAGTTGATGTGATAGGTCAGCACCAAGCCCAGCACTTCAGGGCTGGCTTGAATCCGATCGAGGTCTACCGGTGCTTGGATCGGCGATTCTGGCGCAATGCCTTTAAGTTCAAAGTTGTAGGTTCGCCAAGTGTAGCGCATCTTGTGGGCAGTTGGATGGACGTTGAAGTCAGCGACTTCAGCGGGTGACATTGCGGCGATCGCACCAAGGCGAAATGCGCACTTATCGTTGTAACAACACCAGACGTCGAACTTGGTCCGACGGTTGTGAATACTCAGGCGATTCTGGCAATAAGGACAACGTAAAGCGACCGTCTTATTCTTCTCGGCGTGACCATCTTGAAACTTGAACTGACAGACCTTGCACCGTAGCTGACCGCCAGCACCGTTATTGGCGTAAAGATAGTCCTGTGGTGCCGAGCACCGCGGACAGTCTTGCGCCGCAAAGCTGATTGGTTTACGCCGCCTGACTGGCAGTATCGGCTTACCGTTCTTTTCAAGCGACTCAGCGATCAACAGCTGGTAGTCGAGGGCTTCAGAACCGATATCAGCTTGAAGTAGTGGGACTTTCTCATCGACCTGAAATTGGTTAAAACGCTTGAATACCGGTTTATCAGCGCTTGGCAGCCGTGAATGATCAAAGATCTCAGCCAACTGAGCTAAAAGGATCAAAATAATTTGTCTTTGGAGCTTGATTATTAGAACTAAATAGGCTATTAATGGTGTATGCACTCGAATCCTTCTTTCTGGATTTTCTTGTTGGTGGCACACCAAGAATACCAGAAAAAGACGTTCGGGTGTTTTTTAATATTCGGAAATTAATAACAAAAACGAGGTACGTTTGACAGTACCTCGCCGTTATTGGAGGAAAAGCCATGAAGTTGATTTATGATTGTGATAATACGATCGGTATTCCGGGAAAAGACATTGATGATGGCTGGACTTTGCTTTATTTGAACCAGCAGCCCACTGTCGATTTGTTGGGGGTAACTTTAACGTTTGGTAATGGCACCGTTGCACAAGTGCAACAACAAACGACACTTTTAGCGAAAATGTTTGCCTTATCGATTGATATTTATGCTGGGGCTGAACAGGGAGAAACCAATAAAAAAACAGCCGCCAGCCAATTTTTGGCGACGACTGTACGACGTTATCCACATCAAGTGACGATTTTAGCCACTGGTAGTTTAGCTAATTTAGCGGCTGCCGCACAATTGGAACCCGATTTTTTTGACTTAGTGCAACAAATCGTGATTATGGGCGGGCTGTTTAAGCCTTTGACGGTAAATCATTTTCCAGTGGGCGAATTGAATTTCTCAGTTGCGCCGGCTGCAGTCGTGCAAGTAATTACAGGCGGTGCGCCACTGATGCTAGCCAGTGGGCAATACTTAGCTACCGCAATTTTTGGTCGACGTGATTTGGTACTTGGTAATGGCAGCAATCACCGTCAACAATGGTTGGAACACACTATCAGTGACTGGATGAAGGTGACCCAACAGATGTGGCAAGTCGATGGCTTTGTTAATTGGGATGGAGTCACTGCTTTAGGCTTACTACAGCCCGAGTTATTTGAATTTGAAACTGGTTATTTGGCTGCACCAACACCACAACTAAGTAAAGGTATGTTGCAATTAGCACCAGCTAAAACCCCACAACCGGTTAAACTATTAGTTAAAATAAAAGATTTGGCTCAAGTTAACCAAATCTTTTTACAAGGTTTAAAAGCATATTTTGCTTAGAGCGTACTTGGTAGTGGGGTGGTTGGTAATTTAATACCAGCATCACTTAATGCCGCAATATATGCTGCTAAAAAGTCACTTTGAATCCGACCTTGAGCGCCATTTTGGGTGTATAGCAGCACTCGCACCGCAAAATTACCATTACCTAGATCAACTAGACCAAAAACATCGGGGCCGGATTGAATCTCAGGGTATTTAGGTGCTAATTCTTGATTGACCTTAGTTAAAACTGTTTGTACTTGCTCTGAATCAGTATCAGGGAATAACCGCACGTCGATCTGCACGCGCATATTACTACGGGACAGGTTGCTAACGATGTTAATATTACTGTTAGGGATAAAGTTTAATGTGCCATCAAAGCTTTTGACCTGTGTCGTGCGTAAGCCCACTGCCATAACGGTTCCTTCGATCGTGCCTACTTTGATATGATCGCCAACATCCAGTTGCTGTTCCAATAAAATAAAAAAGCCGGATAAGAAGTCCTTAACTAAACTTTGCGCACCTAGGCCAATAGCGACACTCAAGATACCAGCACTGGCGATCAAAGTGCCAACGGGGACGCCAAGAATACTCAAAATAGCATAAAGATAAAAGAAGAAGATCAAATACTTAAAACTATTGAGAATCAATGTGTAGATCGTTTGTGAACGGCCTTCACTTAAATTCCGTTTTGTTTTGTAATTATTAAAGCTACGTTCGAGCACCAGACGTGTGATGCGATTAATGATCCAAAATAGGACACTTAAAAGTAATAATTCGATCGTTACCGCGACAATTTTACCAATAATATTTTCCCACTGAATATTTTGTATGAAGCGAGTCAATAGATTCGTTTGTTTTGTCACTGAGCTGGTCACGGTCAATAATGGTTCAACAGCCAAAATTTCCACCTAATTTCTAATAATCTGGTCTTAGTGTAGCAAAAAATAGTTAAAGATGCCAAATTACATGGACAATCGTTGAAGAAAGCGCTAAATGATGCTATCCTAAAAACATCAGATACTGGTTGAAATAATCATTTCACCTGTATCGGGCACTGTAGAATTGATATAAAATCAGTTGGAGTGCTCGTTTATTAATTTGTAGCGCCATGTTTTGGGTGATGATCGAGGGTGTTTAAGCTGTCAGTGTGCGGTTACGGACTACCTTAGCGGAATAGCCAAAACTTTTGGCACAAAAATTACTCACTATTGTGGGACAGAGGAGGCTATGCTATGACTGGTGGTGAAATCGCTGGATTGATTGCAGCCATTGCATTTCTAATTTTAGTGATCGGGCTCGTGGTTTTATTGCGGCGTGTGACTAAAGTGATGAAAGAAATTCAGGCAACGGTCAATGAAGCAACGCGAACAGTAACCGTCGTCACTGGGGATGTGGACACACTTTCTAAAGAAGTCGAAGGTTTGCTGACGAAAGCGAATGTGTTGTTGGACGATGTTAATGGCAAGGTGGCTAACTTAGACCCAGTTTTCCAAGCAGCTGGTGATCTAGGAGCTAGTGTTTCTGATCTTAATGAAGCAAGCCATAACTTAGTGGATAAAATATCCAATGTTGGTGCAACGACCGCCAAAGCTTCGGCACTTAGCCGTGTTGGAGCTAGTGCCTTGCGGCTTTATCGTAAACGGCGCCAGCACAAAGCAACTACTGATTCAGAAGTAAATACACAACAAGGGAGCGATTTATAATGGCAAAAGGACATTTTCTATTTGGATTTTTACTTGGTGGCGCAGCAGCATTTGCGGCAACTCGTTTGTTAGCACCTGAGTCAAGTGACGAATTGCGGGATAATTTAGCACGTAAAGTCAATCAGTTCCGCGATAAGGCGGCTGATTATGCTGACTTTGCTGACGAAACAACCGATGAATTCGCCGATATTGCTGGCGATACGTTCAACGATTTAGGTGAAACAGCAACTAGTGCCGCTGGAGAAGTTAAATCAGCAGCAGAAGAGGCCAAGGATTCCGCAGCTGACTTGAAGGATGATGAGTCCAATGATTATGCAGACATCAATCTTGAAGGACAAAGTGCGTTTGCGGAAGCTAAAAATGCTGATGTGACCAGTGAAGCAGCTTCAGCAACGTCAGAAGCACTTACTAGTGATGAAACGACTGAAAAATAATTAATTAGCCCTGTACAAATAAGCGCCCAAGCTATTTTTAGCTAGGCGCTTATTTGTGTGGTCTTAAGATCGTTACTACTTAATGTATTGTAATTCTTTAGGTGTATGGGTAAATGGTTCATTGCCGTCTTCAGTGATATGGATACAATCTTCGATCCGTACACCGGCAACGCCAGGAATATAGATCCCTGGCTCAATCGAGAAGCACATGCCTGGTTGTAATTCCATGTTGTTGCCTTCCATAATTGAAGGAAACTCATGGGTTGAAGTACCAATACCATGGCCTAAACGGTGAATAAAGTAGTCACCATAACCAGCTTTAGTGATCACGCTGCGGGCAATGTGATCCAATTCAGCTGCGGTCAAACCTGGCTTAGCTGCTGCTTGCGCGGTCAATTGTGCTTCTAAACAAACTTTGTGAATGTCTAGCGCTTTTTCATCTGGTTGACCAAAGGCTATTGTCCGGGTAGCATCACTCATGTAGCCGTTATGCACGGTTCCTAAGTCAAATAAAATCAGTTCATTTGGCTGAATTTTTGTGGCTTTAGGACCCTCATGTGGATCAGCCGCATCAGCACCGGCCTGTACGATGGTGTCAAAACTCATTTGCATGACGCCGCGCTTCATTAGGGCATATTCGATCTCGGCAACGACTTCTTGTTCCGTCCGCCCAGCTTGAATCGCTTTGAAGCCAACTTCAAAGGCATAATCTGCTTCTTTACCGGCAGCCACCATTTCCGCAATTTCATCCGGCGTTTTGATCAGCTTTGCTTGTTCAATGAAGCGACTGGCATCGCCAGGGAAAGAAGCCTGCGGAAATGCTTGTTGTAACACTTCGTAACGACCAAAGGAGAGATCATCTTTTTCAATGGCCCAACGTTTAGGTTGTGCTTGCCGTTGTTCAACTTGTTTGGCGATCAAAGCAAAGGCATCTTCATGATCGAGGTAGCCATAAGCAGGGTAAGTCCAACCGCTAGCTTTGACGGCTTCAACTTCTAGTTGGGGGCCAAAATAGAAGGGGTCTTGATCAGGAAAAACCAGTAACGCTTGTACCCGCTCTTCTGGATCAGCAAAGAAACCAGAGAAATAGGCCACGTTAGTTGGATTACTGATGTAGGCGACATCATAACGATTAGTCGCTAACCAGTTTTGCAAATTTTGCAAATGATTCATAAGTAATCATCCTTTCTTAATTCTATTTCAGTATAGCATAATTAACGTTTCACAAATTTTCAATTTAATTCACAACTGATTATGAAAACAAGCATGTAAGTTTTATGAAAAAAGCATTTGAAACGCTTGCATTTGTTTGCGAATTTTGTTAAATTATAAAAGGTAATTCCATGAAAATTAATGAAAACAAAGCGAGGAATCTCTAATGGATAAACAAACTATCACCATTTATGACGTTGCGCGTGAAGCTAACGTTTCAATGGCAACCGTCTCACGTGTCGTGAACGGTAACCCCAACGTTAAACCAGCAACTAGAAAGAAAGTTCTTGAAGTCATTGATCGTTTAGACTACCGGCCTAATGCTGTTGCGCGGGGCTTAGCTAGTAAAAAGACGACAACCGTCGGCGTGATCATTCCCGATGTCACTAACATTTACTTCTCATCATTGGCTCGCGGGATCGATGATGTAGCAACAATGTACAAGTACAATATTATTTTGGCTAATTCAGATGAAAACGGCCAAAAAGAAATCCAAGTATTGAATACTTTGTTGGCTAAACAAGTCGATGGGGTCATCTTCATGGGCAATCAGATCACAGACAGCATTCGGACTGAATTTGCGCGCTCAAAGACACCAATCGTTTTGGCCGGTTCAGTTGATCCAGACGAACAAGTGGCTAGTGTTAACATTGATTACGTTGAAGCAATTGATGAAGCTACCAGTACTTTAGTTCGTCATGGTAACGAAAAGATTGCGTTCGTTACGGGTAGCTTAAACGAACCAATCAACGGCCAATATCGTTTGAAAGGTTACAAGAAAGCCTTAGCTCAAGCTAAAATTGCTTACGATCCTAATTTGGTTTTTGAAACTGAATACAGTTATAAAGCTGGCGAAGCAATCTGGGATCGGGTCAAGGCAGCTGGTGCAACTGCTGCAGTGATCGGCGACGATGAATTAGCAATTGGCTTATTGAATGGTGCCGGTGATGATGGCGTCAACGTGCCTGATGATTTTGAATTGATCACCAGCAACGATTCCAAATTGACTGAGATCTCACGGCCCAAGATGAGTTCGATCACACAGCCATTGTATGATATTGGTGCAGTTGCAATGCGATTATTGACGAAGATGATGAATAAGGAAGAAATCGACAATCAAACGATTCTCTTACCTTATGGTATCGTTGAACGTGGTACGACTAAATAAGTGTAAAAAAATAAACCTCCGTTTTTTTACGGCAGGTTTATTTTTTTAGTTTAATTTGTGGTCGTTGCGGCCGTACTCTGACCGATACCAGTAGTGGTATTGCCTTCAGTGTATTCATCAGGAATGACTTCGCCACCATAAAGGGCGCCGTCAGCGTTATTACCATTAATGTAATTTTTCCAGAAAGTTGAGTAATTAGAAGTGCTACCACCGATCCCAAATTTCTCTTTCGTTTTACTTGGGCTCCAACCGGCATAATACGAAGTCGTTTTAGTGCCACTGGCGAAGACGCTTTGACCAGCGACCGTTAATTGTCCAGGTAACTGTCCTGTTGATTTAACCACCGAGGCAGTCGTGACGCCACTTGGTCTTTTACGCGTTTTGGTTGTACCCATTACGCTGCTATCCGCATTGTAAACGGCATTAGCAAGGTTAGACCAGAACTGGTTGGTGATCTCACTAGATGAATCAGTTAGATTATACGAGGAACCATTATAGTTATCGTAACCTGTCCAAGTAGCTAAGGTAACTGTTGGTGTGCTACCAACAAACCAACTATCACGATTGTCATTAGATGTCCCCGTTTTACCAACTAAGTTAGTCGTGTCAAAGACGGTTTCACCCGGAATTTGACTAGCCGTCCCCGAAGATACTACGGAGTGCATCATATTAGAGGTGATGTAGGCAGTTGCTGCTGAGAAGACTTTAGTTGATTTTGCTTTGTGTTGGTAAACCACTTTGCCATTAGCATCGGTAATTTTATCGATCACATAAGAATCGGTATGGGTCCCACCGTTAGAAAGCGTAGAGTAGGCACTTGCAGCGTCGGCCACCGTGACCCCATAATCAGTCCCGCCAAGCGCTAAACCTAAGTTTTTGTAATCATTGGCAGTCAACGAAGTGATTCCCATCTTTTCGAGATAAGGTTTGACTGAACCTTGATTACGAACTTCGTTGTACAGATTGACCGCTGGAATGTTGTAAGAATATTTCAAAGCTTCACGCGCATTGATGAACCGATTTTGAATCGTTGATCCATAGTCGGTTGGCTTGTAGCCATTAAAATTAACTTTAAAGTCGGCCAACTTAGTCTCTGAGCCAATGATCTTGCGTTCGATCGCTGGTGCATAGACGGCTAATGGTTTGATCGATGAACCAGGTGAACGCATTGTATCAAAGGCGTGGTTTAATTGGCTACTGGAATAACTACGGCCACCAATAAAGCCAAGTATGGCACCGGTTTGGTTATTCAAGAGCACACTACCATTTTGAACTTGTTCCTTCACTTTAACAATATTTCCGCTGGCATCGGTTGCTGTATCATAGTAGGTTTGACCTAAAGTTGAACCTTGTTGTTTAACAACTTGTTGCATGGCGTTATAGATCGGTTTGTTGATCGTACTGTAAATATGATAACCACGATTAGCCAATAGCTGTTCTGCCTGTTCGTCGTATTGTTCGGAAAGGGCACCATCTTTATTAACCTTAGCGGCGGTCAGACCGTCAGCTTGGTAAAGTTGCTTTTTGATAATCCCTTTTGCTTGTTGTGTCAAGAGGTTATAAACGTAGCCATACTTAACACTTTGTTGCGGATTATTTGCTTTAGGCAGAAAATCTTTGGTTAGATCATACTTTTTCGCTGCTTGATAAGTCTTGTAGCTGATCTTATTGTCGCGATACATTCGGAAAAGAACTACATCTTTACGTTCTAGGCCGTATTCGATGTTCTTTTTCAACTTACCGGTGTTGGTATAAGGTGTATAAACCGATGGACTCTGGGGTAGGCCCGCGATAAAGGCGGCCTGGGCCACATTGACTTGACTGGCGTGAACACCAAACAAGCCTTCAGCGGCTTCTTCGACCCCAGCCACATTTTGTCCTTTGTTGTTACGACCAAAAGTGGCGGCATTTAAGTAAGCCTGTAAAATTTCAGTTTTAGAAAAGTATTTGTCGACCCGTAATGCTAATAGAATTTCGGTTGCTTTACGTTTAAATGTAGTTTCCGAATTCAAAATTTGCATTTTTACTAACTGTTGGGTCAGCGTGGAACCACCAGTTTGAACACCAATACCGGTTAAGCTAGACAGGAGTGCCCGGAAAACTGATTTAGGCACGATTCCTTTATGTTGATAGAAGTATTGGTCTTCGGTTGAGGTGATTGCTTTAGTTAAGTTAGGTGAGATCTGATTGATCGATACCGACTGACTAACTAAATTAGTTCGCATCGAGCCTAAACGCACATCATTAGCGAAATAAAGATTCGATGCTTCATAATTACTATTGATCTCACGCTTCATTGTTGTGTAATTAGGAATGTTATCGTGGCTGATCAAGGCAGCAAAGTAACCGAGACCTAAGCCTAACCCCAGCGCACCAACGACTAACCCAAATGATAGCAAGTGTAACAGTAAACTACGGGCGACACTGATACTAATATCGAGATAATAAAAGATTGTTTCTTTGGTTGTTGCCGTTTCTTTTAGTATGACGTCAGGAAAGCTCAGACGCCGTTTTATGTAATGCCATATTCGGCCAAGCAGCTGTACTAGCCGCGGAAAGAACCCATCAGGTCGCCGCTGTTGGCGCTGATCGGTTCTAGATCTATGGTCCTTCAACATCATCCCACCTTAAAAATCTAAATACTCTACGTATTATAACAGATTGAATTTTATTTGCGCCGAAAAATTGGTAATGGTAATCAAAATGAAAGACTTCGGCCAAAATTAACGGTAGATTGTAAAATTTAAGTTGAACATATTAGTGGACAGAAAAACCCGTAAAGGTCTTTAATGGTGTCACCACAACATTCCACTAGAAAGAAGGACCTTTATGGGCACCACTATTTTATCATTTGAAGACCGCGTTGTCATCGAAACACTTCATCATGAAAAGCACTCACTTCAATATATTGCCGATTATTTAGGCTTTAGTAAAACCACTATCTTTAATGAGGTTCATCGCTTAGCTGGTGAGTATCACGCAGTTAAGGCTCAAACTGACCATGCAGTTAAACTTAGTCATCGTGGTCGTAAAACCATCTTAACGACTAACCTAAAGCGATTGATTGAAGAAAAAATCAAGATCCAAAAATGGTCAATTGAACAAGTGGCTCATGTAGTTAGAATTGCCTACAAAACCATCTATAACTGGATTGATCAGGGACTACTGGATATTAATGTGACTGATTTACCTGACCATGGTATTCGTCGCAAACGATCTAAAGAAACCCGTGGTAGTTTTAGTCATGGACGTTCCATCGAAGATCGTCCAGCTGAAATTTCTGATCGTAATACTTCAGGTCACTTCGAAGCTGATACAGTTTTATCTGGAAAACGTAAAGGTCAAGCAGTAGCTACGTTTGTCGAGCGTAAGAGTCGGCTTACCATCGTTAAACGGCTTAATGGACGAGATAGTACTTCAATGACCAAGGCTATTTTAGAATTGGCTAACCAGTTAGGAGATAATCTCAAGACCCTTACTGTTGACCATGGGAAAGAATTCGCCAACTACAATTTGATTGAAGAACAGGCCGGTGTTCCGCTGTACTTTGCGCACGCTTATTCGCCACATGAACGAGGCAGTAATGAAAATCGCAACCGAGTACTACGCCGCTTCATTCCCAAAGGTCAACCGATTGATGAGATTACCGATGATGAATTGATTCAAATTAACTGGTATTTGAATTCCCGACCACTCAAATGTTTAAATTGGCGAACACCGATTGAGATCTTTTTGCGTAATCTGCGTTACTAAATTTGTTCAAGTTATTTCTTGCAATCTGCCTAACACAATAAAATGGGTCATAAGTGAGTAGACTTAAGAATTTATTAAACTGTGCGCAAATAAAAAGTTACCTTGATGGATTTGTCCAAGGTAACTTTTTATACATGTTACGAATTAACGGTAACGTTTGATTGCGGTTACCGCTTCAGCAGCTGGATAATCTGCCGTTGGGAAGATGCGCACGCGACCTTGATAGCGTAATACTTGGTCGCAGATCTCTAATAGCCAATCTGGTGTTGTACCAGTCAACTGGGTTTGATCAATCAATAATGTATCAATTTGTCCGGCTAAAGCGGCATTGCGTAGTTCTTCTGGTTCGCTTACGATCAGTTTTTGGTTAGCGGCTAAGTCATATCGTTCATGGACGATTGATAATAATTCAGCTTGCCATTTAGTTTGGAGTGGTTTAAGCGCAGTGGTTAATTCACTGTTTGTTAAACTGATCGGTGATCGTTCGATCGTTAAATGTTCTGCTAGGTAAATATTTTTAGCTAAGGGGCGAAAGAGACTCTGATTTTCTGGCAGTGCGAATAAAACCAGTGCCCGCTGCCGTTTGGCCGTTATTTCCCGGATATAGTCGGCTACGGCCTGATAATAGTTGCGATGATCGATTTCTTTTTCGGCGTCAGCAGTGTTATGACCGTGGTAGCTAACGTGTTCGCCATGACCCCCTGTATGTGCGTGGAAATTAAGGTCGCCACCGCTGACTTCTGTTCCCAGAGCTTTTTGCAATGTCGTTGGCGCGTCATCCGGTAGGCTGATTGCTTCTGGGACCCCCGTATTAACCTGGAATAGTTGGAAACTATCTTGATTTAAGCACAATAAGTCAAAGTTAAAAGCTAATTGTTGAGCCGCAATCTGTGGTAATAGGTTGGGCCAGCTACTAACGCAAGCTTGTGATTCAACAGTAGTATCTAAACGCAATACCGTGGTGTGCGCAGCGCTAGTAATGATACCAAAGCTAGTTGGCAACTCATCTTGCCAATAAGGAATATCGGTCAATAATGGCGTTAGTTGTTGTTCGTAGGGTTGCCAATCTAGGTCAGGAAAATCCTGGCTAAACTGAGTAGCTGCACTTTTAAAAAGTTGTTTGATCGTTAAGCGATTTTTATCGGCTTGCCGCGCTGGGGCCATCGAAAAGTAAAGTGAGACAAAGGGACCTTGATCTAGTTCGCTGAGCAATGTTTTGAGATCAGTAAATGTTGTTGTGGTCATAAGGTTACCTCCTGTTTATGCGCTTTAGCTGATTGATCCTAGAACGCCTTGGTTTAAGTACCAGTTATTTGATAACTTCAGCTTAACATGTTTCAGGAAGGGACTGCCACTTTGAAACTTGGACCCTAAAAATGAACTTTGGTGACTTCACCGGAGCCGAAGACCTGCTTACCAGCAGTGGTAGTCAACACTAATTCACCGGTGTCATTGATTGTCTTGACAGTACCGGTAATGGTTTGCTGACCTTGTTGCAGCGTAACTTTACGGCCGATTAAAAGTGAATGCGCACGATATTCGTTTAAAAAAGCACCATCAGGATAAGTCTGATAAAGGTCGAAAAATTGGGTGATGATCGCACTGATCAACTGATTACGGGTAATCGATGGTTGGCCTTGAAAAAGCGCACCAACCTTATTCTGTAGTTCAGCAGGAATCAAAGGGGTCGTAGCAAAATTAAGCCCGATTCCAATCACGAGATGACTGATCTGTTGGCTTTCAAAATCAGTGATGGCTTCAGACAAAATACCACAAATTTTTTTATCCTGATAATAAAGATCATTGACCCATTTAATATCGACGACAATACCAGTTGTTGCCTTGATTGCACGAAAAACGGCGGTGGCTACGGCAGTGGTCAATAAGCCAACATCAGTCAATGGATGAGCGGGTTTTAGCAGTAGCGACATATAGATACCTTTTTGTTCCGGTGAGACAAAATTTCGCCCGTAACGGCCGTAGCCAGCAGTTTGTTGATCCGCAATAAAAATTTGGGGAGTAGCTACATTGTCAGCGGCTGCTTTTTTGGCAGTTTGATTAGTGGAGGGTAACTGCGGAAAAATATTCAAAGGAATTTGCGCTAACTCAGGTGCTAAATCCTGGCGAATCACCGGTGCGCTCAGAATATCGGCTGATTGGTACCGATAACCTTGATGTGCTTTAGTTTCTAACTGGTAACCAGCTGCCTTTAAGGCTTGAATGGCCTTCCAAATAGCAGTGCGGGAAACACCTAGTTCTTGGCCTAAACGTTCACCAGAAAGATATTCGGTGGGGTGTTCTAATAAAAGCGTTAATAATTTTTCTTGAGTTGACATTACCGTAGACTCCGTTCGGATAAGGATTTAATGGACTTGATCAATTAAAAAAGTGCACAAATTATTGATCAATATCAAGTTAACATAACCTTTATTATGTTAAATGGTCTATAATGAGATAAAAGGGGGCTTTTTTGTGACATGGCAAGATTTTTTACAGCATAAGTTTGATCCGGCCGATTTGAAAACAAAACAAGTCACGGTCGACGTACCGAACACCAAGGAGAAATTAGTGCTCAAAATCAATACTGATGTGCTGGCTAAACTAAAAGAAGACGACGGTAAATTACAGCAATTAGTGAAACACTTATTGCGGCAGCACCATAAGCAGACTAGTGCTGAAACAATTGTGATCAATAAGCGTAATTTACGCATCTTTCTGTAACCGCTGACAGGTGACTTTTTTGAAGTTACTTGTTTTTTATTAGCTTCTGGGGCTGTTTAGTAGTTTGATAACCTTGCGTGATCAAGTTTTGTCGTAGTGCGTTATCGGTAGCCGCAAGTGTGATCACAAAATGAGGTAATTCGAGTTCCGCAAACGTAAATGCGGCCAAGTAGTCGATGATCTCATTACGTCCAGCAACAGGCAAGCGGTCCGCCTGATAAATAAACTTGAGTTCAGCGCATTGTGCGACTGTGTCGATCGACAAACTGGCTACACCAGCAAATTGTTGATTATCACGTTGCACGATGCCCCAGATCAAAGCTTGATTATGCATGACCAGTTGCATTGCTTTACTGACGACCTGAGCCATTTCGGTCATTGAACGTTCAGTCGGAATGGCGGCGTGAATGACCTTTAATGGGGTTTGTGTCAGCCAATCTAGAGTGTAATGGGCACTCATCATGGGATGATAGTGTTCAAATTTTTTCAATTTTTATCGCCTCTACTTTGTAATTTAATGGTTGATAGGTGGCTTAAATCAGTATATCGCTAATTTGACTGTAAATCGTTGATTGTCAAAGCTGTTAGAATTTCCTATAATTAGATTAGGAATGAGGGAGCAGCAATATGGAAAATGAATCAGCAATCAAAATGTGGCACGCCTTTATTACCGAGCATCCTGAAGTCAAAGCTGACTTTGATGCTTGGTCATTTGGGGCAACACCGCAAATGGCCGATGACTTAGCTAATTTAGTGCTTAAGCGTAAGAAAACCGCGACAGCATCAAATTATGCGTTATACGGACTGACCAACATGCCTTTACCGCAAGTTGGTGACTATAGCGTGATTTTAGACGGTCACCAGCAGGCGGTTGCAATCATTCGGACTACTGCAGTTGATGTAGTGCCTTTTTGTGATGTCAGTGCCGATCACGCCTTTGCCGAAGGTGAGGGTGATCGGACGTTAGCTTATTGGCGCCGAGTACATGAAAAATTTTTCACTGAAGAATTGGCTGCCGCACAACAAAAATTTACCGAGCAAACGCTAGTTTTGTTGGAACGTTTTATGTTGTTATACCACTATTAATGTCAAGACAGTAAATGTCAGTCATTGGCGGATGCTAGCCGTAACATTCTCTAATTAGCATAATATTATTAGAAGGAGCAAGCAAGTAAATGCATTATCAAAGCAAGGTTTTTACCACTTATCCCCAGGAATTGGAAAAGCGGTTGAACAAAGTGTTATTGGATGTCAGTGAAGAGGATCGTGAATTAGTTGACGTTAAGTTAACGCCAATCAACACTTCCGACAGTATCGACAGCGAAATGTTATTAGTCGTTGTGATTTCACGTTAGTTTGGTTAAGGGATGGTTCGTTGTGGACCATCCCTTTTTATGTCTGCATATCATTTTATCCGGTCCCAACATTTTGTTAAGCTGAATTAGAGTCATTATTAAATCTGAAGGAGGCTGATGTTGTGAGCAAAATAAAATGGGGTCGCTTGGCACTTTCAATTATTGTGGTTGAATTAATTGGGATGCTTTCCAGCTGGTTGGCTGGTGATATTAAAGCTATTTACCTCGGACTGAATAAACCACCACTGGCACCACCATCGTTTCTTTTTGGCATCGTCTGGCCTGTACTATATTTACTGTTAGGAATTTACGCCTATCATTTGTGGACCAGTAAAACACGTACAACTAATTTACGGTGGTTATTATTTGGTGGTCAAATTACTTTAAACTTTTTATGGAGTATCGTCTTTTTCCGTTTTAATGCCTATTGGTTAGGACTATTGATTATCTTAGTGATGGTCGGTTTGTTAGGTTGGCTGATTCAGCAAACCAAGGAGCGGAGTGTTATTCTGCTGTGGCCGTACCTACTTTGGCTATTGTTTGCGACTTACTTGACTGCTGGAGTTGCGCTGTTAAATTAATTGTGTAAAAAACGGAGTTGAGACATAAGTAATTTATGTTCAACTCCTTCTTTTACTTCCAAATAATACAGCTAAAACGTGTGACATAAGGCAACTTTTTCCGTTTACCTTGTTTCCACTTGGCGGTTTTCGCCTTGCTATGTTTCCTGCGGTATGATTTTTGCCACAAGAATGTCAGCGCCCGCAGCATCAAAGCTAGTTGTGTTTTTTTGCAAATAGCTCAACCTTATTAGCAAAGTAGTAATTGGGCGCCTTATGGCACATTCTCGTTGTTTAGTACGACAAGTCAAAAATCATCAATTCAAAGGAAAAATAAAAACGCCTAGTAATAGGCGTTTTTATTTATGCTTATTTGGCTAGCTCGAAAATAGCTTGGGCGTAGATTGCCGCTGCTTTCAAGAAGTCAGCCTTTAAAGTGTACTCGTTTGCTTGGTGCATAACGTTCTTGGTTTCATCGAACAAAGCACCAAAAGCGACCCCACGTTTTAATAGTCGGCCATAAGTGCCACCACCAACGACGGCTTGATGACCGGGTTGGCCGGTGCGTGCTTCAAAAACCGACAATAGGGTTGCGACCAATGGATCATCAGGTGCAACATAGTGTGGTGTCATCGAATGAGCGCTGGCAGTGATCTCAACTTGATATTCAGCCAAGGTTTGCTGAATATTTTTAGTGATCGTTGCGGCATCAATACCTTTTGGATAGCGGACATTCAATAAAATATCAGGTACTTGTCCTACTTGATAATGGAATAAGTCAGGACTAGCGGTTAAATCACCCATAATTTCATCCGTGTGGGCGATGTTTAAATGCTGCCCACGATCAGCTTGATGGAAATAGTCTTTAATCACCGTAACGTAGGCTTTACCAGCTTGATCTAAGTTAAGGTCAGCTAAGAACGTAGCCAGATAAGTGGCAGCGTTGATCCCATCTTCAGGGGCCATTGAATGAGCAACTTTACCTAATACAGTGATCGTTGTTTGGTCGTCATTTTGAGTAATTTGACCAGTAACTGGATTAGCAGCTAAAAAGGCATCAAAAGCCGTATTCAGTTCAGTAGCGCCAGTTACAACTGCGGTTGCTTTTTGTGGAACCATGTTGCTACGCAAGCCAGCTTCGAAACTTTGCAAATTCAAAGCTGCCGTTGTACTCTGCGCCAAAGTAGGGAACTTGATGGTTAGATCAGTGATTCCTTTTTCACCATTGATGATCGGAAATTCAGCGTCTGGCGAAAAACCAAAATCAGGCATTTTTTGTGTTTCTTGATAACGATTTAAGCCGGTCCAATCAGACTCTTCATCAGTACCAAAAATCAATTGCACTTTTTTGCTCAATGGTAAACCCAGGTCACGGACAATTTTTAAGCCGTAATAAGCGGCAATTGAAGGTCCTTTATCGTCACTAGTTCCGCGACCAATCAATTTTCCGTCTTGTTCAGTTAATTTAAATGGTTCTGTATCCCAACCATCACCAGCGGGAACGACGTCCATGTGTGCAAAGATGCCTAAGGCTTCGGCGCCGTCGCCATATTCGATTCGGCCAGCTAAGTTATCAATATTTTTAGTCGTAAAACCATCGCGTTCACCAAATGAGAGCACTTTGCGGAGTGCATCCCGTGGTCCTTCGCCTAAAGGCGCGGTAGCTGTTTTATGTTCATCATCACGTGAAGAATCGATCGCAATTAATTCCGCGAGATCGGCTAACATTTCTGGTTCGCGTTGTTTAACTTCTTTTTCCCAATCAATCGTCATGTTGTTGCACCTGCTTCCAAATAAGATAAAATAAACACTATCAGCGTATCATATTTGACCAATTAGGCAATTAAAAACACAGCTTTAATTAGAAAAGGGGTCTGATTGATGGGAGTTTTGGTACAGGAGTTACTTGAGCAACCAAGTGTGCCAGCGTCACGAGTTAAATTACGACCAGTTACACTGGCGGATACGGCCGCAATGTTTGACTATGCCAGTGATCCAGCAACCGCACACTACGTATTTCCAGTCAATCATAGCTTGGTTGATAGTAAAAAGGCCATCTTGGATTTTTTCATGGCACGACCAGCCGGACAATACGGCATTGCTTTAAACGAAAATAATCAACTGATCGGTGCAGTGCAATTGCTTGATATCGATGAAAATAATCGTAAAGCGAGTCTGGCGTATGTACTTAATCCAGCTTATCAGCATCGCGGTTATATGCAGGAAAGTGTGACGGCATTGTTGGATATGCTGTTTCACCAAACAAGTATGCAGCGTATCTATGCCTTGCATGAACCGGAAAATCAAGCTTCAGCTAAGGTGATGGCCGCAGTAGGGATGCAGCAGGAAGGGGTACTACATCAGACTATTTTGATGCGTCATCAGTTTGTCGACGGCTGTCTACACGCTATCACGCGCGAACAATATTTAAATAAATAGGCCCAGCTTTTGCTGAGCAGAGGAGTTAAATTATGAATGAGTTACAACAGAAACAATTGGCTGCGGCAACAACTTATATGCAGCAAGTATTAGGGCAAGATCATAGCGGGCACAGTATTGACCATATTCAGCGTGTGGTCTGTTTGACGAAGACGCTTTGCCAGCAAGAGCACGTCGCTGCGTTTGTGCCTTTATTGGCGGCAACGCTACATGACGTGATCGATGATAAAGTGGTTGCTGACGTGGCAGTAGCCCGGCAACAGCTGCGTGACTTTTTAGCTGCGGAACAAGTGAGCGATGAACAACAAACAGAAATTTGGTTGATTATTGATCGTTTGTCCTTCAGTAAAAATCTGGTACATAAACAAGCCTTACCTTTAAGTGGCCAGATCGTGCAGGACGCTGATCGATTAGATGCAATTGGCGCAATTGGAATTGCACGTACTTTTTATTATGGCGGTCACACTGGGGCACCGCTATATGATCCAGCCATCAAGCCGCGAACCCAGATGGATAAAGCCGCTTACCGGCAGCAAAGTCCAGTGATCAATCACTTTTATGAGAAGCTACTGTTATTGCAAGCCAGCATGAACACACCAAGTGCTAAAAAAATTGCTGCACAACGGCAGCAAGTAATGTTAGCTTTTCTAGCTGAATTTAAAGCCGAATGGAACGGGGAAGCGTAATTGAATGTAAAATATGAAAAGCTGCATTAGCAGCTTTTTTGTTTACCAAAAAAGCTAAGCAACTGACCAGCGGTTACTTAGCTTAATTTTGATCTTCATTAACATGTTGAATAACTTGGCTAAAGATGCTGATAACGTGGTGATCGGCTAATGAATAGTAGATCATCTTACCAGCACGCCGATTTTTAACTAAACCAGCTTGTTTTAGCGTTTGTAATTGATGTGAAACGGATGATTGCGACATATCCAACACCGCAACGATGCCGGAGACCGATAGCTCGGATTCGTATAAGGCGTAAAGAATTCGTGCACGAGTCTTGTCACCTAGGACTTTAAATAACGTTGTGATGTGCGCTAAAACAGCATCATCTGGAATCGCCTCCTGCACAGCGGTCACCAAGGCAGTCGGGGCAACAGGATTTTCCACGTAAAGGCCTCCTCTATCTCACAGTTAAAATTATTATTCTTGATACTAGTTTACCGATAAAAGTCCTTAATTCAGGGCCTGCACCATATTATACCAGATAACACTACCGTGCGTTGATGCTGATTGGCCGTCATTGTGAAAGCCGGCAGCTTCATAAAATGGGATCAATCGATGCTCACAAGTTAAAGTGACTGCGCGTCGTTGGTGCTGCTGAGCTTGTTGGGCTAGTTCACTTAAAAGTTGTTGGGCCACACCGTGATGACGCCAAGCTGGTGCAACCGCTAAGCCGAGGACACTTTGATAGCCACCACTAACGGGATTAGGCTTAGTGGTTGTGAAAAGATCATCGGTCAAATAAAGTTGGTCGATCACTGGACCGTTAATAAAACCGATCACTTGGTCTTGTTCAGTGGCCACTAAAAATGTGTCGCTGATCGTATCAATGCGATTTTTAAAAGCAGCAGGAGTAGCCGCTTTTGCTGGGGCAAAGCCAGCCTTTTCGATTTCAATCAAGGTTGATAAGTCAGTTGGTTGTACATGGCGAATTTGCATAAGAAGCCTCCATCAATTATTTTGTGGTTGGAATTGTGCTTGTAGATAAACGGGTGCGGGAGTCAGTAAATATTTTTGTAAAGTGCTTAATGGTAGTGTTGCCTGCGTCAGCGGTAAATAATCACGTAAACGTGGTAATTTAATATTAGTCAGCTTTGCGTCCGATAACAATTGTTGGTACTGTATTTGCGCTTCGCCAGTAGCTAAAGTGATCGAAGTCTGTTCGGCTGGTAACCAACCATGCTGATTGAGTTCCAACCATGGGCGGCCGTTAATTAGTTTAACGGCGGTAATGGTAGCTGCTTCGCCCGGTATTAAATGAGCAACGACTTGTTGGGGTGCACTGGGACTAGCAACTAATGGTAGCGCAGTTTGACCGTAACGCAGGCTGGCAGAACCATTGAGGTAAGGGACCGCTAATAAGGCATCGCTGCCAAAATTTAAGTAGTCGGTATCGGCCCAGCGTTGCTGATCGAGTGCGGCATAACTATGTTGTGGGTTGGTGACTAAGGTACTTAATGAATAGGTCCGCTGTGCAGTTAACGGTTGCCCAGCATTTAACGTTAAATAAGGGTTGGTCACGCTAGCAACGGCATGCGTCGCGCTGACCGTGGCACTAGTTATATCTAAGGGCGACATGGTTGTCGTACTTTTTGCTTGATTATAGGCACTGGCGAGTTGAGCATAGTTGGTCACGATGCCGTCAATATCGGTCAAACTAATATTGGCTAATGCGCTAGCTTGCTCTTCAATATCACTCCACACCAGTACCTGCTTGTTCAGCGCGTGCATTTGTTGGATAAATGCTGGCGTGGCCAAGGTAGCATCAATATCAATACCGGTGACGACTTGCAAGGTGTCAAAATTAATATCACTTAGTTCGTTAGCCAGTAAATAGCGCGGGACCGTTGGCAATAATTGACTAAAGGAAACGACACTAGCTGCAGAAAACGACTGTACCATGACCCGATTTTCCATGTGATATTGTTGCACTAGTTCCGCAACCTTAGCTTCCATATCAGTCGGTTTATTCTTTTTGCTTTTTTTAGTTTCCAAAACAAAGCGCGTCTGTGGCTGGTTCTGGTAATACGCAAATAGTTCCGCTAGTGAGTGGATCGATTCACCATTACTTTGTTTGACCTGTTGTAATTGATTAAAATCAGTTTTACTGATGCTGATGTCTTGGCCACTGACACGCTCAAGATTGGAATCATGCGAAATAATTAAGGTGCCATCTTTACTCTCCCGCAGATCTAACTCTGCATATTTAGCGCCGTCGGCAAACGCGTCATTAAAACTTTCAAATGTCTCTTCAGGGGCTTGCAGGGGATCACCACGGTGGCCGATCACTGTGAAGCCACTGAGAATCAAAAAACTACCGAAACAAAATAATAGGCTCAGCGGTAATTTAATCAAGGGTAATTTAAGTAGAATCATAATTTTTTTCAATGAAATAAAACCACATTCCTAAAAATTTTGGCAAAACGTTTAGACGTTTTAAGCCGTTGCTCCAGTATAGCTGATTTGCAAATTGAATGTAAACTGAGCTAGCCGGGCAATGCTGTAGAAAAGTACTGTCTTTCCCGTCGCTTTTCTAGTATACTATTTTCAGATTGTTGCTCAAGTGTTGTTGAGTATTGAAGGGAGGACCGGCTGGCACCGCTGTAAAATAAAAGAAAGAAGGATATGGGATGTACTTAGCTGTCAATATTGTCGGGATCTTTATTTTTCTCGCCATTGCATTTGCTTTCTCAAAGAATCGGCGCAACATCAAATGGCGTTCGATTATTTTAATGTTAGTTATAAACCTTGTTATTGCGTGGTTCTTTACCAGTTTCTCAGTTGGTACTGATATTGTTAAGGCGGCCGCAGATGGCTTTAACTGGTTAGTTGATGTTGCTTATGAAGGGATCGCGTTTGCATTAGCAAGCTGGGTCAACGTTAAGCAGATGGACTTTGTTACCAGCGCACTATTACCAATTTTAATGATCGTGCCATTATTTGATATTTTAACTTATATTGGTGTACTACCTTTTATTATTAAATGGATTGGCCGTGGCTTAGCTGTAATTACTGGTCAACCAAAGTTTGAATCATTTTTCGCCGTTGAAATGATGTTCTTAGGCAATACAGAAGCCTTGGCTGTTTCTAGCTTACAATTGAAACAAATGAAGGCAGAACGTGATTTAACCTTGGCGATGATGTCAATGAGTTGTGTGACGGCTTCAATCCTTGGGGCTTATACACAGATGATGCCAGGCCAATATATTTTAACGGCCGTACCGATTAATATTATTAACGCTATTATTGTGACTAATCTACTTAACCCACTAACTGTTACGCCAGAAGAAGACACGATTGCGCGGATGACTGGGAGTAACAGTAGTGATGCCAGTGATACGGACGCACCAGCTAAACGGGAACCATTTTTCTCCTTCTTAGGTGATTCCATTCTAGGTGCTGGTCGTCTTATTTTGATCATCGCGGCTAATGTTATTGCCTTCGTGGCTTTAGCTGCCTTAATCGATAAAATCTTAATGTTGATCAATCCTTGGTTAACGTTGGAACACATCTTAGGAATCATCATGTTCCCATTTGCTTGGTTGACCGGGTTGAACGTTGACGATGCCTTCAAGTTTGCTCAATTCATGGGGACAAAATTAGTAACCAACGAATTTGTAGTCATGGGTAAAGTAACAGGCTCAATCAACAACTATGCGCCACATTTTAAGGCAATGTTGACGGTTTTCCTAACTTCATTCGCTAACTTCTCAACGGTCGGTATGATTATCGGTGCCTTCAAGGGCTTAGTTGATAAGGAAAAGAATGATTTGATCTCGGCTAATGTCGGTTACTTATTACTTTCCGGTATTTTAGTTTCCTTGCTGTCAGCGGGGATCGTCGGTGTTTTCGTTTGGTAAACCATGAGCGAACGCTTACAATTTAAAATTAGGTTTTAATTAAAAGTTAGTCTACGGGCTAACTTTTTATTTAGCACTAAAATAAAGCGCTTTCTGTGTAGATTGAAATCGCTCAGGGGCTATGCTATGATTTTTATGTATGATTAGCGTGAAAAAGAGGGAACAATAACGGCTTAGTGGTTAATGAAAGAGGGAATAATGATGGCGCAGAAAAAAATGATCTTAGATTTGGATACTGGGATCGATGATGCATTGGCAATTGCTTATGCGTTAGCAAGCGATGAGGTTGATTTGATTGGTATTACCAGCACGTACGGTAACGTGGTTACAGCTGAAGCTGGCCAAAATAGTTTGCGGATCTTAGAGTTGCTGGGGCGGACGGATATTCCCGTTTACTTAGGCTTACCGCATTCATCGACGACTGATCATTTCGATGTTATGCAGGTTAGCAAAGACATTCATGGCGTCAACGGTATTGGCGAGGTGAGCTTACCAACTGCCCAACGTGCAGTAGAGAATAAATCAGCGGTTGATTTCATGATCGAAGCAGCACGTCAATATGGTGACGACTTGATCATTGTACCAACTGGACCGATGACTAATTTGGCGGCGGCTTTAGCCCAAGCGCCAGAAATAACGGCTTTGGTCGGCAACGTTACTTTTATGGGCGGTGCGCTGACTGTGCCTGGTAATGTGACTGAGGTAGGTGAAGCCAATATTAATCAAGATCCAGCTGCGGCGGATCAGGTTCTGCGGAGCCCGTTTAATTTAACGATGGTGGGCTTGGATGTTACCTTGCGCACCTTATTAACTAAAAAAGAAACGCAATTATGGCGTGATCTCGGCACGAAATCTAGTGTGGCTTTCGCGAATATCGTCGATTATTATATTGATGCGTATGCTGCATTGAATCCGCAATTACATGGTTGTGCGCTACATGATCCTTTAGCAGTGGGCGTAGCTTTGGATCCAAGTCTAGTCCAAACAATCGGCCTTAATATGAAAGTTGAAACGGAGGCGCCATTTGCTGCGCGGACAGTTGGGGATGTTGACCGTCTTGATTTACCAACCACTAACGTTCAAGTAGCCGTAAATGTGGATGTACCGAAGTATTTACAACGTTTTATGCATCGCTTAACTGCTTTATTTGCCCATAACTAAAATTGCCTGATAGAGAGGAATAAATGATGACTCAAGATGAACTGAAAAAAATGGTCGGCGATCTAGCCGCAACTTATGTAAAAGACGGGATGGTCGTTGGCCTAGGAACTGGCAGTACGGTTAAATTTATGGTTGATGCCTTAGGCCATCGTGTCGCCAAAGAAGGTCTAAAGATCGTCGGTGTACCGACATCGGATCGAACTGCAGCACAAGGCCGTAAGTTAGGCATTCCAATCAAGGCTGTGGATGAAGTAGATCAGATTGATTTAACGATCGATGGTGCTGATCAGATCGATGCTGATTTTCAAGGAATCAAAGGTGGCGGTGCCGCTCATTTATTTGAGAAAATCGTGGCAATCAATTCTAAACGCAATATGTGGATCGTGGATGAATCCAAAATGGCGCCAAAATTAGGTAGTTTTCCGTTGCCATTAGAAGTGATCCCCTATGGTAGTCAACAATTATTTAAACGTTTAGCTGCTAAAGGTCTGCATCCTGCATTTCGGGAGCAAGCTGGGCAACGCGTTTTAACAGATTCTAAAAATTATGTGATCGATTTACATCTAGGTCAAATCGATGATGCTTTCCGCTTAGCACAGTACCTCAATCAGCAAGTGGGCATCGTAGAACACGGATTATTTTTAAATGTTGTGAACACCGTCATCGTCGGCTACGCTGATGGTCCTAAAGTGTTACAAGCGCCAGAACGTCCAAATTATCGTGATCTTAAAGCTTAAACTAAATAGTGACGCTCCTCGCTAAGTGTCATTAATAGTGAAGTAGCGCCATGATTCAACGCAGCGCATCTCGCCTTGCCAGGTTTCTTGCGGTAGGGGTTTTGCCACAAGAATGGGCAACGTCCGTAGTATTAAAAGATATTTGCGGACTTTGCAAATAACTCACGCTGATTACGGAGTAGTAGTTGAATGGACATCGTTCGTAACATCAGAATTTATTAGCGTATTTGGCTAATAAATATCCTTAATAGTGAAGTAGAGGTGCTCATAAATGGTAAAGAAGATTATTTTAGATTGTGATCCAGGCCACGATGATGCAATTGCGTTAATGATGGCTGTTGCGTCCCCAGAAATTGATTTGTTGGCGGTCACAGCGTCAGCGGGGAACCAAACACCGCAAAAAACGCTGAATAATGTGTTGCGTATGTTGACGCTGTTAGGGCAGACGGATATTCCAGTTGCTGGAGGAAATCAAAAGCCGTTATTACAAAATCTACAGATTGCTGAAAGTGTTCATGGTGAAACTGGATTGGATGGGACTGAATTACCTGAACCTGCCTTTGCGGCGCAATCGATCCCAGCAGTTGAATTGATCGCGCAAACGTTACGTGCGAGTGATGAACCAGTGACCTTAGTCGTTACCGGACCAATGACGAATGCGGCGTTATTCTTGTCAGTTCACCCAGAACTAAAAGATAAATTAGCGCAGATCGTTTTTATGGGCGGTGCAATGGGCTTAGGCAATTGGACCCCACAAGTCGAATTCAATATGTTTGTCGATCCGGAAGCAGCTAAATTAGTGATCGATACAGGCGTACCACTGGTGATGGCTGGGTTAGATGTGACCCATAAGGCACAGATTCTGCCCGCCGATGTCACTGCATTTCGCGAAATTGGTAACCCAGTTGCCAAAGCGATTGCTGATTTGCTGGACTTCTATCATATTTACTACAGCCAGCCAAAGTGGGGATTCAAGGGGACACCAGTGCACGATCCATGTACGATTGCTTGGCTGATCGAACCAACATTGTTTGACACCGTAAAGCGTAATTTAGATATTGAAACTACTGGTACATTGACACGCGGCGAGACGATCATTGATTATTATGAACTAACCGGTAAGCCAATCAATGCTGAAATCTTACTAGATATTGATCGGACAAAATTTGTTGATTTGATCACGCAATGTTTACATGCATTTGACTAAATGTTGTTTAGCAGAGGAAGGAACTTTAAATATGAAAGTAGCTGTAAAAAACGAAACTGATTTACGCGAACTGATCACAAAGGATGATCCTAATGCTGAAAGTGTACTTTTATTTTTACTAGTTCCGGCCGTTAATACGGGAGTAGCACAAGTAGGTTTTAAACCAACCACAACAACTGATAATAAAAAAGCGTTGTTGCAAGTTGAGTATCAGGGTAAATATGTAACGGGCTATTATCAAGCAGTAATGACATTAGCACAATATGAAACTTTAAAGGCTGATTTATTGAAGTTACGTGATTACACTTTTACGCAAACATTTAAATTAACAGCACCACTAGCAACGGGTGAGGCACCAATTTTATTAACTGACGATAAAATTTGATTTTGATTAGAAAAATTTAAATTAAATTAAAATTAAACTAGACTTTCTCACATTTAAGTGCTAATTTATAGATAACCATTTATTTATTTCCTCTAACACACTGTGTTAAAACCGATTGATTATTTATTGATCAATGCGGATAAAGACACCTCCACACACCCAGGAGGTGTTTTTATTTCGTTGATTTGAAAGCAGTTACAAAAAATCGTTGACAATCAATTTATAAACGGGTATATTCATCTTGTAAGGTATTTCATCATTACCTTTAAATCAATTCTCTTTCTCTCTTATGCCAACCACTGTTCCGCAGACAGTGGTTATTTTTGTGCAGTCATCTATAAATCCTTTTACATTAAGGTTGTTATAGATGACTTTTTTAGGTGGTTTCCCCAAAGTCACTATCATCTATATGTTTTCCCAAATTGCAAGAACAAATTAGCCACGCAATAAATCCCGGCAAGACAGTATTTTCATTGATATTCATATTTTAAAGATTCAATCTTTAGCCAGCGGCAGCGGAGAAAAGCTCTTTTGGGGTTTGGTAACCTGACTGCCGGCGTGGTAAGTTGTTTAGCTTGGCTTCCACTGCTTGGATATCACTAGGGCCTAAAGTATCCATGGACAGGCCCTTAGGCACATCACGACGGATCATTCGATTATGCGCCTCATTTGTGCCTCGTTCTGAAGAGCGGTAAGGGTGGGCATAATAAAGGTCGGCAACGCCGTCAAGCACCGTCCCCGCCGCTGCGAACTCTGCCCCGTTGTCAGCGGTAACGGACTTCATGATGTGCCCGTATTCTTGGCAGATCTTAGCCAGTTCGTAGTTGACTGAATCGGTGTCACGGCCATCAATCAAACGCAGGATCTGACAGCGAGATTGGCGCTCAATCAGCGTTAGAATAACACTTTCTTGGCCGTTACGTTTACCGACTACGGTATCCAACTCAAAGTGACCGAACTCTTGGCGCTGATCAATACTTTTAGGTCGCTCTTCGATACTTCGTCCGGCCAGACGCTTATGCTTGGGTGAATGGTGGTGTTTGGTGCGGCGCCGGTTTTTTTCGAGCAGATCAAGATTACGGACTTCAAGTAGTTGCGCATCGATATAGTGGTATAACGTCTTGGTCGAAACCATCTCCTCAGGTTGATATAAGCCTTCAAGTTTAGCACGGCCCACCGCGGCATCAGGCGACCAACCGTCTTGGTGCAAATGGGCCGTAAAGTAGTGGATAAAGTCAGCGACACCAGCGAGTTTCAAAGGTCGATGACAGGACATTCGGTTAGCTTCGTATTTGGCCTGTGCCGCTTCTGGCGAGTACTCGCGGTGATATTGCCGTTGACCGTTCACTTTTTTAACTTGGTCGATCTCACCACGGCGTAGTTCATTACTGATTGTTTGATGACAAACGCCGATAACTCTAGCAATTGCGCGGTTAGAGTATCCTTGGCTGTGTAGCGTGGCGATTCTGCCGCGCTCAAATGAAGTTAGGTGGTGACCTTTTTCTCGGACTGTGGTATTCTGTTCTTGCATCAAGACAATAACCTCTTTCATTTTTGTGTTGGAACATCAATGATAACAGAGATTTGTCTTGGTGTTTTTTATTTTTTCAATTAGCTGGATCTAATTGGCTAACTTGATTATAAAACGCGCGATCTATATGTTTTTGTTTTTTAAAGGACTTGGCAAGTGACGTAAAAGCAACTAGAATAGGTTATTGATATTAATGTTTTATTGGTGTGTGCATATGCTTATGCCAGCGACTACTATGCAATCGCAACAATGTGATTAGTTGGTTTAGGGATTTGCTAACTCAAACTTACTTATCGCGGTCGATTAAATGAGCTAGCAATAAGTCGCAGCGAACGGTTTAAACTACGAATTTTATAACGACGTACCTTAATTGTGGGATAGGAGAAAATTGATGCGCTTAGCACAAAATTTAGAAACGACCAACTTACAGTTGCGCGTTTTAACAACTGCAGAGTTGCCGACTTTATTCGAACTGTGGTCCGATCCACAAGTGACACATTTTATGAACATTGAACCAATGCAATCAATTGCTGAAGCTAGGCAAATGGTTGATCTGTTTAGTCAAGCGGCCGATGGCGATAGTGCGGTGCGGTATGGTATTTGGTATCAACAACACCTGATCGGCACTTGTGGTTATAATGAAATTAATTGGCAGTTGCAACGAGCTGAAATTGGTTATGAGTTGGCAACTAACGCGTGGCACCAAGGTTTTGGTACTGAGTTAGTGGGTGCATTGGTAGCTGATGCCTTCCAACATTTACAGTTGCAGCGTTTAGAAGCCTACGTTTTGCCAGATAATATTGCTTCACAACGTGTGCTGACACATAATCATTTCCAAAAAGAAGGGCGTTTACGCCACTATGAGCAAACTGACAGTGGTTTTAGCGACATTGACCTTTACAGCTGCATTGCTGGCTTAGATATTGGGGGAAAAACACTTGATAACAATTGATTTGATTCAGGAAATTATGCGTAATGATGGAACAACTTACTTGGATATAAGTAATATGTTGATGAATGGACGGGCTGAATTAGCCGCGATTCGTGGTTTAATTAAGCAAGTACGGATTATTCAGTTAAATATTCCCCGCTCAACTGCAGTCGTGGCATATGAAAAATATTTAAATGAGCATTTTACTTTACCAGCTGAGGATTTTACTGAGTGGCAGGAATGGCTACCGGAACCAAATGCCCAAAGTGAACAGGATTATAAAACGATTATTCGTGAAAATCATGTTGGTTAATTTTATGAGAAACTGCAGGAAACTTTTCTCATATTTTTTCATATGAAAAGTGCGTGTTTATAGCATTTTTATGTAATTAATAATAACTAACTGATTTTTTTCTAAATAAATCTTTGCAATAATGAGGAAAATATGATATAAATTTATATGTTGAGTTATTAATTGTCCAGTAGTTCAGCGGTAGAATACCGGTCTGTTAAACCGTAGGTCGTTGGTTCGAACCCAACCTGGACAGTCATATGATCGAGAAGAGGTTAAGGCAAATATTAATTTGCTTTAACCTCTTTTCTTTTTTATTGTGAAATTGATCTGATTCGCTGTTTTTTTAGTTGATTAAGGTTATGCTTGAAGAAATGGTTTTAATAAGTGGGTGATTCGATGCAGTATTTTACAGCAGATACACATTTTTTTCATGAACAATTATTAGGTAACAATGATTTTGCGCCGCGTTTGTTTGATTCGGTTGAAGAAATGAATCAAGCAATTATAACAGCATGGAATCGGCGAGTCACTGATCGCGATATTGTCTACCATTTAGGGGATATTGCTATGCGACCAAGTAATTATCCAGGTAATGACGAAGTATTAGAAGTTTTACAACAATTAAATGGGCAGTTGATCTTGATCAAAGGGAACCATGATAATCGTGCTTTGTTCAAGTTTTTGGCAAAGCATAACTCAATGATCGCTCCAGGACGACCAAAATTTCAGTTTCACGATGTTGGTGTTTTGATCAAAGCTAATCATTTTCAGTTTTTTATGACGCATTATCCATTAATGATGGGCATAGTTAAGCAAACCATGAATTTACACGGACATATTCATCATTCTAGTGTACCGTTAGCTGAAAATATTAATGTTGGTGTGGACGCACCAGAATTGGACTTGTTGGCGCATAAATTACCGTTTGGAACACCATTATCGGTGGCAGAAATTTTCGAAATTTACACAAAAAAAGCGGCGCTATTAGCGAAGCAACACAAAAATTAATTTTTTATTAGTAGTCACATTGATTTTTAATCTTACCTCGATTATCATTAGCTTAAAATAAGTTAGGTTTTGGAGGGATGGTTATGACAGTACCAGTAAAATCATTGATCAAATTTCAAGAAGCAATTACGACGCGTGCGCTGCCGCAAAATAAACAAGTTGTAGCTGATCTTTTGCAGCTTGCGCTGATCAAATATCAGGCGGGACAGATGACGTTGGCCTATCTGGAATATAGTTTATTTCCACAATTATTGCCGCTGTTGCAAGCAGATCAGGTTGCGGCGGTTAAGCGCGTTTTTCAACAATATGGGCAATCAGAGTAAGTGACTTGACGCTGATTGCTTTTCACTCTAAGCTAATATTAGTGTAATATTTGAATTGGTTTGAATAAGCAATTTAAGGGGCTAATAAAGCAGATCTTAATTTGTGGTAGCGCCATGTTTCAACTAAGCGAGTTTTGCTTTAGTTGAATGGCCATCGCCCGTAGCATCAAGGATAATTAGTGGTTTTGGCTAATTACCTACCTTAATTGTGGAGTAGCGCCATGTTTCAACTAAGCAGGTTTTGCTTTAGTTGAATGGACATCGCCTGCAGCATCAAGGGTAATTAGTGGTTTTGGCTAATTATCTACCTTAATTGTGGAGTAGAGGAGTATCAGTCATGACGGAAAGTATCCATATTTTGCATACGAATGATATACATTCACACTTGGAACACTGGCCCCGAATTCGGCGTTGGTTATTAGCTGAGCAAACAAAATTGCGCCAAAGCGGGTCAACTGTGGTGACGTTGGATATTGGGGATGCAATGGATCGGGTTCACCCTTTGACCGAGGCAACTGACGGTCGCGCAAACGTGGCACTGTTTAATCAAATTGGTTACGATGCGGTGACTATTGGTAACAACGAAGGTATTGGTAATTCACAGGAGCAGTTAAATCAGCTTTATGATCAAGCTAATTTTGACGTTGTTTTAGCTAATTTGCGGGATCGGAAAACGAAGCAACCGCCAAAATGGGCGTTGCAGACTAAGATCATTACAACTGCCGCTGGTACACGTATCGCTTTGTTTGGGCTGACAGCTCCGTATATTTCGACTTATCGGCCAAATGGATGGGAACCTGAGTTAGCGCAACAAGTGTTACCAGAGTTGTTGGCGGAGTTAGCGGGTAAAGCCGATGTTTTAGTTCTATTGTCACATTTAGGCTTAGATGTGGATAAATGGATTGCTAAAAACTATCCAGCAATCACCGTCATTATTGGAAGCCACACCCATCATTTGCTGATCAATGGTTTATTAGTTAATCAATCGCTGTTAGCGGCGGCGGGTCGCTATGGGCAGTATATTGGTCATATTACATTAACAATCGATGCCCACCATCGTGTGTTGACAAGGCAGGCCGGCGTGGTTAAAACCAGTGAGTTACCGGTGGCACCAGGTGATCGTGCTGAAATTGCTGGTTATCGTCGCCATGGGCACCAACAACTAAAGCGCCAAAAAATTGCGACGTTATCAAAAACATTGAGCGCACAACCTGTGGGGAATTCACCGCAAATGACAGTTGCTTTACACGCCGTTGCTCAGGCAGCTGGGACGGATGTGGCCTTTTTGAATACGGGAATATTTTTAGCGCCTTTTAAGAAGGGCATCATCACGGCTGATGATCTACATCAAGCTTTACCGCACGCGATGCATTTATTGCGTATTCGGCTACGCGGCTATGATGTTTGGCGCTTGGTGCAAGAAATCGAAAAAGCGCGCTTGTTTTTACGCCACTTTGAATTGCATGGATTGGGTTTTCGTGGTAAGTTATTTGGCGACATGGTTTATCAGGGGTTGAGCTGGGATTCGGCCGACCGTACGGTTAAATGGCGTGGCCAGCCACTAGATCCCGATCGTGTCTATACTATGGCCGCGGTGGATACTTATTTGTATTTTCCGTTTTTCCCGACAATTGAAATTGTTGGTGAAACGGAGGTGCTTTTCCCTGGCGTTTTACGCAATGCGATTGCGGATTATTTAAAGCATAGTGAGTTAAAGTGAGGTGCACGGATGAACACTGAAAAAAAACAGCCTAAAGCAACTGAAAGGCCAGCTACGATCAATTTGGCTGCTGAGATCACCGCAGCCGTTCAAACTGACGATACGCCAGAAATTGAGCGAGTTTTGATGGAGTCGGACAATATGTTGACGATCGATGGTCGGCCGTATGAACTGGTGGCTAATTACCATGATGGCTTTGATAAAGACAAGTTGGCCGCTCGTTTTAGTGATATTTTAACGAAATATGATTATATCGTCGGCGATTGGGGCTACGAACAGTTGCGGCTAAAGGGTTTTTATGCTGAAAATAATAAGCGGGCCCACCGTGACCAATTGATCACAACGTTAGAAGATTATTTATATGAGTATTGTAATTTTGGTTGTGCTTATTTTGTGTTGCAGCGTTTAGGTACGCCCAAACGAGACAATAGTACTGGTAACAGCTCAAAACGGCGGCGGACGCGTTCACCACGACGGCGGCAGCAAGCACACACTAGTGAACATCGTGAGCAAGCTGATCCACTGAAACGTAAAAATGTACGGGCGGAGACTAATAATAAATCGCCGCGCAAACGCCATTTTACGATCAGAAAGCAAAAGGCAACTAAACCAACTAAGAAAGTGCATTAATTGTGAAGGGAATAAATAACTAGCATGCAGAAGAAATATAAGGCTTATTTTATTGATTTAGATGGTACATTATATCGCGGTAAAGAAAAGATTCCAGCGGCGGCGCGCTTTATTGCACGTTTGCAGGCAGCCGGGATCCCTTTTTTAGTTTTAACGAATAATACCACGCAAACACCTGAAACGGTAGCCCGGAATCTAACGGCTAATTACGACATGAAAATTGCACCAGAAAACGTTTATACTGCTGGCTTAGCTACCGCTGATTATTTGAAGCGATTAAACTTAGGAAAAAAGGTTTACGCTATTGGCGAATTAGGCTTGAAACAAGCAATTTTGAATCAAGGTTTCTCCTTTGATGAATACCGGCCAGATTACGTTGTGGTTGGTTTGGACTGGGATGTCACTTATCGTAAGTTTGAAAAAGCAACTTTGGCCATCCAGCGCGGGGCTAAATTTATTGGGACTAACGCGGACACTAATTTACCGAATGAGCGTGGCCTTGTTCCTGGCGCCGGCTCAGTGATTGCGTTAGTTGAACGCTCAACACAGCAAAAGGCGACTTATGTAGGTAAACCGGAGCCAATCATGTTGGAAGCGGCTTTGGCGCATTTTGGTTTAGACAAGTCTGAAGCAATCATGGTCGGTGATAATTATAATACTGACATTATGGCGGGGATTAATACTGGTGTGGATACCTTGTTGGTTTATACCGGTTATTCCAAGCCGGCGGATATTGAGCAAGTGGCGGTTAAACCGACTTATGAAGTTGAGAATTTAGATCAATGGGAAGTTTAGCCGGCTATCGGATCAAGCGCGGCCTGTGGTGGGTGTGCTTGTTTTTCTGTTTGCTTAGCTGGGTGATTCTGTTAACGTTTGGCTCAACTTGGCTATATCGTTTGGATGTCCATTTACTCGGGATCTTGACTGATGTACCGATGAGTGTTGCCCGCTTGATGCGCAATTATCGCCAAATGCTAAGTTATGTGATGTTTCCCTGGGTGCAGCATTTACAAATGAGTGATTTTCCTAGTTCTTATGCAGGAGCGCAGCATTTTGCTGATGTCAAACAGTTAGTCTTGGTGAATAATCTGGTTTTAGTAGTCACAACGCCGCTAAGCGTCTATTTCTTGCGTCAATTGCGGCGTCAAAAGTTATTGTGGCAACTAATGCGTCCGGTAACGGTAATGGCCGTGATCCCGTTTGGGTTATTGCTACTTTTATTAGCTAATTTTCAAACCTTTTTCACCGATTTTCATCAAGTGTTGTTCCACAATCAAGATTGGCTATTTGATCCAGTGACAGATCCAATTATTAATGTGTTGCCAGAAACGTTTTTCATGCACTGTTTTATTTTGGCGATTATTTTATTTGAGGGCTGTTTATTGGTAGCTTGGCTGATTGGTCGACGAGCTTTAAACCAACTAAAATAGGCGCTACGTCTGTCGTTATGGCAGATGTAGCGTCTATTTGTTATGAAAGCTAACTACAGTGATTCTGGCTTACGGTTAAGTCGACCACGGCAGTAAGTCACAATAATTGGTAATAGTGAGATACCGATAATGCCTAAAACAACTAATGAGAAATTATCTTGCACAACGGGGATGTTGCCAAAGAAGTAGCCGGCAGTACAACATAGTGCCACCCAGAGAAAACCGCCCAATACATTATAATGGATAAACTTGCGATAATTCATATGGCTACCACCAGAAATAAAGGGGGCAAAGGTACGAATGAATGGCATGAAGCGCGCGATTGCAATCGTTTTGCCACCATGTTTGTTGAAGAAGGCTTCAGCTTTGCTCAACTTCTGTTGATCAAGAAAACGACCGAAAAATGAATTGTTGCTGGCGGCCAAACCAACGCGCTTACCGATTTCATAATTAACGCTATCACCGAGTACTGCAGCGGCGAAGAACACCGCTAACAGTAACCAAATGTTTAGGTTAAAGGCCTGATTGGCGGCTAACGCACTAGCGGCAAATAATAATGAATCCCCCGGTAAAAATGGCAAGATCACCACACCGGTTTCGATGAAGATCATTAAGAACAATACGAGGTAAGTTGAGTTACCGAATTGGTTAACGATCGTCACTAGATGTTCGTCAATGTGCAAAATAAAATCAATTAATTGGGGCATAACTGTCTCCTTTTAAGTTAATTGGTTTGTGTCCAGTTAGTATACCGGAAAAAAGTAGCAACGTATAGCCAAGTTGATAAAAATAGGACTAAAGCCGCAGAAGCAGTTTAGTCCTATTTTTTGTATTAATAAATATCTTCTTCTTCATTTTGTATTAATAAATATCTTCTTCAGGATTAGCGTGGGCGAGACGACTGGCTGCAGCGGCAGCTACAGCCCCAACTAGATCATCGAGAAAAGTATGGATGATACCTGGTTCATGAGCGTTTAACTTAGCGAGAATGCCTGGCTTGATTTTATCGATGTAGCCGTAATTGGTTGAGCCGATCGATCCGTAAACATTGACGATACTCAACGCCATTACTTCATCAATACCGTACAATCCTTCATCGGCTTCAATGATTTCCTGTAGTGGTGTCATCAATTGCTTCTGTTCAGCCAATAGGTCTAACTGAATACCAGTCATAATAGCATTTTGAATTTCACGTTTATGCAGCACAACTTCAACGCTGTTGCGACACTCCGGTAAGGTTAAGTGTTCAATATAGTCTTTTTGCAAAAACATGACGAGTTCAGCAATAGCGTCTAGGGTTACGCCGCGCTGAGTCAACAACTTCAATGTGGTTTCGTATAATTTTAATTGTTTTGGTGTCATATTAATGGTCCATCTGTGTACTGTGTAGTGGCTGACGACGTTCTGGGTAAAGCTTGACCGCAATATCGTTGATTGCAGTTGGTGCTTCGCCAAACCCGGCGGCAATTAACTTCACTTTGCCAGGATAGGTCACACAATCACCGATACCATAAACACCAGGGATGCTGGTTTCCATATTCGCATCAACTTTCAATAAGCGATGATCTAGTGGTAATCCCCATTTCCGTAAAGCGTGGTTATCGGCGGTAAAACCGTAGTTGACTAGTAAGGCGTCAACAGCTAAATCAACGTGATCTTCACTTTTGACTTTTTTAAGGTCTAGGCTCAGTTCAGGACCATCAGTGACCCCGTCGATCAGATAGGGTGTCATTAATTCAACGGTTCCTTGATGTAAACGTTCGACGCTTGATTCTAACCCGCGGAATTGATCGCGCCGATGGATCAAGTAAACTTTTTTGGCAATACCTTCTAAGGTCAGCGCCCAGTCGATCGCAGAGTCACCGCCACCAGCAATGGCAACTGTTTTATCAGCAAAATCAGCGACATTTTTGACGAAGTAGAAAATTTTCTGATCTTCTAGAGCTTGGTCATAATCGATTGCGAGTTTGCGTGGGGCGAAGGAACCACCGCCAATTGCAACGACAACACTACGCGACTTATATTGTCCCTTAGTCGTAGTTAATACGAAGATATCATCAGTTTTGTCAATCGCAGTAACTTCTTCATTGGTCGCAACAGTTGGTGCAAAATCAGGAAAGACGGTCATTTGCTTGTGCAATGCGCTGATTAATTGACCACCCTTAATGCCAGCAAAGCCAGCGACATCGCGAATAATTTTTTCTGGATATAAGGTACTAACTTGGCCACCTAGTTCAGGTAAGCTTTCAACAACCAAGGTATCTAACTGGCGCATACCAGCATAAAATGCGGTGAACATGCCGACAGGGCCGCCACCGATCACAGTAATATCATAAATATGTTCAGACTCAGACAAAATGTTGCCTCCTCCTATATAGTAAACTTATCAATAATTGCTACTCTAGCACAAAATAATAGTTAAGAACAAGGGGCGGTCAATGAGTTTGACGGGAGTGTCAAGAAGTTTGTGTAAATGAAAATCCCTTCTCCTGGCAAAATAATGTATTAATCGAAAAGTGATTCTAACGTGTCTTTGACTTGACCAAATCCGCGATGGCTACGATTGAAGTACTTTTCGTTATAGCTTATGACTTGAACTCCGATAAAATTGTCTAAAGATTTTTCGTTTGGAAATTGTTCCTTTGGTTTGGTCTTGCGTTTGATTCTTTTGTTCAGTGATTCTAAGATATTGGTTGAATAAATTGTTGGTCGAATGGCCGGGGGAAAACTCAGGAAAGCTAATAGTTCATTTTCAATGGATTTAAGTTGCTGGATCAGATTGGAATACGATTTCCCCCATGCACCATAAAAATCATTTAAGATCTTGTGTGCTGCAGTTACATCGGTCGCTGAATGCAACTCTTTAAAGTCATTTAAGATCGCCTCACGATCTTTTAAACGCACATGCGAACCAATATTACGCATAACATGTACTAGGCATCTTTGAAATTTGGCTTTCGGGAAAGCGTGCAATAATGCTGGCTGCAGACCAACCATTCCATCTGCAATGATCAACTGGACTTGTTCTAATCCACGTTTTTTAAGATCTTCTGCCATTTCTGACCAAACTCCTGCATTTTCACTTGGAGCGATTCGATAATCAAGAACTTCTTTGATGCCGACAGATGTAATACCTAAAGCAATATAGACCGCTTCTCTTTGAACTGAATCGCGGCGCAAAGGTAAGTAAGTTGCATCTAAGAAAAGACAAACATAGTTTGCCTTAATAGTTCGTTGATGAAAAGCTTCAATCTGTTTTGTTACCTGAGCAGTGATATTAGAAACAGTAGTAGGTGAATAATAAGCGCCATACATTTTTTCAATCAAATCTGTAATTTCACGGGTCGTAACGCCCTTGGAATAAAGCTGAATGATTGTTGTTTCTAAAGCGTCCTGACGATGAGAATAGGCTGGAAGCAGGTGGTTATGAAAATGGCCCTTACGGTCACGCGGCACAGCAATCTTCAACTTACCATATTCAGAGTCAATTAAGCGATAATACTGGCCATTGCGAGAATTGCCCGAATTAAAGCCGCAGCGGTCATAAGGATCATAACCAAGCAAAGCTGTTAGTTCAGCTTGCAAGATGTGATTAATAGCCGTTTCGAGTTGTTGACGAAAAAGTTCTTTAACATCGCCATTTGATAATAGAGTTTTGGTTAAATCTTTGGTAAACTGGTCCATGGGGAATCCCTCCGTTTTGGTTTGGTTTGACGATTTAATCATACGGGGAAGGGATTCCCTTTTCAATAGGATTTTTATTCATTTACACAAACTATTTTATACTCTCAGTTTGACATGAATTTATTACGAAGTAGTACTAAGTTCATGTTATAATGATGCAGATAAAAAATATTAACTAGATGAAGATTAGTCTAGTGTCGCGGAGGTCAAAAAATGAGCTATCCTCAATTAGCATTAAATGAAGTAACCGGCCCTAAAGCAACGATCAAAACCAACCTTGGTGAAATCGTCGTTCAACTTTTTCCAGAACAAGCGCCTAAGACTGTGGAAAATTTCATTGCCTTAGCCAAAAAGGATTATTATAATGGCGTAACATTTCATCGGGTGATCCCTGATTTCATGATTCAAGGTGGCGATCCGACTGGAACTGGTGCTGGTGGTGAAAGCAGCTTTGGTGGACCATTTGCAGATGAGTTCTCTAATGAAGTTTTCAATTTAAACGGGGCACTATCAATGGCTAATGCTGGCCCTAATACCAATGGTAGCCAATTCTTCATCGTTACCAATACGGATGTACCTGCTAATATGATCCAACAAATGGAAGGCGCAGGCTATCCAGCTGAAATTATTGACGCTTATAAAAATGGGGGCACACCGTGGCTCGATCATCGGCATACTGTTTTTGGTCAAGTTTTATCTGGCCTCGACATTGCCGAAAAGATCAGCCAAGTTAAGCGTGATATGCAAGATAAACCATTAAGCGACGTTGTTATGGAAACTGTAACGATCACAGATTAATAAAATAGTGGTGGACTAGGTCAAGCTGACTTAGGCGCCACTATTTTTTTAGTTAACTTGCAGCCTGTGTATCCCTCAGCTATAATATCATGTTAGATTGGCTGTTACGCATTTATGGATAGATAGGTGCAACAAGCATTAATTATTGAACCTGCTTTTGTAGTAGTTACTTTATAAGAACTGAATCTTAATGAAATGGAAGGGAGCTGAATTGTATTGACTTATCATATTGGCGATATTGTTAAGGGAACGGTGACGGGCATTCAACCGTATGGAGCATTTATTGCGTTGGACGATGAAACCCAGGGCCTGATTCACATTTCTGAATGTCAGCATGGTTACGTTAAAGACATTCATCAGATTTTGCATGTTGGTCAGCAGATCCAAGTTCAGGTATTAGATATTGATGAGTTCACCCAAAAAATCAGTTTGTCGCGCCGTACCTTGGTACCGACACCTACGCATTCAGATCATAATCGACGTAAGTACTATTGGACTAGTCGCGATGAGCATACTGGATTTAAACCGATTGCGGAACGGTTACCAGTGTGGGTAGCAACAGCACTAGAAGAGTTAGTTCACGAATAATCTTTTTGACTAGGCAGAGCTGGATTTCAATTAGCAATTTTATCTTAGTTAAATGATTATCAAAAAGTGTTATTTTTAAGTGAGGCAGAGAGGAAGCTATTATGAAACAAGTTGCGGGGACGATCATGTTGATCGATAAAACTGGTGCGCCTAAATTCTTAGTTACGAAGTCGGCGGCAGACTATCATTTAATGTTGGCTGATCAGGAAGATGGACGAACACCATTGGCAACAATCTTGGCTGCAATCAAAGATCAATTAGGATTGAACGTTAATGATCTACGTTTAGGTGAGTTAAGTAATGTGATCATCGAGGATCAGGATGTTTCACTGTTTGTGTTTGAGTGGGGGAATATTGCAGCTCAGCAATTGTCAGAGAACATTACCTCGCTTCAAGCAAAGAGTTATACCTTTGAACATCCTAAGATATTACGCGGTTTATTGACGCAGATCGATATGAGCGGGGTCCCACATTTTAACTAAGTGAGCTAATTTTGGTATAAATATACTAAATTCGAAATTTTTTTCTTGACGCTACCGCGAAATGTTGATATAGTATTTGTTGTTGTCAGTTACAGCTCGTGTCGTTGAAAAAAGTTTTTAAAACTTTTTGTTGACAGATCTTGCTTAACTTGATAAACTAATAAAGTTGTCACTTGTTGAGTTATTCATTTCTATTTGCATAAAGATGCAGAGTAAAAGCTTGATTTAACAAGGCATAACGAAATCAGAAATGAACGGCTTGAATATTTATTCAAAAAGTTCTTGACAAGCTTCGCTCGTCATGATAAACTGATTAAGTTGTGTTGAGCAACAAGGTAGACCTTTGAAAACTGAACAAAGTTTCGACAAATCAAATGTGTAGGGTCTTTATTTTTTACCGGCCTTCGGACCGGTTCGAGATAAAGCAAACATTTGCGAAGTCAATTCAATTTGAATTATAACTCGCTAGCAACAAAATCAATTGAGCAATCAATTTTCATTTTATATGAGAGTTTGATCCTGGCTCAGGACGAACGCTGGCGGCGTGCCTAATACATGCAAGTCGAACGCACTGACGTCGACCGAAGCTGCTTGCAGTGGACGTTGATTGACGTGAGTGGCGGACGGGTGAGTAACACGTGGGTAACCTACCCTTAAGTGGGGGATAACATTTGGAAACAGATGCTAATACCGCATAACCATTCAGACCACATGGTCTGAATGTAAAAGACGGCCTTTGGCTGTCACTTTTGGACGGACCCGCGGCGTATTAGTTAGTTGGTAAGGTAACGGCTTACCAAGACAATGATACGTAGCCGACCTGAGAGGGTAATCGGCCACATTGGGACTGAGACACGGCCCAAACTCCTACGGGAGGCAGCAGTAGGGAATCTTCCACAATGGACGAAAGTCTGATGGAGCAACGCCGCGTGAGTGAAGAAGGTTTTAGGATCGTAAAACTCTGTTGTTGGAGAAGAACAGGGACTAGAGTAACTGTTAGTCCTTTGACGGTATCCAACCAGAAAGCCACGGCTAACTACGTGCCAGCAGCCGCGGTAATACGTAGGTGGCAAGCGTTGTCCGGATTTATTGGGCGTAAAGCGAGCGCAGGCGGTTTTTTAAGTCTGATGTGAAAGCCTTCGGCTTAACCGAAGAAGTGCATTAGAAACTGGAAAACTTGAGTGCAGAAGAGGACAGTGGAACTCCATGTGTAGCGGTGAAATGCGTAGATATATGGAAGAACACCAGTGGCGAAGGCGGCTGTCTGGTCTGTAACTGACGCTGAGGCTCGAAAGTATGGGGAGCGAACAGGATTAGATACCCTGGTAGTCCATACCGTAAACGATGAATGCTAAGTGTTGGAGGGTTTCCGCCCTTCAGTGCTGCAGCTAACGCATTAAGCATTCCGCCTGGGGAGTACGACCGCAAGGTTGAAACTCAAAGGAATTGACGGGGGCCCGCACAAGCGGTGGAGCATGTGGTTTAATTCGAAGCAACGCGAAGAACCTTACCAGGTCTTGACATCCTTTGACCACTGTAGAGATACAGCTTTCCCTTCGGGGACAAAGTGACAGGTGGTGCATGGTTGTCGTCAGCTCGTGTCGTGAGATGTTGGGTTAAGTCCCGCAACGAGCGCAACCCTTATGACTAGTTGCCAGCATTTAGTTGGGCACTCTAGTAAGACTGCCGGTGACAAACCGGAGGAAGGTGGGGATGACGTCAAATCAGCATGCCCCTTATGACCTGGGCTACACACGTGCTACAATGGTCGGTACAACGAGTTGCGAACCCGCGAGGGTAAGCTAATCTCTTAAAGCCGATCTCAGTTCGGATTGTAGGCTGCAACTCGCCTACATGAAGCCGGAATCGCTAGTAATCGCGGATCAGCACGCCGCGGTGAATACGTTCCCGGGCCTTGTACACACCGCCCGTCACACCATGAGAGTTTGTAACACCCGAAGTCGGTGGGGTAACCCTTTTAGGGAACTAGCCGCCTAAGGTGGGACAGATGATTGGGGTGAAGTCGTAACAAGGTAGCCGTAGGAGAACCTGCGGCTGGATCACCTCCTTTCTAAGGAATAATTACGGAAACCTACACGATTTGTTTTGAAACTTTGTTTAGTTTTGAGAGGTTTACTCTCATACTTATATTAATTGGACGCTTTTTTTTGGGCCTATAGCTCAGCTGGTTAGAGCGCACGCCTGATAAGCGTGAGGTCGATGGTTCAAGTCCATTTAGGCCCATTTCTAATTAATATGGGGGATTAGCTCAGATGGGAGAGCGCCTGCTTTGCACGCAGGAGGTCATCGGTTCGATCCCGTTATCCTCCATTAACAGCGAGAGCTGTTAAACGTTGTACTTTGAAAACTGGATATTCAATTTCTTTGTAATATATAAACCGAGAATTAACACTGCGTTTTAAAGAGTTTTTTAAGAAAGTATTTCTTAATCGCTAAACTCTAACCGTGATACCGTTAGGTATCAAATAGGTTAAGTTAAGAAGGGCGCACGGTGGATGCCTTGGCACTAGGAGCCGATGAAGGACGGTACTAACACCGATATGCTTCGGGGAGCTGTACGTAAGCTTTGATCCGGAGATTTCCGAATGGGGGAACCCAGCCAACTTAGTCGTTGGTTACTCATAAGTGAATACATAGCTTATGAGAGGTAAACGTGGGGAACTGAAACATCTCAGTACCTGCAGGAACAGAAAGAAAATTCGATTCCCTAAGTAGCGGCGAGCGAACGGGGAACAGCCCAAACCATGATGCTTGCATTGTGGGGTTGTAGGACTGAACTTTGGAGTTACCAAAGTCGTTGATAACTGAGTCAGTTGGAATGCTGAACAAAACAGGGTGAAAGTCCCGTAAGTCAAATCAACGGCTCTTCGTTCAGGATCCTGAGTACGGCGGAACACGTGAAATTCCGTCGGAATCTGGGAGGACCATCTCCCAAGGCTAAATACTACCTAGTGACCGATAGTGGACCAGTACCGTGAGGGAAAGGTGAAAAGAACCCCGGAAGGGGAGTGAAACAGTTCCTGAAACCGTGTGCCTACAATTAGTTAGAGCCCGTTAATGGGTGATAGCGTGCCTTTTGTAGAATGAACCGGCGAGTTACGTTTGCATGCGAGGTTAAGCTGATAAGGCGGAGCCATAGCGAAAGCGAGTCTGAATAGGGCGTTTAGTATGTAGACGTAGACCCGAAACCAAGTGACCTACCCATGTCCAGGTTGAAGGTGTGGTAAAACACACTGGAGGACCGAACCCGTGTATGTTGAAAAATGCTGGGATGAGGTGTGGGTAGCGGTGAAATTCCAAACGAACTTGGAGATAGCTGGTTCTCTTCGAAATAGCTTTAGGGCTAGCCTCGGAATTGACCATCATGGAGGTAGAGCACTGTTTGGACTAGGGGCCCGTCTTGGGTTACTGAATTCAGATAAACTCCGAATGCCATTGATGAATTATCCGGGAGTCAGACAGTGAGTGATAAGATCCATTGTCGAAAGGGAAACAGCCCAGACCACCAGTTAAGGTCCCCAAATTTATGTTAAGTGGAAAAGGATGTGGGGTTGCATAGACAACTAGGATGTTGGCTCAGAAGCAGCCACCATTTAAAGAGTGCGTAATAGCTCACTAGTCGAGTGACCCTGCGCCGAAAATGTACCGGGGCTAAACATAATACCGAAACTGTGGATGACCACTTATGTGGTCATGGTAGGAGAGCGTTCTAAGGGCGTTGAAGGTTGATCGTGAGGACAACTGGAGCGCTTAGAAGTGAGAATGCCGGTATGAGTAGCGAAAGACAGGTGAGAATCCTGTCCACCGTATGACTAAGGTTTCCTGGGGAAGGCTCGTCCTCCCAGGGTTAGTCGGGACCTAAGCTGAGGCCGCAAGGCGTAAGCGATGGCCAACAGGTTGAGATTCCTGTACTAGTTTATTTTGTTTGAACGATGGAGGGACGCAGGAGGCTAAAGGATCCGCACGATTGGAAATGTGCGGCCAAGCAATAAGTCTTGGTGTGAGTCAAATGCTTGCACCTGTACGGACAAGTTGTGATGGGGAGCGAATTTAAGTAGCGAAGTCCTTGATGTCACACTGCCGAGAAAAGCTTCTAGTGAGAAATAAACTACCCGTACCGCAAACCGACACAGGTAGTCGAGGAGAGTATCCTCAGGTGTGCGAGAGAACTCTCGTTAAGGAACTCGGCAAAATGACCCCGTAACTTCGGAAGAAGGGGTGCTGATCTAACGATCAGCCGCAGTGAATAGGCCCAGGCGACTGTTTATCAAAAACACAGGTCTCTGCTAAATCGTAAGATGACGTATAGGGGCTGACGCCTGCCCGGTGCTGGAAGGTTAAGTGGATGAGTTAGTACTTCGGTACGAAGCCCAGAAATGAAGCCCCAGTAAACGGCGGCCGTAACTATAACGGTCCTAAGGTAGCGAAATTCCTTGTCGGGTAAGTTCCGACCCGCACGAAAGGCGTAACGATCTGGGCACTGTCTCGACGAGAGACTCGGTGAAATTATAATACCCGTGAAGATGCGGGTTACCCGCGACAGGACGGAAAGACCCCATGGAGCTTTACTGTAGCTTGATATTGAGTGTTTGTACCGCTTGTACAGGATAGGTAGGAGCCGTTGAAGCCGGAACGCTAGTTTCGGTGGAGGCATTGGTGGGATACTACCCTTGCTGTATGAACCCTCTAACCCGCGCCACTTAGCGTGGCGGGAGACAGTGTCAGGTGGGCAGTTTGACTGGGGCGGTCGCCTCCTAAAAAGTAACGGAGGCGCCCAAAGGTTCCCTCAGAATGGTTGGAAATCATTCATAGCGTGTAAAGGCATAAGGGAGCTTGACTGCGAGACTTACAGGTCGAGCAGGGACGAAAGTCGGGCTTAGTGATCCGGTGGTTCCGTATGGAAGGGCCATCGCTCAACGGATAAAAGCTACCCTGGGGATAACAGGCTTATCTCCCCCAAGAGTCCACATCGACGGGGAGGTTTGGCACCTCGATGTCGGCTCATCACATCCTGGGGCTGTAGTTGGTCCCAAGGGTTGGGCTGTTCGCCCATTAAAGTGGTACGCGAGCTGGGTTCAGAACGTCGTGAGACAGTTCGGTCCCTATCCGTCGCGGGCGTAGGAAATTTGAGTGGAGCTGTTCCTAGTACGAGAGGACCGGAATGGACATACCGCTGGTGTACCAGTTGTGCCGCCAGGCGCATCGCTGGGTAGCTAAGTATGGCCGGGATAAACGCTGAAAGCATCTAAGTGTGAAGCCCCCCACAAGATGAGATTTCCCATTCCTTTATGGAAGTAAGACCCCTGAGAGATGATCAGGTAGATAGGTTGGAAGTGGACGTGCCGTGAGGCATGGAGCGGACCAATACTAATCGGTCGAGGACTTAACCAAGTAGCATGTACGTAGTGTTAGTTTAAGGGCAAAGAAATGAATATCCAGTTTTGAGAGCGCAACGTTCTCAGAAAGTGGTGTGGTGGCGATAGCAAGAAGGATACACCTGTTCCCATGTCGAACACAGAAGTTAAGCTTCTTAGCGCCGAGAGTAGTTGGGGGAGCACCCCCTGCGAGGGTAGGACGTTGCCACGCACTTTTTCATTTGGAGGTTTAGCTCAGCTGGGAGAGCACCTGCCTTACAAGCAGGGGGTCACAGGTTCGAACCCTGTAACCTCCATTTGAGCCGTTAGCTCAGTTGGTAGAGCATCTGACTTTTAATCAGAGGGTCGACAGTTCGAGCCTGTCACGGCTCATTGCCAGTTTTAAATATTTTTGCGGGTGTGGCGGAATTGGCAGACGCACTAGATTTAGGATCTAGCGCCGTAAGGCGTGGGGGTTCGAGTCCCTTCACCCGCACTCGAGAGTTATGCCGACTTAGCTCAGTTGGTAGAGCATCTGATTTGTAATCAGAGGGTCGGGCGTTCGAATCGTCTAGTCGGCATTAATTGAATACATGCGGAAGTAGTTCAGTGGTAGAACATCACCTTGCCATGGTGGGGGTCGCGGGTTCGAATCCCGTCTTCCGCTTTAATAATATGCCGGGGTGGCGGAACTGGCAGACGCACAGGACTTAAAATCCTGCGGTGAGTGATCACCGTACCGGTTCGATTCCGGTCCTCGGCATTATTATTATGCACCCATAGCGCAATTGGATAGAGTGTCTGACTACGAATCAGAAGGTTGTAGGTTCGACTCCTACTGGGTGCATTGAGCGATTAGCTCATTAGTAACACATAAAAAGTTTCGGGAAATAGCTCAGCTTGGTAGAGCACCTGGTTTGGGACCAGGGGGTCGCAGGTTCGAATCCTGTTTTCCCGATTAGATCCAAAGTATCGCGGTGTAGCTCAGCAGGTTAGAGCGTCCGGTTCATACCCGGGAGGTCGGGGGTTCGATTCCCTTTGCCGCGATAGGTTTAAAGAGCTTGGACCTTTAGCTCAGTTGGTTAGAGCAGACGGCTCATAACCGTCCGGTCGTAGGTTCGAGTCCTACAAGGTCCATCTTTGATGGATGTTGTTTTAAACCATCTAAGTTTTATATAATATTATCGCGGGATGGAGCAGTCTGGTAGCTCGTCGGGCTCATAACCCGAAGGTCGTAGGTTCAAACCCTGCTCCCGCAATTGGTTCCATGGTCTAGTTGGTTAGGACGCCTGCCTGTCACGCAGGAGATCACGGGTTCGAGTCCCGTTGGGACCGTTTAAATATGGCTCGGTAGCTCAGTCGGTAGAGCAATGGATTGAAGCTCCATGTGTCGGCAGTTCGATTCTGTCCCGCGCCATCATATTCAGTTATTCTATAGTATGCGGGTGTAGTTTAGTGGTAAAACCACAGCCTTCCAAGCTGTTGTCGCGAGTCCGATTCTCGTCACCCGCTTTACTATGGGCCTATAGCTCAGCTGGTTAGAGCGCACGCCTGATAAGCGTGAGGTCGATGGTTCAAGTCCATTTAGGCCCATTTTGGGGAAGTACTCAAGTGGCTGAAGAGGCGCCCCTGCTAAGGGTGTAGGCGGGTAACACCGCGCGAGAGTTCGAATCTCTCCTTCTCCGTTTTTTTATTTTTTGTATGGCCCGTTGGTCAAGTGGTTAAGACACCGCCCTTTCACGGCGGTAACATGGGTTCAAATCCCGTACGGGTCATTTTCAGCTTGGAGGATTACCCAAGTGGCTGAAGGGAACGGTCTTGAAAACCGTCAGATGTGTAAAAGCATGCGAGGGTTCGAATCCCTCATCCTCCTTTATATTATCGCGGGATGGAGCAGTCTGGTAGCTCGTCGGGCTCATAACCCGAAGGTCGTAGGTTCAAACCCTGCTCCCGCAATATGGTTCCATGGTCTAGTTGGTTAGGACGCCTGCCTGTCACGCAGGAGATCACGGGTTCGAGTCCCGTTGGGACCGTCGTACCGTGTTAACGGTAAGACGGCTGATGAAGAACAAAAGCAAATTGCTTTTGTTCTTTTTTTATTCATGAGTCCTTTTAAAGACTAGAACACTGTGCTACACTAGTTTATGGTTTATATTTAGGTTCCCGAAAGGATTTGTAGTTCGACTACAAAGGTGCCTTGTAACCGATTATTTTAAGGGGGAATATTTTTCTTATGCGAGAAAGACATTTATTTACTTCAGAATCCGTTTCTGAAGGACATCCAGATAAAATCGCTGATCAAATTAGTGACGCAATCTTAGATGCTATGTTAGAACAAGATCCAAAAGCACGTGTGGCTGTTGAAACAACGGTTACGACTGGTTTAGTACTGGTTGTGGGTGAAGTTTCAACTAGTGCATACGTGGATATCCAAAAAACCGTTCGCGATACAATTAAGCGGATCGGCTACGATCATTCTAAGTACGGTTTTGATGGCGATAACTGTGCCGTTATGGTGGCTTTAGATGAACAGTCACCGGATATTGCCCAAGGGGTCGATGATTCATTAGAAGCACGCGAGGCTGATGAAGATCCATTGGACAAGATCGGTGCTGGCGATCAAGGGATGATGTTTGGCTTTGCAATTGATGAGACACCTGAATTGATGCCATTACCAATTTCATTGAGTCATCGCTTAATGCGCAAGGTAGCTCAATTGCGTAAGACTGGGGCTATTAAGTATTTACGGCCAGATGCGAAAGCACAGGTTACCGTTGAATATGATGATCAGGGCAAACCTAGTCGTGTAGATACAGTTGTTATTAGTACACAGCACGATCCTGATGCAACGCTTGACCAAATTCGCAAGGATATGATCGAGCAAGTGATCAAAGCGGTGGTACCAGCTGATCTATTAGATGATCAAACCAAATACTTTATTAATCCTACGGGACGTTTTGTTTTAGGTGGACCACAAGGTGATGCAGGTTTAACTGGACGTAAGATCATTGTTGATACTTACGGCGGTTATGCTAAGCACGGCGGCGGTGCGTTCTCTGGTAAGGATGCAACTAAAGTCGATCGTTCAGCTAGTTATGCAGCACGGTATATTGCTAAAAATATCGTCGCTGCTGGCTTTGCAACGCGTTGTGAAGTTCAATTAGCTTATGCAATCGGTGTTGCTAAGCCTGTGTCGATCTCTGTCGATACACAAGGGACAAGCAAAGTGTCTGAAGCGGCATTAGTGGCTGCTATTCGTAAGGTATTTGATTTGCGACCAGCAGGAATTATTAAAATGCTAGATCTACAGCGGCCAATTTATGAACAAACCGCTGCTTATGGACATTTTGGGCGTACAGATGTTGATTTACCTTGGGAACGACTTGATAAAGTTGACGCATTACACCAAGAACTAGATTAACGAGTAAAAGAGGCGACCCTTACCAATTTATTTGGTGGGGGCCGTCTTTTTTTATGCGATGGTTATAAAAAATGAGAGGAAGTCGTTATGCGTAAAAATAAAACGAATGTGATGGTGGTGACGGTTGCGATTTTTATCGCGACATTCATGTCAGCAATTGAAGGGACAATCGTATCAACAGCGATGCCAACGATTGTTGGTGATCTTCATGGCCTTAACATGATGAACTGGATTTTTTCAATTTACTTATTGACCAATGCGATGTTAACGCCGATTTATGGTAAATTGGCTGATCGGGTTGGCCGCAAGCCCGTATTTATTACCGGCTTGGCAATTTTTATTATTGGCTCCGCCTTGTGTGGTTTAGCGCAAAATATGATCACGTTGATCATTTTCCGGGCGTTACAAGGAATTGGCGCGGGGGCGATCATGCCCGTATCATTTACGATCATTGCCGATATTTATCCGCTACAAAAGCGGGCAAAGGTCCTTGGCTTTAACAGCTCGGCTTGGGGTATTGCTTCGGTAGTGGCGCCGTTATTAGGTGGTTTTATTGTTGAACGGTTAAGCTGGCATTGGATTTTCTTTCTCAATGTGCCAATTGGCATTATTACGATTTGGTTGATCTGGCAATTCTTAGATGAGGAACGTAAAGTCACCCATGCGCCAATCGATTATTGGGGCAGTATTTGGCTAATGCTGACGCTATTGACGATCATGTATGCTTTCCAAGTCATGGAACAAGGCTTCACATTCTGGCTGATCGGGTTGTTTATTTTGGCAGTTGGCTGTTTTTGGCTATTTATTCGTACTGAAAAACATGTGGCTGACCCAATTATTTCGTTAGATCTATTTAAAAATACGACCTTTAATGTGCAAAATGTGGTGGCGGCGTTAGTTAGTGGCTTTTTAATGGGCTTTGAAGTGTATATGCCAATGTGGATGCAAGGCATTTTAGGCTTACCGGCTTCGATGGGTGGTTTTGTGGTAACGCCCAGTTCATTGATGTGGGTGGTAGCTTCGTTTATTACAGGCGGTTTATTGGCTAAATATCGGCCGCGGTTGATCTTGTTCTGGAGTCTACTCTTATTGACGATTGGCAGTTTTGTGCTCGCTATCGTACCAGAGACGACACAATTTGCTTTATTCCTCGTTATTGCTGCTTTCCTTGGGCTTGGTTTTGGTGTGACAATCACGACGACCACCGTAGTTTCCCAAAATTCAGTGACTAAGGATCAAATTGGTGTGGCGACCTCATTTAATACGCTTTGTCGGACGTTGGGGCAGACACTGATGGTCTCGGTTTATGGTATTGTGATTAATTTACACTTAGCTAGTGGCGTCCAACAATATCGTGATCGCGGTGTGACCAGTGATATGATGAACCAATTGGTCAATCCGCAAACAGCGGTTGATCTACCTGCTAAATTACTGCCAACACTGCGGCAGATTTTATATAGCGGCTTACACGTGATCTATTATGTTTCCGTCGCGTTGATGATCGTTGCGTTGTTAATTAATGTTTTGGCTGATCGTAAACCTAATAAAAACGCTGCTTAATCGGCAGCGTTTTTATTAGGTAATAAATTGAATTTTAAAAATAACCACCAGGTTAAACAAAGTCCAGCAAATCCCCATGTCCAACCAGCTAGCACGTCACTAGTATTGTGGACGCCGACGTAGATACGACTTAGGCCAATCAAGAGAATGAGAAGCGCCGATAAACTATTTAGTATACGGCGCTTTTTAAAATCGGCAACTAGGTAGTAAGTGATGACGATCAGTGCGCCGAAGAAGGCCATACTACCAGCAGCGTGGCCACTGGGAAAACTGTACCCGCCAGCGTAGACTAGATGAGTAGCGGCGGTTGGTCGTGGACGCATCACTAATTGTTTCACTAAATGATTGCCGAGGCCACCGACTAAAGCAACATTGACTAGGCTAAACAATGCTAGTTGCTGCTGGCGGAAACTGAGCAGAATAATCAAAACGACTGCGTTTAACAGTGCGCTATTACTGGGATTACCAAAATTGGTGATGGCAATAACGCTAGGATTAAGCCAAGTGGTACGCAAATTAGTGAACCAAGCGTTGACGGATAGATCAAATTGAGTCAGCCAAGGGACTTGCTGCCAAACTAAGCAAAAAAACAGGGCGAAGATAAGGTAAGCACCTAAGCTATAATATAATAGCCGCTGGCGAAAAGATTTCGTGGACATGGAAATAACTCCTATTTTATAAATTAAGTCGGTTTATTCGTATAAATAAGGATAGTGTACCACGCGTGGTGCTAGTTCGTCATAAAATCAAAAAAGCCTAAATTGTATACCAATATCGTCAATTCAATCTTTAATTGAAAACCAAATAGACTACGGGTGAGATTGGTTTCAATCCCAAATTGCTGGGCTAAAATTGAAAAGCGTGACTCTATTGTCCGCCGTAACGCCTTGAGTTGACGCTTATTATGCTGTTTAGCACCTTTCATATTAGAACGATAAGGCGTCCATAAGTTATAGCCTAGGGCCCTAAAACTGGTCTTGAGTTTTTTCCCAACATAACCAACATCGGCCAAAATATTGGGACAAGGACAACCGCTAATTAGCTCAGGCGCTACCTTAGCATCATGAACTGAGGCTGCCGTGATCACATAATTCAGAATATAGCCATTAGCCGTGACGACCATGTGGGTTTTAAACCCATAAAATGGCATTTTCTTGGTGGCATTATAGCCAATGTTGGCCTTCCCAGCAAAAATTCTAACTCTGAAATTACGAACTTTGGCACATAGTGGGTTGGGTAAACTGTCGATAATCGCTAGGTCGCCCGAATGAGCATAATCCTTAGTGATACCTGAGCGAATGGCATTGACTACTGCCAGTAATTGTTGCGCGCGGCGGTTGAAACGTGAACGTGATACCACCATTTGCCGCGGCATAAACGCTGCCATCAGATAATAGAAGCGGCGTTGCGATTGAATTCCCAGTGTGACTTGTAAGCACAGTAAAGCTAAAAGTTTAATATCAGTAATTTTAGTATGTTCAACGTTGCGCCGCTCAATGACGCTACGCGGACAATAACGCTGATAAAGCAATGAACATAACTGGTAAAAGTAATGGAAACTAACTTGTAATTCGTGACGATTTTGCTTAAACTTGAGGTGGTTCAACACAGTTATTACTCCTTTTAAGTTTTGTCACTTATGAGTCTAACTGGGTTGGACTTTTTTGTTAAATTTCTAAATGTTACAAACTAGCACCACACGTAGTGTACCATGTTATGGTAAAACAATCTTGAATTAAAAAATTCTTTTTGGTATGATTTGAGTATTAATAAGAAATGTTGATGAGGAGTAGTAACTTATTTGCGACTAGCCAGCAAGCGATTGGTTAATGGAAAATCGTAGCGGGAATAAGTGAACTCACCTTGGAATAATCGATTGAACTCAAGTAGGTCGGTTCGTGTGCCGCGTTATGGCAAAGTGTTGCGTTTTTAGCGCAAAATGTAGGTGGCACCGCGGTCCATTCGTCCTACAGGAATTATTTCCTGTGGGACTTTTTTCTTATCATACAGCTGAAAGGGAGTTAACTCATGAGTTACAATCACAAAGTGGTTGAGCGTAAATGGAATCAATACTGGTTACAGCACAATACGTTCAAAACAACAGAGGATCCAGAGAAAAAGAATTTTTATGCGTTAGATATGTTTCCTTATCCATCTGGTAAAGGCCTGCATGTAGGTCACCCAGAAGGCTATACGGCAACCGATATTATTGCGCGGATGAAACGGATGCAAGGCTTTAACGTGCTGCACCCTATGGGTTGGGATGCCTTTGGGTTACCAGCGGAACAATATGCGTTGAATACTGGGCATTCACCAGCTAGCTTTACCCGGAAAAATATTGAAACTTTCCGTAAGCAGATCAATTCGTTAGGTTTCTCCTACGATTGGGGTCGTGAAGTTAACACGACGGATCCTAATTTCTATAAATGGACACAATGGATCTTTGAACAAATGTACAAAAAGGGCTTAGCTTACGAGTCCGAAGTTTTGGTCAACTGGGCGCCTGATTTATTAGGCGGTACTGTTGTGGCTAATGAAGAAGTGATCGATGGTAAAACGGAACGTGGCGGCTTCCCGGTTTATCGGGTACCAATGCGGCAATGGATGCTGAAAATTACTGCTTATGCGGAACGTTTATTGGATGATCTAGACTTAGTTGATTGGCCAGAAAGCATTAAAGAAATGCAACGCAACTGGATTGGCCGTTCTGAAGGGGCTAGTGTTACTTTTAGTGTTGCCGGACATGATGACGCTAAGATCGAAGTCTTCACAACACGACCTGATACGTTGTTTGGTGCGTCCTACATGGTGCTGGCACCAGAACATGATTTGGTTGAACAACTAACGACACCAGACCAAAAAGACGCAATTGCGGTCTATCAAGAAGAAGTTTCTAAGAAGAGTGATTTGGAACGGACTGATCTGGCTAAAGAAAAAACAGGTGCTTTCACTGGTAGTTATGCGATCAACCCGGTTAATGGTGAACAAATTCCGATTTGGATCGCCGATTACGTTTTAGCTTCTTATGGGACTGGGGCAATCATGGCGGTACCTGCACATGATGATCGTGACTATGAATTTGCACGGACCTTCGATTTGCCGATCAAGCCTGTAATTGAAGGTGGTAACATCGACGAAGCAGCTTTCACTGAAGACGGTCCACACATCAATTCTGACTTTTTAAATGGCTTGGATAAAAAAACAGCCATTGCGAAAATGTTGGATTGGTTGGAAGAAAAAGGTATTGGTGAACGCAAAGTTAATTATCGTTTACGTGACTGGATCTTCTCGCGGCAACGTTATTGGGGTGAACCAATTCCTGTGATTCATTGGGAAGATGGCGAAACGACCTTGGTACCAGAGGACGAATTACCGTTGATCTTACCAAAGACGGCGGACGTTAAGCCTTCTGGTAGTACAGAAAGTCCATTGGCCAATGTTGAAGATTGGGTCAATGTGGTCGATGAAAATGGCCGTAAAGGTAAGCGCGAAACCAACACCATGCCACAATGGGCTGGTAGTTCATGGTATTTCTTGCGCTATATTGATCCGCACAATAAGGACATGATCGCTGACCCAGAAAAATTGAAGCAGTGGTTGCCAGTTGATCTTTATATTGGTGGTGCAGAACATGCGGTCTTGCATTTATTGTACGCTCGTTTCTGGCACAAGTTCTTGTATGATATCGGTGTTGTTCCCACACCTGAACCATTCCAGAAGTTGTATAACCAAGGGATGATCTTAGGTAACAACCATGAAAAGATGTCTAAGTCCAAAGGCAATGTCATCAATCCTGATGATATCGTGGCTGAATATGGCGCAGATACGTTGCGGTTGTATGAAATGTTCATGGGCCCATTAGACGCCTCGATTGCGTGGAGCGATGAAGGTTTAAATGGGAGCCGTAAATTCTTGGATCGGGTTTGGCGCTTATTTGTTGATGATGAAGATGAATTGCGTGATCGCGTGACGACGATTAGTGACGATGCTTTGACGAAGGTCTACAATCAAACGGTCAAAAAAGTCACTGAAGACTTCGAACATCTGCATTTCAATACGGCGATCTCACAATTAATGGTCTTCATTAATGAAGCTTACAAAGCTGAAATTCTACCAGTAGCTTACGTTGAAGGTTTCATTAAAATGTTGAACCCAATTGCGCCACATATGACTGAAGAGTTATGGCAGAAGTTAGGCCATGATGAAAGTATCACCTATGCGGCTTGGCCAACTTATGATGCCAGTGCGTTGGTTGAAGACACCGTTGAAGTTGTCCTACAGGTTAATGGTAAATTACGTTCCAAGGTCCAAATCAACAAGGATACCTCTAAAGACGATATGGAAAAACTAGCCTTAGCTGATCCAAAAGTGCAAGAATTTATTGCCGGTAAAACCGTACGTAAAGTTATTGCAGTTCCACAAAAGTTAGTTAATATCGTGGCTAATTAAGCTATCCGTATAAAAAAGAAGGTGCTGATTTATGCCAATGTCATTAAGTTAAGCTATTGACAAAAAAGAATAGGGCTTCAGCTACATCATTTATGTAGCTGAAGCCTTATTTTTTACTTTAAACTTGGTAAACTAAAAGGGGAAGGCACTAAACCTTCTCCTCCACAGGCCTAATTGTAACAATCCAATACCGATAAGGAGTGTGTCACTAATGTTAAACCCAACTAATAGTTTAAGCGTTCTGGACCAAATTATCAATGAAACAGTTAGCCATATTCATGATTACACTCATTCACCACAGGATTTTACGCGTAAACGGAAATTAACTGCTGGTACGATGATTAAAACGATGCTTAATATGCAGGGTAACAGCCTTAACATTGAGTTATTCAATGCTTTTCCTGGTATTGATGAACAAGTTTCAGCTTCTGCCTTTGAACAACAAAAAGGTAAGCTAAAACCCGACTGCTTCAAACATATTTTTCATCAATTCAACCAGCAAATAGCTAACGCGCAACTGTTGGATCACCATTACCATGTATTAGCGATCGATGGCTCGGACTTTGATCTGCCTTGGAATCCTACTTCAAAGTACGTTTGTGATTTTTCAAAAAATAAGCCTTATTGTCAAATGCATGTTAATACTTTATACGACTTGTTAAATAAAAGCTATCAAGACTGTATTAGCCAACCCAAAACGGCAATGGACGAACGCGGCAGTGTTTTAGCCATGCTTGATCACCTACCAGACGATTCGATCGTGATGATGGACCGTGGCTACCCAAGCTTTAATCTAATTGAAAATCTAAACCGGCACCAGGGGTTGCATTATCTTATTCGAGCCAAGTTAGGCGGCAGTATCAAAGAAATTCAAAATTTGCCAGATGGTGAGTGTGATCAAGCAATCGCGTGCCGCGTGACCACTTCTAATCATTATTACGTTACGCATAAAAGTAGTGAAAATATTCATTGTATTCAACATTATTGGCACCAGTACCAACCATTTCGTTCCAAAAATACCAAAGATCGGCGGTGGGATTTTGGCGTCTTTTGTACCGTTAAATTCCGGGCTTGTAAATTTCAAATTGGGACAACAGCTGACGGTAAGCCAGCGTGGGAAGTCTTGATCACTAATCTTCCGGCAAAGCAGTTTCCATTACCACGAATGAAACGGTTATATCATTTGCGCTGGGGCATCGAAACCGCTTTTTCTAAGCTAAAATATGATCTTGGCGCCATTCAATTTCATTCCAAAAAAGACCAGTTTATTGAAATGGAACTTTACGCCAACTTAATCATGTACAATGTGGTTAGTGCAGCCGTTAATCAAGCTTACGTCGCGCAGACCGATCACCATCATTGGGACACCATTAATTTTAAACTGGCCACTAGGATCGTGCGGTATTATTACCGCAATAACCAGCAGGCAAAGTTTCAAGCGTTATTGATTCAGCTTGGCACCTACTTAGTCCCGATTCGCCCCGGGCGTAAAAATAAGCGGCGACTAAAACCTAAGCGTGCGGTTAGTTTTGTTTATCGAGTCGCGTAAACTGACAACCTAATCTTGCGTCGCCCTTATTTTAGTGCGCTTTAAATTAGCTTTAAATTATAAAAACCACCCAATTAGCAATCATGAAATGACTAATCAGGTGGTTTTAAAATTAGCCGAGCGATTTCCTCAGGGACTAATAATTGTCAAGTCACTAACTTAATGACATTGTGATTTATGCCAGCACCTTCTTTTTGCACGTTTTCTAGTATCTAATGCGCGTTGAAAATGATAAAATTAAATTTGGTCGAGTTTTATTTGACCAAAAAAATATTGGCGGCGGCGTGACGGATCACGTAGCTGGCGGTCGCACCGAGTTCACCGTCTTCAAAGGCGTTATTCCCGGTGGCACCAAGGAAGATCAGATCAGTGGGTTGATTATCGCGACTATAAGTGACGATTTGTTCCTTCGGATAACCATAGACCATTGCTTGTTGCACATTGATATGCTGCTGTTGTGCTGTTTTTTGATAAGTGTTCAACAGCTCTTCGGCTAATTGATGTTCAGCGTCGATCAGGCGTAAATATTCAGCTTCAAAACGCTGTTTATCATAGCCCCGATCATTGATCACATATAAAAGGGTTAATTGTGCGCCAGTTACGGTTGCTAGATCAACAGCGGCCTGAAAAGCCCGTTCGGCATTTTTAGAGCCATCGACTGCGACTAAATATGTTGCTTGCTGCATAAGATCGCCACCTTTACTTATTTACTTCATTATAGAAGCTTCTTACATCAAGCGTCAAAGAAAAGGCGCTGTGCAAGCATGAATCAATGGCTGTCGGCCAGCAACAGGAAATCGGAAATCAGTTGGAATATGCCAGCATGACATGTTCGTGAAACTTAGTTTGTGAGGGATATGATTATGGCAAAGCAGCCAGAAGAAAAGACAACCACATCGAAAGAAAAAATGCTCCGTGGATCGGCCTGGATGACCGCCGGTAGTATGTTTTCACGTATCTTAGGTGCTTTGTACGTGATTCCGTGGATGATGTGGTTCGGCCGAGATCGAGGGCAAGCGAATGCCTTATTTGCGATTGGCTACAATATTTATAGTATTTTTCTGATTATTTCTACTGCCGGGATTCCCGGGGCAGTGGCCAAGCAGGTCTCGCACTATAACGCGATGAATGAATATAAAACTGGGCGTAAATTATTTCGTAGTGGGCTGTATTTAATGGTATTCATGGGCGTCATTTCGGCGGCGGCACTTTATTTGTTAGCACCGTGGATCTCAACTGGGGATAAGGATGCAATCCCAGTTATTCGGTCATTGGCGTGGCCGTTATTAGTGATTCCGATGATGAGTCTATTCCGAGGCTTTTTCCAAGGTTATCAGGATATGGCACCATCCGCAGTCTCTCAGTTTATTGAGCAGGTGGCGCGGGTGATCTATATGTTGGTGACGGCTTATTGGATCATGCAGGTCATGCACGGTAGTTACGTTACAGCCGTGGCGCATTCAACATTTGCGGCCTTTATTGGCGCGGTGGCCAGTTTACTGGTATTGGCTTGGTATTATTTGCGTAAACGTAAAGAGTGGGATGTTTTAGCAGATAATAGTGCGGATACGTTAGATATTTCGACTCGCGATATGCTGATGGAAATGGTGCGTCAGGCGATTCCGTTTATCATTTTAGATGCGGGGATCACGATTTTCCAGTTAGTCGATCAATATACGTTCTTCAATATGATCGATGATTTTGTCGTGGGGACACGGGCGACATTTAATACGTTGTATTCTTTATTTGCCTTTAACGCCAATAAACTGATCATGATCATCGTTTCGTTGGCGGCATCAATGGCGATCACTTCGATTCCATTGTTATCGGAGGCCTACACGAAACGTGATTTCCGTGATGTTCGTGATCAAGTCGATAATACGATCGAATTATTTTTCTTCATTATGATTCCTTCAGCAATCGGGATGGCGGCAGTGGCTAAGCCGTTGTACACGATTTTTTACGGTTATGACTTTACTGGTACGTTAGTATTGGAGTTCTCGTCTTATACTTCGATCGTGTTAGGACTATTTACCGTTTTAGCCGCAATGCTACAGGGGTTATACCAAAATCGATTGGCAATTGCCTACTTTGTCGTTGGCTTAGTCGTTAAGATTGTTGTTCAGTACCCTATGATTTATTTGTTCAAAGTATTTGGTCCATTGATGGCAACGGCAATTGGGTTCATGGTCGCTAGCTATTTGATGATCAATACCATGAACAACATGTTCCATTTGAAAGTTGCCGAGTTGATCAAATTCTTCTCGGAGACGTTGTTGTTTGCGCTCGTGATGTACGCGGTTTGCATTGGTTTGCAGCAGGTATTGTATTTATTCCTAAATCCAGCTAGCCGGGTTCAGAGTATGCTGGTGATCGTGTTGGTTGCTGGTGTTGGCGCGACGTTGTATGGCTATTTGGTACTGAAGAGTCGGTTAGGCGATCAATTGTTAGGTAGTCGGATCGCCGGACTACGACGGCGTTTACGGATCAAGTGAGGTTGAATCATGCGTTTAGATAAATTTTTAGTGCATGCTGGCGTTGGTAGCCGGAAAGAAGTGCAGCGGCTGATTCGCGGTAAGCAGGTTCAGCTCAATGCGGTAGTGGTTACCAGTAGCAAGGCAAATGTGGTGCCAGAACGTGATCAAGTTGACGTGGCTGGTGAAATGGTTCATTATCAGCAATTTTATTATTATATGCTGAATAAGCCAGCGGGTGTTTTGTCGGCAACGACTGATCCACAGCAGCGGACGGTGATCGATTTATTAGTGGCTACCGACCAGCGGGCTGATCTGTTTCCAGTTGGTCGTTTGGATAAAGACACCACGGGCTTATTGTTTTTGACTAATGATGGGCAGTTGGCGCATCAATTGTTAAGCCCGCGGCGGCAGGTAGCTAAAGTTTATCACGCGTTGATCACGGGCATCGTTACTGCGGCTGATCAGCAACGTTTTGCGGCTGGTATTACGACGAAGGCAGGCAATGAATTTGCGCCCGCCGATTTGCGGATCTTAGCGGTTGATCCAGTGCAGCAGCAAAGTCAGATCGAAGTGACCTTACATGAAGGTAAATTTCATGAAGTTAAACGCCTCTTCCAAGCAGTCAGTAAAGAAGTGCTGACGTTGCAGCGAATAGAGATGGGCGGCTTGCAGTTAGATACGACGTTGGCCGCTGGTGCCTATCGCGCCTTAACGGATGCCGAAATTACATTATTACAAGCAGCAGTTTCCTAAGGGAGACTGCTTTTTTGATCTGAATTAATTAAATAGTGGAGGAAATTGTTATGCGAACTGAACATATTGAAGTGATTCCTTATCAAGCCACTTGGCCGTTGGCATTTAAACAAATCGTTGCCCATTTAATGCCTAGTATTGCGGGTTCATTTACACGCATTGAACATGTTGGTAGTACAGCAGTGCCTGGCTTGGCTGCTAAGCCGATCATTGATATCGATATTGTGATCGCACAAGCCAGTCAACTGCAGACGCTGATTACTAGCTTAGCAAAATTAGGTTATTACTGCGAAGGTGAATTAGGCGTGGCCCAACGTTACGCCTTTAGTTATGAGCCCACAAAGTCGGTTTTAAAGCTACATCATTTATATGTTTGCTTAGCTGATTCACTGGCGCTACGTCATCACTTAGCGTTACGTGATTATTTGCGGACACATCGGGCTGCCCGGGAGCAATATGCACAGATCAAACTGCAAGGTGCGCAACTGTTCGCCAATGATATTGAACAATATAATCGCTATAAAGCTGACTTTATCGCCGATATTTATCGCTTAGCTGCCGCGGAAAAATAAGGTGAGTTAATTTACTTGCTTAAGCAAATAAAATAGCTTATACTACGCGAGGAGGTGGATAAAATGCAATCACCGATTCAGCGTTGGACGATCTTATCAGTTATTGGTTTGTTTTTCTTCATGGTGATCGTCGATGGCAGCATCGTCGCGATTGCGATTCCGGCGATCGCCCGAGATTTATCGATCACCACAGGCGCAACCACTTTGATTATTTCTAGTTATTTGATCACCATTTGTGCGACGTTACTATTGTTTGGTCAGCTAGGTGATCAGTTTGGCCGTAGTCGGGTATTTAAATGGGGCACATTAGTCTTTTTATTCGGGTCATTTTTGGCCGGTTTAGGCGGTTATTTGGTAGTTGTATTGCTGGGCCGCTTAGTCCAAGGCATTGGTGCTAGTATGACGATGGCCAATAGTTATGCATTGGTGACTGATACTTTTCCACCAGAACAATTGGGCCGCGCCTTTGGAATTGAAGGTATCTTTATTTCGCTAGGGGCTTTAGCTGGACCTGGCCTAGGCGGTTTGATCTTGGTTCAGTTACCTTGGAACTATATTTTTTGGGTCAACTTACCATTAGGGTTGCTGTGTTTATTGGCTGAACTCGTGATTTTTCCGAAAAATAAGTCGCAACACAGTGGGCGAATTGACTGGCTGGGGGCGCTGATTTTGGCCTTGGCTGCTAGTACGTTGTATGTGGCAACGACGCAAGTCAGTTATTGGTGGCTCATGTTGTTATTAACCATGGGTTTAAGTTATGTGTTTTGGCGGATCGAACGGCGGGTTACGTTACCGTTGCTAGATTTTAAGATTTTTCGTTATCATTTATTTAGTCAGAGTCTGTTAGTTGCGTTTTTGAGCTTCATTGTTTCGTATTTCTTCACGATTTTAGCGCCATTGTATTTGCAATTAGCGTTGAAATACTCACCAGGGGTCACCGGAGTATTATTAATGGTCACGCCGATCGTCTCACTAGTGGCTTCACCATTGGCTGGTTATCTTTCCGATCGTTATGATCAGCGCTTGGAAATGTTGATTGGGATGACGATTTTAGTGGGTGCTCAGTTGACTTTGGCACTGTCTACAGCACAGTATGAACCGACGTATTTTATTTTTAATTCGGTTCTGATCGCGATCGGGACGGCTGTTTTCAGCACGCCGAACAATGTGATCGTCATGCAAGCAGTGCCCAATAAAATGCGGGGATTAGCTGGTGCGACTAACTCGTTAGTGCGTGAGCTTGGCTTAGTTTTGGGTACCACGCTGTCGACTTTGATTTTTTATCGGTTGTTGTCATTTTTCAGCCACCGGTCAGTCAGTACGGCTTTAGGGGTTGCGCGGCACTTTTGCTCCAGGCTCAGCGTGGCACTTATCTAGTGGCGTTTATGTTATTGGCGGTGGCGCTAGTCATATTGATTCGGGCACGCATAAAGGAAAGAAGTGAGGTTGATGATCGATGAAATGGACAGTTATATTCGGCAATTCAATCTGGTGGCGCAAAAAATTCGCCAATATTTGAATCAGCAGTTAAAGGACCTGAATTTAACAGCCAGCACGTATTTTTTCATTTTGAAAGTTGGTGAGCGGGGGACTTTATCGCAGGAAGAGCTATTTAAAGTCATCTATTTAAATCCCAGCAACGTAACTCGGCGGCTTAATCGGTTGATCAAACTCGGTTACGTTGTCAAAGAAAAGTCACCGACGGATGGTCGTAGCCGCGTGATTAAATTAACAGCTTTAGGTCAGCAGCAGTACCAACAGTTGCTTCAGCGCTTACCGCAGATCAATCAAGCGTTGGTCGATTCATTTGATACCCAACAACGTACAATTTTACAGCAATTTCTAGGGATAGTTGATCGTGATCTCGATCAATTATTGTCAAATAAGGGGGACGAACTAAATGGCTAATCATGTATTGATCAAACAACGCGCGGTTCCGGCATTAATTATTCCTGATGGATTTAAATTGGTCACCACAGAAACGCACCGGCGCAATCGCGAACAGGTTCGGGTGGATTGTTTTCAAATGACGCCGGATTTTAGCCCGAATAATGCGCACGTTACGCTAGTTTATGGCGCTGATGAGCGTCTGATCAGTTACAATCGCTTTTTCGTTGCTGCGGAACAACTGAAATTACCGATCAAAGGCGACGTGGTGCATATAGCTGAACAGACGTGGCAAACGGTTGATCCTGATTATGCGCGGGGATTGCACTATATGCGCACGGACACGTTACCCAGATTTTTCATTGATGATCAAGGACAGCGCCAATCCTTTAAAGTACAGTGGGTCAAATTTGCCCACGATAATGGCTCGTATAATTGGGTGTCGGTTGGACCTGGCGGACAGGTGATCGAATTGGAGCGCGAGTCACGGTGGGATTATTTCCAATCCAGAAGAGCAACCGAAGAGTGGAATTATGATGATTGGGTGTTGGCTCGTAACGGCCAGGGCCCACAATTGGCGGCGCCAGAAGCGTTGGCCTAGCCTCTGTGCTTAGTTTTTGAATGTAGCCATTAATAGAAGCTGAGGTGAACTTAATGAACGATCGTGAATATGAAGATTTGATCTTACAATTAGGTAATTTACGTGAGCACGCGCGGCAGTTAGCCGAAACGGATTATGTGACCGCCTTGTATAAAGGTTACAGTGCTTCAGGGCAAACGTTGGCAGAAATCAACGAAGAGATCAGCACGACCGATGAGGAAATTCGGCTGCTGGAGCGGCAGATCGACGATGATGAAGTGGATTACGAATAAATAAGTACAAACTAGGCTGATTTTGGGCCTAGTTTTTTTATTAATAGCAAGTGTATAATGCGACTAACGAATAAAAAAGGGGGACAATATCAATGGCGGCAAGTATTGGGGCATTGTTAAAACAAACTCGACAAGCACAGCATTTAGCGCAAAAAACAGTTGCGGCGGGCATTTGTTCGCAGCCAATGTTATCAGCAATTGAACATGATAAGTATCGGCCAAATGCGCAGTTGTTGATCAGTTTATGCCAGCGCTTAGGGATCAGTCTGACCGAAATTAGTTTGGCGCATAATTTTGCCGTCAGTCAGTTGCCCAATTTAAATGCCCGTCTGGCGGAACTATGTAATCAGCATTGTTATCAGGCACTAGCCGATTTCTTGCAAAGCGAGGCCGTCTTAGCGAATATTAGTAGTGTTGAGCAGACCCAGGCCTACTATTATTATTTAGCAGTGGCAACTTTGCAGGTCAGTGCTGATTTAACGGAAACACAACGCTTACTGCATTTATCCCTGGCCAGTACAGGGACGACTAACACAACTTTGGCCCGTTTAGCGCGGATATCGTTGGGTTTGATCGCAGCTAAATTAAAGGCGCCGCGACGGACTGAGCACGCAATCGATCAAGCAATGCATAATTTAGCCGCTATACCATACACAGAAAATCAAAATATTTTATTCTATTTAGTGGCATTGAGTTATTTTTATTTGCAGCAGTACACGTTGTCATTGGAGTGGGTGGCTAGGGGAATTAAATTTACTACGGCGCATGATTCGCATTATATGCTAGCTAATTTTTATCATTTGTTAGCGCAAACTGCACAGATTGAGGAAAAAGCAGATCTAGCCTTAGTGGCGCAGCAACGGGAACAGATCTTTGCCGAGCTTTTTCAAGAAAAAACTTATGATCAATTCTAAATATTAGTATTCTTATTTTTTATATTGCGCTAAATTGGGTAAAGTAAAGCCATCAAAGACAAGGAGGCTTTACTTTTATGCAAAAAGCAGTTTTTACTAATATTTTGGATGTAACAACGTCAATGACAGGGATACAGGCGCTACTGGCAGATCCGCGCCGGTTGCACGAATGGGTACCAGATATTCAGTCAGTTACCGCTGTAGCAGCGCAGTTTCAGGTGACTCGTGGGGCAGGTGCACTAAATAAGCATGAAGTGATTACGGTGACAAATAGTGGGACGATGATTACTTATCACAGTAGACAAGGTTGGTTGGAATATGATTTAGTCTTTACACTACGTCAGGTTACTGCCGGTGTACAGATACAAGAAGACCTATATTTGCTAGATGAAAATAACTTACCTTTAAGTTTGTTGGCGCCCATTGCTAAGTATGCTTTTAATGTTAATTTGGAACGTCTTGCACAAATCGTTGCGTGAAAAAATGAGAGTGTGACATAAGGCGTTCAGCTTTTGAGCATTAGCCTAGAGCGGCGAATGATTCACGTAGTGGATTATTTGCCGCTCGTAGCTAAGCGGAAAAAGTTGCCTTATGTCACACGTTTTAACTATATTGTTCGGAAGTGCAAAGAAGGCATTGGGCATAAGCGACTTATGTCACAACGACCATTTTTTAGTTGCGATTATCTTTTAACTTAACGACGACGCGAAATTGGCGCTCAGGGTGGGTTTCTTTGTTCATGTATTGAATGCGCGCTTCTAAAAAAGCGCCATAGCCGAAATACAGCAGCTTGCTGATGAATTCGTTTTTAGCTGCTGGGACGTAGCCGAGTTTGTGCTTGTGATAGTAGAGCGCAATGGCTTCGCTGTCAGCGGGGTTATCTGGCTCGGCTACTAGGGTCACGGGTTTACCTAAAGTTAGCTCGTTGATCACATCAAGACCGTCGTAATAAGTAAAGCCGGCAATGTGGAAATCAAGTAGGTGGCGGCTGGGTTCGTATTTGGGTTGAAAAGGTTTAGCCATGGTTAGCCTCATTTCTGATCTAAAATTATTAATTACTGTGCGTATATTATACAGATACTGTTATTTTAATATCACTTAAATTATAAATGAATTTGGTCACGATACAAGCGGTTGTTTTCGATTTTATTTTTAAAATCAAGGTATAAGTTGTAACATAAAGAGAGTAATTATTTGGAGGAAGAAGCGAATTTTTTGTCAAAACGGAATATTTTAATCGTGACTTGCGCATTATTGTTATCGAATGCAATGAGTGGCTTGGACAGCACAATCATTAATACGGCGTTGCCAGCCATCATTTCCGATCTGCATGGGCTCGAAATGATGGGCTGGATCGTAGCCGTTTTCTTATTAGGTACAGCAGTCAGCACACCATTATGGAGCAAACTTGGTGAACATATCGGCAATAAACGCAGCTATCAGTTAGCGGCGTTGTTCTTTGTCGTAGGTTCGCTGTTGCAAGGGATGGCACCGAATATCGTTTTTCTGATCATTGCGCGGACGATTGCTGGCATTGGTAATGGTGGGGTCGTCTCGCTGCCTTACATTATCTACGCGCGAATGTACACTAATCCGCGCAAACGGATGCAGGTGCTGGGTTTCGTGTCGGCCAGTTACAGTACGGCCACGATCATTGGGCCGCTAGTCGGCGGCTTTATCGTCGATGCCTTTACCTGGCACTGGGTATTTTATCTCAATGTGCCGATTGGTTTGCTATCAGCGTTACTAGTACAAATTTATTACAAAAAAGAAAAAACGGTTGGTCGGACTAAGCCAGTTGATTACTTAGGTTCCATTTTAATGACGATCGGGCTAACTAGCCTATTGGCAGGTATTGAAATGATCGGCAGTGCCAGCAGGCTTTTTGTTGTTATAGCACTAGTGGTTGCAGTGGTCAGTCTAGGCAGTATGGTTCACTTTGAAAAAGGGGTTGCTGATCCGATCATTCCTAGCCGTCTATTCAAAAATCGTGATTTGATGATCGATTTTGCGTTATTTACCATCATTTGGGGTGCCTTTGTTGGTTTCTTGATCTATAGTCCGATGTGGGCGCAAGGATTGCTGGGTACTACGGCTTTAATTGGTGGGGCGACGCAGATCCCTAGCTCGTTCACTAACTTTATTGGTTCTGGTTCTGTAGCGCCACTGCGCAAATATTTTTCGCCACAAAAGGTATTGGCATTTGGCATCATTACGTTGACGATCGCCTTTGTTTTGTTGATGGGTGGTGTTAAAACACCGTATTGGCTGTTGTTGGTGGCTGGTGCTTTTGAAGGTTTAGGTAACGGTGCATGTTTCAATGAACTACAGGTTAAGGTGCAACAAGATGCTGAGCAACAAGATATTCCCGTGGCGACTTCGTTTAGCTTTTTGATTCGGATGCTTAGTCAAACTTTTACCGCCGCGATTTTTGGTTTGGTCATGAATAATGCGTTGCGCCAAGGAGTCACTAAGTCTAGTGGAACGATCACGATGAAAATGATGAATAAGCTAAGTGATGCGACTAATATTGATTCGTTACCGAGTCATCTGCTGCCGCAAATGCGATTGATTTTACATCATGGCCTGCACAATATCATGCTGTTGGCACTGATCTTAATGCTGATCTCGTTGGGAATCAATATTTGGGCCCAACATTTGGAAAAACAGGCCGCACGTAAAACAGCAGCTTGAGTGGGTTAATTATGGAAAGAAGTGATCAAGCGTGTCAGTTTGGTTGATGGTAATTATTTTATTAGTCAGTGGTGCCGCTGCCGGATTAGTTTCTTCGATTGCGGGACTAGCTTCGTTAGTGTCATACCCGGTTTTATTGATGCTCGGCGTGCCACCGATCAGCGCTAACACCACAAATACGGCCGCGCTGATTTTTACCGGTTTAGGCTCCAGTGTTTCCTCGATAAAGGAACTGAATAGTAGTCACCGAACTTTGTGGCAAGTTGCGGTGTATGTGTTAGTGGGTAGCGTTATTGGCAGTGTTTTACTTGTTGTCGCGCCGGCAAAAACTTTTACACGGGTGGTACCATTCTTAGTTTTTGGCGCTGGTGTTTTGATGCTGTGGTCGCAATTTCACCAGTCAAAAATTCTAGATGCGCCTAAGCCCGCCGGTCGCGGGGTGACGTTTTTTAAAAATTTAGCGATTTTGTTAGTCGGTGTTTATATCGGTTATTTTGGCGCTTCAGCGGGGATGATCTTGTTATCGATTTTGATCGTCACGTTGAATAAATCATTTGCGGTCACCAATGCGATCAAAAACTTTACTTGTTTATTGGCCAATGGGTTATCGTTGGTGATCTATGCTGTTACTACTAAAATTTATTGGTGGATGGTGGTACCGATGGGGCTTGGTATGTTTATTGGCGGCTATATTGGACCAGTGGTCATTCGCCACGTGCCAGTACGGCCATTGCGCATTATTATTGCGTTTTCCGCATTTGGTTTGGCCGGCTATTTATTTTATACCGCGTATCTGTAAATGGGTTAAGTCTGATTTAGGGCTTAGCCTTTTTAGTTATTGCGCTATAATTGCATTGAAAGCGGTTTACAATCAGGGGAGTGGCCATGGAGCCTATTGTTGAAGTTGAGCTGCTTGTGTTAGTGAAATTTAAACTAGAAGCTGTTTCTTATCAAATTCCGCGTCATTCAGTGGGTGCCTTATCAGGTAGTAACGGCACTGGTAAAGGTGTGTTGCGAAATATTACCGTGTGCTTGTGCTAGTGGTGAAATGAAGTTTTGGGGTCAAACCATTCAGGAGTAGGAGCAATAAATGGCAAATAAGATTGAGTATGTTTGACAATTCGTCATGCATAATTAAGTATTGCGGAAATGACGCAAATCATTGCACCTGGTTATACCCAGTGGCAACAACAGCGTGTTATGGAATATTTAGCTAGCGCATTCTAAAGAAAGTTGGTGAAAGACACAATTGCCCTTGTGTTGGCTAACTTAATGGCGATTTTATTGCTTGTTATCGGTTTTTGTTTTATCAAAGGAAAATACTTAAGGTCATTAGCTGACTTTGATCCAACCAAATATACAGAAAAGCAAGGCCATTTGATTGGGAAAGTGGCTGGCGTTTATTATTGTGGTGGTTGTTCTAATTGTGCACCTAAATTTAATTGGTAGGAAAACTTAGTAATAAGTGTTTTTACTGGCATTGTGATTCGACTGGTAAAGGGAGGTCGTATTGATGAAAAAATACTATCGCTATTTAAGAAGTGGTATTTTACCATTTGCTTGTTTATTACTTTTTGTACACCTAGGTAATCATGGCTTAATTATACAAATTACGGACCGCGACTTTTTGTTATTAGTAAACTTGTTGTTCTTCTATCCATTAGCAACGATACCATTTGTTAAAAAAACCGTTAGCGTCCCAATTGATGCATTTCATTTTAATTGGGAACAGCGTCGCCAGCAGTATAATTTAGGACGCTTCGCCAATGTGTTACCTTACAATATATTAGCGCAGACGCCCAATGCACTGGCTTATTCAACCGGGGTCATTCATTTCTTTATTGCATTGTTGCTGTTCTTGGGTGCACCGATTCTGTGGGTCTTTGGTGTGTTTATTTTGTTGCGTCGATTATGGTAGTGTTCGTAAAAAGAGTATAAAAAAACAACACTTACGCAATAAAGTGCTGCTCCTAAAAACGTTTATTCACTTAAGCGGGTGACGAGAATCGGACTCGCGACTTCAGCTTGGGAAGCTGATATTTTACCACTAAACTACACCCGCAATTTCAACTATTATAGTATAGCATATCTATTTTAGTGCCGCCAGCTTTTTTTGAATTTTTATGCGTCATTATTTGTGCTATACGCAATTTGTACTGGGCCACCAATTTTGCCAAATTGTGGATGTGCAGCGATAAAATGGGTTAAATTATTTTTTAACTCGGTAGCTAGTAACTCGATTGTGCCAGTGTTTGTAAAAGCCGGATACAGATTATAAAATTCAGCGACCGCCGCTTGCTGGCCAATTGCGATGTATGGTGTTTTAGTTATTGTCTGGTCGCTAATATGCCAAACCGAATTATTCTTAGCCAGAATAAAATCATTGCTGGCTAGATTGGTGTTGGCTAGTTCTTGCTGCAGTGAATTAGCTAAGTTTGCGGCGGTTAGATCGGGATGGCGCGCAGTAAAATTAAGTAGAAACTCTTTAATTGAGAGCCACTGGTTGTTAAATTTAAGATTGTATTGACCTGCTGTAGCCAGCAAACAATCATTGAGCTGAAAAATTTTAGTCGTAGCGTCACTACGTACAAATAGACGATGCTTTAGCTGCATCGTCAGCCGTGAATCGGTCGCAATAATGCTACCGTTACCAGTACTAACGCCAATTGCAATGGTCATGGGGACCTCCTTATTTATTATAGGTATGCATATTTCTGTCGTTCATTATTGGTTCTAACGTATACTAAGGTTATCAAAAACGAAAGAGGTGCCGATATGTACCAAAACATTTTAGTTCCGTTAGACGGTAGCCGTAACGCAGAAGTCGCTTTGAAAGAGGCCATTGAACTCGGGAAAAAATTTGCTGCGGAACTGTTTATTGCTTCCATCGTCAATGAGCAACAATTTGTCGCGTATGGCAGTATGGCAGCACCAGCCCAATTTTATTCCGACATGCGAGATCGTTCTCAACAAATTTTGAACGAAGCGGAAGCAGACGCTAAAGCAGCGGGGCTTAAGGTGACCACGATCTTAGCTAACGGGATGCCTAAAAGAGCGATTGCTGAAGAACTGCCAGAAAAATACGATATCGATTTGATCGTCATGGGTAAAAGTGGGGTCGATGCGCTATCACGGATCATGCTTGGCTCAACAACTAGTTATGTTGTCCGGCACAGTATGACCAAAGTTTTAGTCGTCAACGACGAAGCTGATGACACTGAAGATAATACTACTGAAGTAGAATAACCGTTAGCGTCTAGGTCAATTGCCTAGGCGTTTTTTATAGCCACAGTAAGATGAAAACAATCGTGGCCGGTAAAAATTGCAAACCAAAGATTTTCTTGGTCGCCGTAAAGCCGCCGTAAAGCGCAACGATCATGATAAAAAGCATCAATAATTTAAGTAAAGTGGTCAAAGCGGTACCGCTGAAAATAAAAAGACTACTTAGGATCAACAATCCCAGTGCACCGTTATAAATACCTTGATTGCCTAAAGCAATCTTTGCGTTTGGCAATTTCACAAAGTTAAGTGGCATGTCAAACGCTTTGGCCTGACTTTTGGGTCCGGCGAATATTTCTAATGCCATGATTCCCAGGTGCTCTAAACCAATGAGTGCGGCTAAAATAAGGGTAAAAATTTGCATAATTTCCTCCTAATGAAATTCCGTATTCCTATTATAAGGCAGGTCAAACGGGAGCGTCAATGTTTGTGTTTAACTAGAATTGGTTATTTATACTTTTTACATAAAAGAAACTTGACCTCACTACCGGGAAAATGCTAAACTATTTAAGTGCTAAAGTAATTTGCCGCTGTGGCGGAATTGGCAGACGCGCAGCATTCAGGGTGCTGTTTCCTTCGGGAAGTACAGGTTCGACCCCTGCCAGCGGCATTAAATTAATCACGATCAAGCGCTACTTTCTTAATTGAAAGTGGTGTTTTTTTGTATTAATACAAAAAAGTCGTACAGCTGAGGTGAATTATATGTCGCGCGTTTTATAATCAAGTTAGCCAATTAGATCCAGCTAATTGAAAAAATAAAAAACACCAAGACAAATCTCTGTTATCATTGATGTTCCAACACAAAAATGAAAGAGGTTATTGTCTTGATGCAAGAACAGAATACCACAGTCCGAGAAAAAGGTCACCACCTAACTTCATTTGAGCGCGGCAGAATCGCCACGCTACACAGCCAAGGATACTCTAACCGCGCAATTGCTAGAGTTATCGGTGTTTGTCATCAAACAATCAGTAATGAACTACGCCGTGGTGAGATCGACCAAGTTAAAAAAGTGAACGGTCAACGGCAATATCACCGCGAGTACTCGCCAGAAGCGGCACAGGCCAAATACGAAGCTAACCGAATGTCCTGTCATCGACCTTTGAAACTCGCTGGTGTCGCTGACTTTATCCACTACTTTACGGCCCATTTGCACCAAGACGGTTGGTCGCCTGATGCCGCGGTGGGCCGTGCTAAACTTGAAGGCTTATATCAACCTGAGGAGATGGTTTCGACCAAGACGTTATACCACTATATCGATGCGCAACTACTTGAAGTCCGTAATCTTGATCTGCTCGAAAAAAATCGGCGCCGCACTAAACACCACCATTCACCCAAGCATAAGCGTCTGGCCGGACGGAGTATCGAAGATCGGCCTGAAAGTATTGACCAGCGTCAGGAGTTCGGTCACTTTGAGTTGGATACCGTAGTCGGTAAACGTAACGGCCAAGAAAGTGTTATTCTAACGCTGATCGAGCGCCAATCTCGCTGTCAGATCCTGCGTTTGATTGATGGCCGTGACGCCGATTCAGTCAACTACGAACTGGCTAAGATCTGCCAAGAATATGGACACATCATGAAGTCCGTTACCGCTGACAACGGGGCAGAATTCGCAGCGGCGGGGACGGTGCTTGACGGGGTTGCCGACCTTTATTATGCCCACCCTTACCGCTCTTCAGAACGAGGCACAAATGAGGCGCATAATCGAATGATCCGTCGTGATGTGCCTAAGGGCCTGTCCATGGATACTTTAGGCCCTAGTGATATCCAAGCAGTGGAAGCCAAGCTAAACAACTTACCACGCCGGCAGTCAGGTTACCAAACCCCAAAAGAGCTTTTCTCCGCTGCCGCTGGCTAAAGATTGAATCTTTAAAATATGAATATCAATGAAAATACTGTCTTGCCGGGATTTATTGCGTGGCTAATTTGTTCTTGCAATTTGGGGTGAATTATATGATGTGGTTTGATCAATGGGCAAAGGCACAACGCGCGCGTAAGGCTTTTTTGGATCAGGATTCACAAACACTTTATTTAGTGCAGTGTATTTCAAGTTCAGAGACGGCAGGCGATCATGTGCTAACGGCTACCGATAAAATTTGGTTAATGCGGGCAGCTCTAGATGGTTATGTCGTGGTGGAACCTAAATATTTACTGCCACTAGAAGCAACTGAAACTACTGATCCACGTGGGCAGACCTATGCTGGAATCCGCAAGAACGGTCAGTGGTTTACGGCACATTTAAGTGCTACGCAAGCCAAATCCAGTGCGTTTTATGTCACCCGTACCCAGCTGGAAGCTGCACCAGCATGGGTCAAAGCAATTGAACCAATTGCAGCTGATCCCAAATAGTTTGTAGGGGTTGCTGCCCCGATTTACTTGGTCAGATGCTATAATATGAGTAGTGATGTAAATCTTTGTAAGGGGAGTGCTGAGGGTGCAACAGATTACAAAATCGCTTGTGCAACAGGTGATTCGACCACGAACACAAGAAAGTCATAAAGGCAATTTTGGCCGGGTATTGACGATCGGTGGTAACCAAAATTTTGGTGGTGCGATTATTATGAGTGCTAGTGCTGCCGTTTATAGCGGTGCCGGTTTGGTTACGTGTGCCACGGCACCGCAGAATTTTATCAGTTTGCATGCCCGCTTGCCAGAAGCAATGGTGGTGGATTATCAGGATGAAAAGATGCTGGCTGAGTTGATTCCGCAAATGGATGTGATCGTGATTGGCCCTGGCTTAGGCACTGACGTCACCGCCTTGGCTATTTTGAAATTTGTTTTTACTCAAGTACAGCCGCAGCAGAATCTAATTATTGACGGTTCTGCGATCACTTTGGTTGCACAGGAAAAACTAGCTTTACCGCAGGCGCAAATTATTTTCACACCGCATCAAATGGAATGGCAACGGCTATCGGGCATCCCCGTCGCCCAACAAACGCCGGCCAAGAATCAAGCAATCCAGCAAAAATTAGCCGCAACCGTGATCGTTAAATCACACCGGACAGAAATTTATTTACCGGATTCAACGATAATGTGGCAGAATCCAGTTGGTTCGGCGGCAATGGCCACTGGCGGTATGGGCGATTGTTTAACTGGAATTTTGGCTGGCTTTTTGGCACAATTTTCTGCTGATCGCGCGCAAACGATTTTAGCGGCGGTTTACACTCATAGTGCAATCAGTGACCAGTTGGCACAAAAGCAATATGTAACGTTACCCACGCAAATCATTGCCGCGTTGCCAAAATATATGGCAGAAATGGCGTCCTAATTAGCGGGTTGCGTCCTAATTATCAGCATGCTATAATCCAACTAATATAAAACGAAATGAGGGATCTGTGCGTTGAGAAACTAAGTCAATCTGGTAAAGCTGTTTATACTTTAACCGTAAATCACGGGTGGAGTCTGCAGATTTTCAGAATTGGCTTAGTCGATCGATGCGTGGGTCTCTTTTTGTGTGCTCACTTTTTTAGCTAATTATGAAAACGGTTATTTAAGTTTGGAGTGAGCTTATGTCTAAAATTGAAATTAAAAATTTAACCTTTGGCTATGATGGGCAAGCAAAACCGTTGTTTGAACAAGCCAATTTTTTACTGGATAGTCAATGGAAATTAGGGCTAGTCGGGCGTAATGGGCGTGGCAAAACCACGTTATTACGCTTATTACAAGGACAACTGCCTTATCAAGGAACGATTCAGCAGCACCAGCAATTTAGCTATTTCCCGCAGCCGATCAGTGATAAAAGTCAGTTGACGTTTTATGTGTTGGCAGAAATCAGTGACGCTGAACAGTGGCAGATCGAGCGAGAAATGAGCCAGCTTGGGTTAGCAGCGAATCTATTATGGCGGCCGTTTAATACGCTATCTGGTGGCGAGCAAACTAAAGTTTTGCTGGCAGTATTATTTATCGAGGATGGGGCTTTTCCGTTGATCGATGAGCCGACCAATCATTTGGATCTGCAAGGGCGTCAGCAGGTCGCCGTTTATTTGCAACAAAAGCGACAGGGCTTTATTGTGGTCAGTCATGATCGGCATTTTCTCAATGAAGTGACTGATCATACTTTGGCAATCGAGAAAAATCAGATCAGTAGCTATCAGGGTAACTTTGCTACTTATGAAGCACAAAAGCAGTTAAGTGATAACTTTGAACAGGCGCAAAATAGTAAGCTGAAAAAAGATATCGGTCGGCTAAAACAAACGGCGGCGGAAAAAGCGAAGTGGTCGCAAGCCCGTGAAGGTGATAAATATGGCGATCCGCGTAAAAAAGGCAGTGGTGCGGTTTACGATACTGGCTTTATTGGGGCGCGGGCAGCGCGGACAATGAAACGGTCAAAGCATTTAGCCCAGCGAATGGAAAATGAGATCAGTGAAAAAGAACGCTTGTTAAAAAATACTGAGCAGGTCGATCCGTTGTCCATGGCGTTTAGCCCGAGCCATCACCAACGATTATTGACGGTGGATCAACTACAATTAGGTTATGAACAGCCATTATTTCAACCACTATCGTTTGACTTGCAGCAAGGTCAGCGTTTAGCATTGGTAGGGCCTAATGGGGCAGGTAAATCAACGATCGTCCGTCAATTACTTGGCCATTTTAGGGGAAGCGTAAGTGGACAAGTACAGCAGCCGGCACAGCTACAGATCAGTTATGTGCGCCAAGATTACGAAGATAATCAGGGCACATTGATGGATTTTGCTGAAGCGCAGGGGCTAGATTACACCGTGTTTTTGAATAATTTGCATAAGCTGGGGATGCCGCGGGATGTTTTTAATACGCGGATCGAATTGATGAGCATGGGTCAGCGCAAAAAAGTTGAGTTAGCTAAATCGCTGTCGTTACCGGCGGAGTTGTATATTTGGGATGAACCGTTGAACTATTTAGATGTGTTCAACCAAGAACAATTGGAACGATTAATTTCGGCGGTCCAACCGACGATGCTGCTGATCGAGCATGATCAAACATTTATTGAGCGAGTAGCGACCAAAGTAGTGGCACTAGAAAAGGCAGACCAATAAGGTCCGCCTTTTTCGTTAGTTTAAATGTTGTTTCCGCAACTATAAAAAGTTTTCCAGCGCTGCAGTCAGGTCAATGTCGTTGGCCTTGGCTAAAGCGCTAAGCTACCAAATCAACTTGGCAATTTGGTGAGCCAACGAAAATTATGTTTGTTCAATCGGTCAACTGACTTGTTGTGCTATGACTAAGCGACCGACAAGCCCAGCATCGGTCAAAAAAACTAACGCGTCTTGCTCTGTTGGCCAGCTTGTGTAATTTCTAAATCATGATAAGCAGTACAAATTTTGCGTGCGCGATTAGTCAGTTCACTTTTCTAAACACTTGAAGTGAATTGTACTCGTTTGCGTATATTATAGATAGTGGCTAGCTCTTTATTTAGAAGTAATTTACAGTCGCTGGCCATAAGACCAACGAAAAATGTCAAAATAGATGAGGCTACTAACTGAAAGTTGGCGCTAAATGATGCGGCTTGTTTTTAAGGCTGAAAATTTTCTGCCACAACTAACTGAAAACGAGTATAATATTCATTAAATTGTATTAAGAAAGTAGGGAATGTTTTGCGGGAAGATTTTAATCAAATTGTTAAAAAAATTGCAGTATCCGATATTCGCCAGTTCGATAATGAGGTCAGTCAAGTACCAGGAATGGTCAAATTGACTTTAGGTGAACCAGATTTTAATACGCCAGAGCACGTTAAACAGGCGGCAATCAAGGCAATTGAGGATAATCAATCACATTACACACCAAATCCAGGGATCCCAGCATTACGCGAAGCGGCGGCGGCCTACTATAACGAAAAATTTAATTGGCATTACCAGGCAGAAAATGTGATTACGACAGTTGGGGCGACAGAAGGGATCGCGGCAGCGTTACAGGCAATTGTTAATCCAGATGATGTGGTGATCATTCCGACACCAATTTTCCCGATCTATATCCCAGATACGTTGTTGAATCACGGTCAAGTTGTGTTCATTGATACCAGTTCGGACGGCTTTGTGTTGACACCAGAACGGTTAGAAGCAACGATCAAAGCGCAAGGCGACAAAGTCGTTAAAGCGCTAGTTTTGAATTACCCTAACAATCCAACCGGGGTCACTTATAACCATGAAGAATTAGCTGGCTTAGCCAAAGTCATCGCTAAATATCAATTATGGGTCGTTAGTGACGAAGTCTATGCTGAATTATCATACAGTGAACCCCACGAATCCTTGGCTAACTTCATTCCTGAGCAAGTGATCGTGGTCAACGGTTTGTCCAAGTCCCACGCGATGACTGGCTGGCGCGTTGGTTTCTTATTGGCGCCTAAAGCAGTCACTGATGAAATCATCAAGTCACATCAGTACATGGTGACTGCACCAGTCACTTTGGTTCAATATGCTGCATTGGAAGCGATGACTAATGGTAAAGAAGATAGTCAGGTCATGGCTAAGCAATACGTTGAACGCCGCGACTACTTGATCAAATCATTAGAACCACTAGGTTTTGAAATGGCACGGCCAGATGGGGCTTTCTATTTGTTCGCCAAGATCCCAGCTAATTGCCCGCAAGATTCATGGACATTTGTACGTGAATTAGCTAAAACGCAAAAATTAGCTTTGATCCCTGGTATCTCCTTTGGTGCCGGCGGTGAAGGCTACGTACGGATCAGTTACGCAGCCAGCATGGAAAACTTGCATAAGGCGGTTGAACGCTTAACAGCTTTCGTCCAAGCGCACTAAAACTGAGCGTGAAATAATATTTTGAAAATAAGCAAAAAAATGACGTTGACCAATTTTGGTCAGCGCCATTTTTATTTTAAAGAATATGACTGATAAACATCCCGCCATAAACGAGGGCGTAACTGTAAGCCAAGATCGTCGCTGGTTTACCTAATAAAATGATCATTGTAAAAGTTTTGAATGACATTTTAGTTAGGCCGGCTAACAAACAAAGGACGTCGTCTGGGGCGACTGGTAAGAAAATCGCAATGGCAAATAATTTAGTGAAGCGATTTTGGTTATCTAACCAGCCGATGTAGCGGTCGTAAGTTTTTTGGCTGATCAGGTGATGGATCAGTGGCTTGCCGAAGCGGCGGCCGAGGAAAAAGGCGATCAGTGAACCGATCACAATACCGATGTAGTTGTAAACGAAGCCTTCAACGGGGCCGAAGATCAAGACACCAGCGGCTAAACTGATCCCACCGGGGATGATTGGAATTACGACTTGAACGATTTGTAGGGCAATAAACAGTAGTGGACCGAAAAATTCGGCGTGGCCAACTAAGTTTTGCAGCGCTGCAGTATTTTTAAAGACGCCGAGATGAAAACAATAAATTGTAAACCACACCGAGACGATCAGTCCAGCTAAGGAAATAATGTTAAGCAGTCGACGTGATGTTGCAGTACTCATACGCAGGTCCTCCATTTTGCTGAATTACAAATGTTATACCATATTTTAGCTAATTTGCCGATAAAAAAGCTTCGGTCAAAAGTCGGAATTTCTGGGTGGCTTATGACTGAGCTTTTTGCTAGATATAAAATAAATTAAAAAATAAGGTTTACAGTTACGGTAAATAGTTTAATAATTAATACTAATTTAATAAATGGTGTTGAAGAGAAGAGTAAGTTAGTTCGCTTTTTTCAGCAAGTACGGTTGATGGAAGCGTACAAAAGCAGGTTAACTGAAGATGAGCTCTGAGCTAATGGTGGGTTAACGCCCATGATTCGTCCCGCAAGCGATATATTGCCCAGTATAATCAGTTTTGCGTTAAATGGGTTGGTGTGTTCTGACTAGTTTAGCGGAAACGTGTTAAAAATAACAGATTATTGCATATAGCTACACTTGATGAACGATCCACTTCGTGTATCTTATCATCAAGCTAGGCTATATTTCATAATCTAACCGTTATTTTTAACACTCTGACGTACTTGTTGAGGTTTCTATCGTGAGGTAGCGGCAAATAAGGGTGGTAACACGAATGCGTTCGTCCCTGGGTTTTTGAATCCAGGGGGCGGGCGTTTTTTTATTTAAGGAGGTGGTGCGCTTTGGCGGGCGTGATGTGGCCGCAATTTATTGGTTCAGCAAGCGCACTTAGTGGTGCGCGATATATTATTTGGGGGCGTTCTTATGACAACAGCTTTGACAGTTTTAATCGTGATCATCGCCGGTTTGATTTTAGCCGGCTTGTACGTTTTGCAACGGCGGCAAGTTAAGTTTTCTAAGCAAGTTTTTCTCGCGTTAGGTTTGGGGATCGTGTTTGGCTTGATCCTGCAATTATCTTTTGGCGCAACCAGTAAAATTATTACCAACGCGATTGATTGGTTGAATATTGTGGGTGGGGGCTACGTGGCATTGCTGCAAATGCTGATCACGCCGCTGATTTTCGTTTCACTGGTTGGCGCATTTATTAAATTGAAATTATCGACTAATTTACGGCGAATCGGCTCGACGGTTTTGGTGACTTTATTGGCAACAACCGCGATCGCAGCGGTATTGGGTGTGCTAAGTGTTTTCCTATTTCATCTGCAAGGTGCTGATTTTGTTAAGGCTACAGCCAGCAAGGCTAACTTAGCGATCTTAAAGGAGCATCAAACAGCGGTTAAGGGGCTAAGCATTCCGCAACAAATCGTTAGCTTTTTACCAAGCAATATTTTTGCTGACTTTGCTGGCACACGGGCAACTAGTACGATTGCCGTGGTAATCTTTTCTGCCTTTGTCGGTGTTGCTTTCTTAGGTATCCGTAAAGATCATCCGGAAGAGGCAGCTGTATTTGCCAAAGGCTTTGAAGCAATCCATCAAATCGTCAGTCGCTTAGTTCATCTTGTTTTGCAACTGACACCTTATGGGATTTTCGCTTTGATGACTAAAGCGACGGCAACGGATAGTATTGAGTTGATCGCTAATCTTGGTGTCTTCATCATCGCAGTTTATATTGCATTGATCGGCGTTTTGTTATTGCACACATTGATTTTGGTGGCGCACCATATTAATCCGGTGATCTATTATCGTAAAGCTTGGCCGGCATTGCTCTTCGCCTTTACTTCACGGACTAGTGCCGGGACGTTACCGTTAAATGTGGAGATCCAAACCAAATCATTGGGGGTCGATACACCAACGGCAAATTTTGCGGCTAGTTTTGGTTTGACGATCGGGCAAAACGGTTGCGCTGGTGTTTATCCAGCGATGATCGCCACGATCATTGCGCCAACGGTTGGTATCAATGTTTTCTCACTGCAATATATTTTAACGATCATTGCTGTGGTTACGCTGGCTTCCTTTGGGGTCGCTGGTGTCGGGGGTGGTTCCATTTTCTCAACGTTGATCGTTTTAGGGACGTTGAATTTGCCGATCGGTGTATTAGGTGTGCTGATCGCCATCGATCCGATTGTCGACATGGCGCGGACTTTAGCCAACGTCAACGATAGTATTTTAGCCGGCGTGATCACTGCTAAACGTGGTGGGACGCTGGACGAGACAGTTTTTGACGACGCCACTCATGTGGTCGAATCGACGCTTTAAGTTTGGTTGCACCTATCGTAAAGGTAGGTGCTTTTTTGGTGCGCCCGGCATGGGCGTCAACTAGGTGGTGAAAGTCCACTGCGGGCCGTAGTAGTCGGAACCGCTAGCCAAAGGCAAGGCCTTTATCGTGAGGTGAAGACTGAAGGAAGCCTGATGAGCAAAGTACTGCACCGATGAACAAGAAGCAGCTATAAGGCCGGAAGTAACTGGATAAGGTGGCCAAACACACTGAAGTCCGATACTACCCGAAGTTACGACAGTAAAGCTGACGGTGACATGGTACGAAAGTTGACGTTCTTACCCGGGGAGACCTGTACACACAATCCTGATTTTCTTAGGGAATACCCAAATGACAAGGAAATATGAGTTCAAAGCAAGTCAGAAATGGCTGGTTAAGTGTACAGGAGTCAGCCGAGGTCATAGTAGTGGGTAACCATGAAGGACCAAACAATAATAACTCATATTGCGACTGGAAGTGAAGACGATGCGAAAATCGCAGAAAACAGAACAAGCTGACCGCCAGCGGATGATAGGTCTGGAAGACCAAAGACAAACTGGGGCGCGTAGTATCGCCTCCGGTGAAGGAGAAAAGATGAGTGGCACTCAGTTTCAAGCATTAGTTTTGGCCCGCAACAACCTGAATTTGGCTTATCAACGTGTGGTCAGGAACAAAGGGGCGGCCGGAGTTGACGGTATGACCGTTGATGAATTGAAACCGTACCTGAAAGTACATCGCGAAGAATTACTCGCAGAATTGGCCAATGGGACTTATAAACCGGCACCAGTCAAGCAAGTCTCAATTCCAAAGCCCAACGGTGGAACGCGTAAGCTTGGCATTCCGACCGTGATCGACCGGCTAGTCCAGCAGGCCGTGGCCCAGGTCCTTTCGCCGATATATGAACAGATCTTCGCCAACAATAGTTTTGGTTTTCGACCCCAACGCAGTGCACATGACGCAGTTCAACAGGTCGTTCAAGCTAGATAATGCGGGTTATCACTATGTGGTTGATCTGGATTTGAAGGCCTACTTCGATACGGTTAATCATGACATGCTTATGAAGTTTCTCAAGCAGCGAATTAGTGACCGCTGGATACTACGGCTCATTCGCCGTTTTCTGACTAGTGGCACCATGAATGGGCAATTGTTTGAACGCAGTGAGAAAGGCACACCGCAAGGCGGGCCGATCTCGCCACTGTTAGCGAATATTTATCTCAACGAATTCGACCAAGAACTAGCTAGGCGCGGTCATGAATTTGTCCGTTACGCCGATGACTGCAATATCTTTGTTAAAAGTCCACGCGCGGGCCAACGAGTCCTCGCTAGTGTGACTCGTTTTCTCGAGCATGAGTTAAAACTCACGCTCAATCAGGAAAAGACACAAGTGGTCGCCACCAACAGAATGAAGTTCTTAGGGTTTACGTTGGGCCACACTAAAGGCAGGGCTTTTCCCTATCCGGTGTGGTCAGCGAAGCAGCGAGTTAAACAAGCATTGAGGCGGCTGACTAAGCGTAATCGTGGTGTATCCGAAGACCAAATAATGGCAGAGATTCGTCAAAAGATGCGCGGTTGGTTGCAGTATTACAGCTTGGGTAGAATGAAGCGGTTCATCACGGAATTAGATGCGTGGCTGCGGTCACGTATTCGCCAGTACATTTGGAAACAATGGAAGAAAGCCAAAACTAGAGAGAACAACTTGAGCGGATTAGGATTTACGAAAGATGAAGCTAAGCTATCCGCTAACACGCGTAAAGGGTACTGGCGGACAGCGCATAGTAAAACGCTGTGCCGTACCCTAACTAACAAAGAGCTGGAACGTCGTGGACTCATTAACTTGAGTCAGACGCTCCAGCAAATTCAGAGTGCTTAAATTATTGAACCGCCGTATACGGAACCGTACGTACGGTGGTGTGAGAGGACGGTAACTTACAATTACCTCCTACTCGATTTGGATCAGTGGCTGAAATAAGTGCGTCGTGTTAAGCTATTTAATGAACCTAATCAAGGAAGTGAGCTTACGAAAGCATTGATCGCAATTGATTCATTTAAACAATCCTTCACTAGTTTAGCGGCGGGTGAAATCGTCGCGCAGCAGTTTGTACAAGCGGGCATCCCCAGCACCGCTGTTGCGATTGCTGATGGTGGTGAGGGTACTGTAGTAGCGTTTTTGCACAATAAGTCTGGTGGCGAAAAAATAGTACGACCAGTGCACGATCCTTACGGCAAGCTTGTTCAAGCTGAATTTGGTTGGTACCCGGCGGAAAAATTAGCCATTATTGAAACGGCAGCCGCTTCAGGCATTCAATTTGTACAACCGGCAGCAACCTATCAGTTGGCCTCATCTCAAGGGACCGGTGAGCTGCTGCGGGCGGCAATTGAGTTAGGCGCCCAGCGCGTGATCGTTGGTTTAGGTGGTAGCGGCACCGTTGATGCGGGTGTGGGGCTGCTGGCTGCTTTAGGTGCGCGGTTTTTGGATGCGGCGGGGCAGCAAATTGCCCAGCCGTTAGCGCATTTAGCAGAAATTGACGCCATAGATACTGAGTCAGTTATGACGAAGGGCGTGACCTTATTAAGTGCTAGTGATGTAACGAGCCCACTGACGGGTAAAAATGGCGCGGTGCAGCTGTTTGGTCCGCAAAAAGGGCTAACTGGCTCGGCAGCAGTCGAGTTGGAACAACAATTTACGCAGTTGGCCCAGCGACTTGATCCGCAACAGCAAGGCCAAGTTGCTGGCGATGGGGCAGCTGGTGGTATTGGTTTTGCGTTGCGTTTGATCGGCAGTCAAGTCCATTCTGGATTTGATTTGATCGCGCAAGTTTGTCAGTTTGAACAGTTAGTGCAGGCCGCTGACGTGGTGATTACGGGCGAAGGGCAAATCGATGCGCAGAGTTTGCAGGGAAAGGTGCCGGTCAAAATTGCGCAGATCGCGCAACGCCAGCATAAACCTTGTCTTGCCTTTGTCGGTAATCAAGTGGGGGATTTGGCGGCCTTCCAAGCGCATGGTTTAACCAGTATTTTCCCAATCGTTGATCATGTGACCACGCTGCAACAAGCGTTAGTCGATGGCAAAATTAATTTAGCTCGCACGGCCCAGCGCGTAGCTGCAGTGTTGGCGGTATGAAAAAGTGAAAGCGGCGTAGTGGCATAAATGAGGTCACTGCGTCGCTTTTTCGATTGGAATCAAGTGGGCATCGGCAAGAAAACTTTGCTTCCAGGCGGTGGCCGTTTGCAAATAACTTTTGCCGAATTCATCGATTAGGCCGTGAAATTCTTGGGCTTGTGCTGGCGTAAAATCAGCTGGTAATTGAACTTGGCGGTAAAGCTGCTGATAATTGTTGCTCGGCCAACCGAGCTGTGTGAATAGGCGGCGGGCGTAATTATCGGCAATAAAGGTGGGCACGTCAAAAATATAGACGAGGAAAACGTCGGCGGTTTCGGCACCGATTCCCCGCAATTGCAGCAGGTCGTGACGCAATCGGTCACCGCGGGCTTGTTTAATGGCGGTTAGATCATAATCAAATGTCGCGAGCCAGTTAAATACAGCGGCGATCGCTTTGCTTTTATTATGGTAGAAACCGCTGGAATGGATCAGGGGTTCTAGCTGGTTGGCGTTAAGTGCGTGAATTTTCGCCGGCGCAAAAGCGGTGGCGGCTTTTAAATTAGTCAACGCGGGGACGACGTTGCGCCAGTTGGTGTTTTGTACCAGAATCGCGCCGAGAATGATCTCCCATTTAGAGTCGGCGGGCCACCAGCCTTGTGGGCCCATGGTGGTGTACATCGTTTGGTAGAGTTGTTTAATCGTGAGTTGCATGTGTGGCCTTCTTTTCGCGGTATTGACGGGGACTGATGCCAATTTGGCGTTTAAATAAGGTGCTGAAATAGTTGGCGTTCGGCCAGCCACAGCGTTGGGCGATCGCGCTGATGCTCAGTGTGGTGGTGGTCAAGAAATGACGCGCGTGGGCGAGGCGAACTTGAGTCAAATATTGTTGCGGCGTTTGCCCGGTGACTGTGGTAAATTTGTGGTGCAGATAGTAAGGAGCGCCATGGGCAAGTTGGGCGAGTTCATTTAAGTTCAGCTCACTGGCGTAATGGCGTTCGATGATCTGTTTGATCTCGGCGCTCCAAGCGGCGTCACTTAGCGGCCGACCAGTAGGCGTACAACGTTTGCATGGTCGGAAACCAGCAGCCAGTGCTTCAGCCGACGTTTTAAAAATGCGCACATTTTGGCGTTGGGGTAGACGCGAAGCACAGGATGGTCGGCAAAAAATGCCGGTACTGGCGACGGCGTAGAAAAATTGGCCATCAGCGTGGTGGTCGTTAGTTTGGATCGCGTGCCAACGTTTAGCGGTCAGGCGATAGTGAGTCATGTACAGCACCCCCTTGATATTAATAAGCATTATTTCTCATCCCACTCTAGCATATGCAAAAGTGGGGTGAATTTCGAGTGATTTGAATTGAAAAGCAAGATAGTGAAGTTTAAGCTGACTTTTTTCTGCTATACTATGGTCAAATTAAAAGAGGGGGTGGCATGATGCCAACAATTTATTATCGCCGACATAACTTGGCGGGACACACTTATTATTTAGGCGCCACGGCGCAGGGGTTGTGTTTTGTCGGTTCGTGGGCGCAAACATTAGCCGAGCTACAAAGTTTTTATCCACTGGCTGAGTTACGACCGGCAACGACACAAACAGAAGCAGCGGCCACCGAGTTAGCACAATATTTGAACGGTCAGCGGCGCGAATTTACGATCCCAATAGCTTGGCCGCAAGCAACGCCACTGCAGCAAGCGGTCTGGCAAGCACTGCTTAAAGTGCCGTACGGGCAAACGGTGGATTATTCGACGTTGGCGCAGCAAGCCGGCTATCCCAAAGCCATTCGCGCGGTGGCGAGTGCGGTTGGTAAAAACCCACTATTGATCGTTGCGCCTTGTCATCGCGTTTTGCGTAAAGACGGTCAGTTAGGCGGTTATCGTGGTGGGGTAATCATGAAACAAACGCTTTTAGCACTGGAACAAAAATAGGTGCGTTGAAATAACAGCTGTCAGCGCCACTTTTTTAAGCTATAATGAAAGTGGATACAAAACAAACGAAGTGGGTGATTTTATGGGGTAAGTGGTCATGTTCGCTGGCTCAAAAGTCGGAACCGGAAAAACAACTGCCACAATTATGGCGGCGTTGGCGGCTCATCAGTTGTTTAAACAGCGTGTTTTAGTGATCGACGCGACAACAACTTTAAAAGCAACACAAAATTTTAAACAGATTTTTAATATTGAACCAACTAGTAATGTATTGACTGGCTTGGCAGTCAAAGATTTGGCTAAAGTAGTGACCCCGTTGCGCGCGGGATTGGATTTTATTGCTGGCGTCCCAACGCTGGAAGATTATTTTAATACCGCTATGGAAGCGGCGGGCACAACTAAAACGGCACGAACCTTAGGGTTAGTGCCGCCATTAATGAATATTTTACGCGACCGTTATGATTATATTTTCATTGATAGTGATGCCAAATTCGCTGCGGTGATGGATAATTGTTTGGCTAGCACCAATTATGTGGTCATCATGCAGCCAGTTGGCAAAGCTGGCTTTGATGCCACGGATAAGCTGTTCTATTATTTGAAGCAATTAAAGCAAGAGCTGCCGACGGTCAAGGCCGAGATCATTGGCCATTTAGCGGTGGACTTCACGGAAACCGCGCCATTTTATCAGGTGGAGCCAGTGTCATCATTTGACGTGGTCGATGCGTTCCGCACTGTAATCACCCATAATGAATGGTTGGCGGAGGACGCACCGTTTGCGCCGCAGGCAACGCATAATACGATTGCACGGCAAATGGCGGGCGCGATGTATAGTGAGGTTTTCAATGAGTTACAGGCGCGGATCGCGTTGCAGCAACAACTGGGCAAATTTGCGACTAACGCTGGTTTGACTGAGCAAGGGCAAGCCGTCGATTTATTTGCCTGATTTATTGTCGTACAGAGTCGTCACACTTGTGGCGGCTTTTTGTTTTGCGTATTTAGTGGACAATTATGGTCAGTTGTCCAGCGACAAAGTATTAACGCTATTAAATAGGTATGATACGATAAATATAATGAGTGAGCTTAATGGGGGGGTAGCGCACAATGAAATGGTACGCTGGTGGCACAGAGCGAGGAAAGCAAGCGGTTGAACTTTTAACTGAGCTGATCAACCATTTAAATAACGATAATGAGTTACCGTTAAAGCAGTTATTATTTCAATTCCATCAGGAAATAGCTGCGCAAAGTCAGTCGATTCCGTACATTTTGAGTCGAATGAACGTTGCTGTTGCTAAAGTGATGCGGGAAAATAAGATTGTCGTCGATGCTGATAATGAGGCGCGGTTGAAATCTCTGATGGCATTAGTTGAAATTAAATGGGGTTATTGAGGCTTAAAAGTGTCAATTGATGATGTGCACAATAGATAAGGGCATCAATGCGTATTTGTTGGCTCACCAATTCAAGGCAGCACCAGCTTTAATGCGGCTATCGTCCGCGGTTGGGTCAGCGGCAGCAGCTTATCGCGGTGCTATGACGGCAAGCATTTGGTTGAAATAAATACGAGGGGGAACTAGGGAATGAAACCAGATAAAGCACAAGCAAAGCAAACGATTCATGAGTTGTACAATAGTTTAGGCAGTAATAAAGCACCGGAAATCGCGGATATCCGAGCAGCCTTGTTGAAGGTCTACAATAAAACGGATCAGACGGCAAACATTGAGCCGCTTTACAGTCGCTTGGTTAATTTGATCTATTCGACGGGGACCGTGGGGTATTTAGGTTTGACCAAGGAGCAAGAGCGTTTGATCAGGGACTTAGCTGAGATCGGCAAACGTGCTGGTCCCGCTGGTGGGGCGTTTATGGCTTATGGGAATAAGGATAGTTTTTAGGACAACTAATAAAGCGTTCATCGTCATGGTTTGACGATGGACGCTTTTAGTCTGCTTGCCGAAAGTTTTTAGTTTGTGGTAGATTCTGCATAAATGCGGCATAAGTCGATGTCGTCATGGTTGTTGGTCGTAAAGTTAGCGCTTTGGTATGACTGATTTGCGTAGCACTTTTTTTAAAGGTAGCGCGTAGATGGTCGTGTTTGACGCGTAAACGGTAGCGGTGATTAATGGCGTCGGGATGCGTTTCGACGATGTTGTTATAGTTTGCTGGATGTTCCCAATCGCCATTATTGACGTCTGAATAACTTACTTGTGGATCGATCTGACTAGGTTTTAAAACAAGCCGATTGTGCTGCACATGGTAAGTACCTTGTTCAAAATTGATTACCACACCAAAGCCTGCAGCCAAGCCGGTAGCTGCACGATAATTTGTTTGATCGATTAAAGTCAGGTGTAGATAGTTGGTACGATTAGTTGGTGATTGAAAACTTTGTCCAGCCAGCGTAGTTTGTGCGCGAACAGTTTGCCCAAAATTAAAAATTAGTAATGCAAGTAGACTGCTGAGTACCCATTTTTTCATTGACCTTCAACTCCTACTACTAGGTTACGGGAAGGGCAATGTGATGTGAAAATAAATTTAAAGGCAATAAAAAACGTTCACCGCAAGTGAACGTTTTTTTGACTTACCTATTTAGTTTGTGAAACGGTGTTGCGGGCGCTAACACGTTTGAAGACGTGGACGGCAACCCCTAAAACGGCACCGACTAAGGCAGGGACTAACCAAGCTAAGCCGTAGTTGGCGAATGGCAAGTATGCCTGTTCGAAGCCAGTCATCGCTTTACCGAAGCTACTTTGGCTGACGACCGCTGGAAAAGCAGTTACCATGTCGAAAAAAGCAGGAACAACGGTAAAGAGAACAACGAATTTATACACGACTGGGTCTTTGTGGAACAGTGGTGAAGCGACTGACAACAAAATCAAGACCATTGATAGTGGGTATAAGAACATCAACATTGGCGTTGACCAAGCGATGATTTGATTTAAACCGATATTAGCGGTCAAGAATGATGCCAGAGTAGTTAGAACTAACCAAGTGCGGTAGCTAACTTTGGGAAAATGTTTATGAAAGTCTTGGGCAAAAGCCGCAACTAAACCGATCGCCGTGGTTAAGCAAGTGACGGTGATCAAAGTGGCTAAGATGGCCTGACCAGCGACGCCCATATAATGATTGACAATTTGGTCAAAAGCGATGCCGCCATTAGCGGAAACTTTGAATTTACCTAAGGACATCGCGCCAACGAAGATCAAACCAACGTAGATGACGGCGATCATTGCCATTGCGAAGACGCCGGCACGGGCAGTGACCAGCGCGACACTGTTAGCGCGTTTTTTGCCTAAGGTGCGAACGGCGGTAACTACGGTGACCCCGAAGGCTAAGCCAGCTAAGGCGTCCATCGTGTTATAACCTTGCAAGAAACCATTGACGAAAGAGCCTGATGTATAAGCAGCGGTGGCGTGTTGAACACCGGCGTGGCCCATTGGTGAACTAAAAGCTAAGAAGAAAACGCCAGCTAATAAGACTAAGAAAACTGGATTTAATAACTTACCGATATTGTTGACGATTTTATTTTCCTCTAATGAGAAAAAGAGGGCTAAGCCGAAGAAAACAGCGGAGAAAACTAATAAACCAACTGTTTGGAAATTCTTTGGTACTAGTGGCGCTAAGCCAACCGTGTAGGAAACGGTGGCTGTCCGTGGTGTACCAAAAAGTGGGCCGATGGTGCCGTGGATCAAGATCATGAATAAGAGCGCGAATACGGGACCTAAAGGCCGCCCAACATCATAGACACCTTCGGAACGAGTGATACTGATTGCTAAAACGGATAATAATGGTAATAACACACCAGTGACTAAGAAGCCAAGCGCGGCAGGCACCCAATTCTGTCCCGCTAACTGGCCTAAATGTAATGGAAAAATCAAGTTACCAGCACCAAAGAATAGACCAAAAAGCATTGAACTAACCACGAAATAATCGCGTTTAGTGAGTTTACGTTCCTCTAACATAAGCAGCACTCCTTAAATTTTGTAGGTTTGTGGAAATGTGGTTCAAAGACTAAGCGTCTGTTGCCCCACGTTTAAATCATGAGTGTTGCCATTGCTAAGTCGACTTTAGTAATGGCGGCGATCATCCTGCGCGGGAATGATCACGATAAACAAAAAACGCCCAAACCTGAAAAATTAATTTCAGATAAGGACGTTAATAAACGTGTTACCACCTTGATTTGCCATTTTCTCACGAAAACAGCCTCTTCGGGTACAAGCACCAATTGGTACGAAATACCCTAGCTCGATAATGGGAGCCCCCAATGAACGCTCAAACTTCGCATCCATCGCTCAAAGATGATTTTCTAATTGTCGCACCTTGACGTCCTTGCACCAAACGACGCTCGCTTAACTGGTGAATACAATTATACTTTTCTTATCACAGCGTTTAATTTACTCATTGATTTATCATGTGGCTATAATTTAACGCGATTTTAAGTGTTTGTCAAGGGGGTGATAAAAATAAATTTATAATTTAAGGCAGTAGTCCATATTGAATTAACGTGTCAATGCTATCTAATACGATGGTCGTATTATCAAACTGTGGCTGCCATTTTAGGATATCTTGCGCTTTTTGGGTACTCAACTGACGATTGACGTGCACTAATAAATTGCCTTCGCGGGCGGTCTGGTTGAACAAAGCAGCGCTGCTTAAAAGCAAGTTCGGCATCGTTTTAGTGGGAATGTTTTGGGCAATTTGCGGTCGTTTTTGGCGAATCAGTGCTGCTATCTCTGGTAGTGATATCTGACCAGCAGCACTAGCCAGAAAACGTTGCCCGCCAGCGTGAGGTGCGGTCAGCGCACGAATGTGTAAGTCAGCAACATCGCGCACATCGATCAGATTGAGTGGGATATTGGGAATCATTTTGGGACGACCGGTAAGCAAATTTTTCAATAGATCGAAGCTGCCAGAAACGTGGGCGTCTAATGCTGGGCCCATGATCGCCACCGGATTGATCGTAGTCAGTTCTAAACTGCCGTGACTTTGTTCAATAAACTGCCAGGCAGCTTGTTCGGCGATCAGTTTGGATTTTTCATAGGCCGATAAGCCTTTTTCGTTAGGATCAGTCCAATCGGCTTCAGTGGTGATGCTCGTTTGGTCGTGATTACTGAAGCCGATGGCGCCAAAGTTGGCGGTCATGACAACACGCTTGGCGTGGGCCTGTTGGGCGGCCTTTAAAATGCGTAAAATACCCTCGGTGGCAGTTGTGTCGCTGTTCGGGTCATTGGAAAGAACGGGTGATGCTACGCTTAAGACATAGTCGATATTTTGCATAGCTACTGTCCAGCCAGCATCTTGAGTGAGATCAACGGCGACAAAGCTTAAATTTTCGCGGTGTTGCGCCTGATTTTCTTTTAGGGCGGTGCGGACGGTGGTTTGTTTGTCGAGTTGGCGTAAGGTGGCACGGACGTGATAACCTTGATTTAAAAGTTGTAAGATAATGTGCAGACCCAGATAACCGTTGCCGCCGGTAACTAATACGTTTTTTGTCATAATGTTATGCTCCTATTCCCTAATGAGGGTTAATTTAATCAGTCATGTATGCCATGCCGTTAAGTAGCATGATCCTTGTTTATGGCTTCTTTTTGTTTATAATAGTCCCTAGAGTATACTCTAGGGCAAGCAAAAGAACACTATTTCAACGCAGCGATTTTTACCGTAGTTGAATGATGCGACTCGGAACGTCATGTTTATTAGCCTACTTGGTTAATAGACGACCTTAATTATGAAAGGGGAGAAAATAATGACTTATACGATCAAAGAAGTTGCAGCTAAGGTTGGTTTGTCGATCTATACGCTGCGTTATTATGATAAAGCTGGTTTATTGCCGTTTGTTTTGCGTGATGAAAAAGGTTATCGCGTTTTTACCGATTCGGATCTCAATTTATTGCATACGATTTGTTGTTTGAAGGATACGGGGATGAAAATTGACGACATCCGTCAATACATTGATTATGTGATGGCCGGTGCAGATACAGTCGCGCAACGCAGTGAATTACTGACGGCGCAACGGCAAAAAGTGTTGGCGCAGCAGAAGCAATTAGCGGCTAGTTTGCAGGAAATTGATTATAAATTGCGTATTTATAATTCGCCACAAGCTGCCGAGATCATTGAATTAGAACAAGCTTACGTGGCCCAAGAAAAGGCTAGCGTTGCGAAATAAAAACGACGGGCAATTGCTCGTCGTTTTTTAGTGACTTTAATTTGATTGGTTACCAAGCTCGTTGAGCCAGCTTTGCACTTGCTCTTGCAGCTGATCGATAATATTAGTGCTGCTGTCAGTGGTGGCGGAATCCGGGGTACTGCTACTGGCTGAGTCGGTTGAACTGTAACTATCCGTGCTACCGTCACTACTGGAGTCACTGGTTGCGGAGGATGAATTGTTGGTAATTTTATCTTTAATGCCGGCAATGGTGCTACTGAGCTTGTTTGAGCTAGATTCGGCAGCCGAGCTAGACGCCGCTGCCGCCACGCTGGAACTGCTGGCCGCGGCAGCGCGACTTTCGCTTTGGGCGCTGATCTGTGATTTGATCTGCTTATACTCAGTTGAGTTATAGCGCACAAAAGTCACTTTCGTGTTGCTGCCGAGACCGGTGATCGTGCCACTATTAGCGGTAAAGGTGACCTGATCGTCATCTGCGGTTAGTGTGTAATCGGCGGTATCGTTGTCAAACGTCGCCTGACCGCTATTACTATCATCAGCAAAGCTACCTGTAGTTGCGCTGCTTTGCTCATTTTTCGATGTATAGGTGTACTTATCATTTTTGATGGTCAAGGTACTGAGATCGGCGATATCGCTGCTATTGGTGTACGCGTTGCCGCGGGCAGTACTGACCTCGACCCACGAGCCAGTCAGCGCGGAGCGTGAACCGTGCCACATGAAAAAGGCGCCAATGAGCAGGATCAAAATGATCAAGCCAAACCAGAATTTATGGTGACGGCGGCGCTTTTTCTTTTTATGCACTTTATTTAATTTGGCTTCCGCTTGCTCGTCGGCTAATTGTGCTTGTTTGCGGTGCCGCAATTCTTCACGACTCATAGGTGCATCTGAATAATGATTTGCCATAACTTACAGCTCCAATGGGTTCAGTTTGTTTGTATAGTGTACAACTTTTTGGTGGTGAAGGTGTGGAGACTGACCGAAAAATGGGTAAAGTTTTGGTTAAGGTGGGATGATTAACATCAGGGGGTGCCATTATGACTAAATTGATCATTCTCCGCGGTAATTCTGGTAGCGGCAAAACGACGACGGTAATCAAATTGCAGCACGCTTTTCCGGCTGGTCAGGCGTTACGGGTATCACAAGACGAAGTGCGCTTAGGCATGCTCAATGTGAAAGATCGACCGGCTAATCCGGCAATCGATTTGCTAGCAACTATTTGTAAATACGGTAAGGGCAAGTGTGACTACGTTATTTTAGAAGGTATTTTAGGGCTGGCAAAGTATCAGCCGATGCTCCGCGATTTGATCACTTATTTTGATGAGCAAGTCTACGCTTATTACTTTGATCTGACTTTTGCCGAAACATTGCGCCGACACCGTCAGCGTGCTCAGGCTCAGGAATTTGGTGCCGAAGTCATGCAAAAGTGGTGGTTAGAGCACGACTACTTGAATATTCCGCAGGAACAGTTGCTGCCGGCGGAATTGAGCCAAAGTGAAGTGGTGGCGCGGATCATTCGTGAAGTGAGGGGATGATCACCAATCCACAACGGTCAAATCAGGCCATTTTTGTTGCCACTTGTGTGCTTTAGCTTGATAAACGGCTGCTGTGATCAACTTTTTATTGGGGCGCACGATGCCCATGAATAAATCATTCAGACCATAAGGGGCAAAGGCCTGTAACCGTGCGTTTTCGTCAATATAGACGCCTAACGCGGTTGCGGTCGTCGGCCAGGTGCTGATGGCATCTTCGGTTGATTGATAGGGTGTGATCGTTTTGCCAAAGCGTTGTGCGTACCATAAATGAACCCGCGCCTCATTTTTGACGTCAATCGTGTATTGATTTCCTGCGAGCTGCTGCGCAATTTTTTCTTGCGTGGCAGCTTCTTTTGCAACACTTAAGTCGGGGTCGTAATACACAATATCGACGTCGCTACCGTAATCCGGTGTTTGGTGAAAAAGTGCGTTCCAAACCGATTGGGTGATGCTACCGAGAGTGTGACATAAGGCGCTCAGCTTTTGAGCATTAGCCTAGAGCGGCGAATAATTCACGCAGTGGATTATTTGACGATCGTAGCTAAGCGGAAAAAGTTGCCTTATGTCACACGTTTTAACTATATTGCTCGGAAGTGCAAAGAAGGCGTTGGGCATAAACGACTTATGTCACAACTCCTTCAGTTGGGCGACCGCTGTGATCAGTTCATATAGCGCGGGGTTTAACCGCAAAATGTGCTCCAGCAGGGCAACTTGTTTGGCGAGGGGCTGATTGATACCAGTTAACATAGTGGACACTCCTTTTAACGATCGAATTTGCAGCGGTTGAGGTAATAGAAATTCAGTAACAATAATAGCAGCGCATAGCCGTAGACAATAATAAACGCCAGTAAAACGGAAGCTAAATGAAATTGGTTACTTTTGCCCAGCATTAAGAAAACTGGATAAATCGGGGGAAATACATAACTGAGCCAACTGGTTTGACCGAACATTGAGCCCGATTGAATGGCAATAATAGCGATCAATGCGGTCAATAGCAGCGCTGTTTTACGGCGTTTGATGACCCTTTTTTGCGTCCAGAAGCCGATTGCGATGCCTAAGGGAATGCCGATCAACTGGACGAGCCAACCGCTGATAATATCGATGCCAGTGAGCTGACCGATGAAGAAGTTTTTACCAATATAAAGGTATTTGATCATGGGGATGATGATGGCTAAAGTGGAACCTAAGGCCAAAACTAAGTAGATAAAGATAAAAAAGGCGAGATAAATGCTGTTTTGATTGCGATTATCTAGTAGTAGCAGCTTTTCCTGTAAGGTGGTCAGATTTTCAAAGAAACCGTAAGTCGTGATCATTGCAACGATAAACATCACTGTGGCGGTGGTCAAAAAACTAGCGGTAATATAATTAGGCTGCACTTGATAGTTGAGTAAAACGCTTAGCAGCCAAATAATACTAGGCAGAATAACTTTAGTTGAATGAAAATATAGTTTGGTAATGTAGGTGAGATCCGCTCTGATCAATTTCAAAAGTGATGATTCCTTTCAAAAAATATTTATTGCTTGGTGATGGTTAAAAGCTCAAAATCGTTTTGTTCCAGTAAAAGTAAGACCGTAATTAAGTCTTTAGCCGTGCAAGTCAGGACCACTTTGGTAGCTGCCTTTTCATAGGTAAACAGTTTAAATATTTTAGCTAAAGCGGCATCTGGGGTGACTTTAAAAGCCACCAAATAAGTGGCCTGGTTTGTGTTAGTTGTGGTCATTAAGGTATTATGCGCGACATCGTAAATAGTTTTGGCACGGTTGGCTAGGCGCTGACCATGAACGGACATAATGATCGTGTTGCCGGCTTGATTATAGGCAGTTAGCCAATCTAACAAAAATAGTTGCGCTTTTTCGTCCAGTCCTTCAAGCGGTTCGTCTAAAAGTAAAACATCTGGGTGTCCACCTAAAGCCTGAATTAGGTTAAGTTTTTGCAAACTGCCTTTGGATAACTTATCGGCTGGGATATCCAATAAACTTTGGAAGGCTAAGCTGTCAACCAAAGCCGCATAATTGTTTGGTTGCGGGGTTGATACTGCTCTGATGCTGGCAATCGACTTTAAATAAGCTCGCGCCGTTAATTTGGTGGGTGGAAAATGTTCTGGTGCGTAGTGTTCGATCAAGGCATGGTTCTTGACCAGTGTCCCTTGTAATGGTCGTTTTAATTCTAGGATAATGTTTAAAAGTGACGTTTTACCAATGCCGTTTGGCCCGATCAGTGCGAGAAAATCACCAGTTGTAATCGTTAAATTAACGGCTTGCCGCAGAATTTTCGTACCATAACCGTAAGCTAGATCGGTTAATTTGATGTAATTTTGGGACATGTGATACCACCTCGTTCAGTAACTTAGCCTAACCCGAATTATTCATACGAGGTTTAATATCGGCATACCGCACAATTTTGGACCAATTCTCGTGCTGCTATGGTGTAGTCAAACCAAGATGTACTGTTTTTGCTAAAGGCTACCAAATTATGGGGCTGGATAAATTTTTGATCCTCAATTTTGAGCATACTTGCCCCTTGGCCGAACCGACTTTTTTTGATTTATTGCACCAGTTTAGCCCCACTGTAGCGCTTGGATTCGAGCTAACAGTTGATAAAACAAATCCTGATAGACGTGGTGGCGGCTTAATTTTAGATAAAGTTGCCGGCCGCTGGTCACCAGCTTACCCGCTACTTTAAACAGCCATAAGCGCAAGGTTGTAACCTGTAATCGCTGATGTTGTACAGGCAACAATTGGCGCATCAAGCTGACTAAATTATAAGCGAGGACACTGAGCATCATGCGGGCATAATTTGGTATAAATTGCGAGCTAGTCATTTTATCCAGGTAAAAGCCAGCCTTGGCTTCCTTGATATAATTTTCCATTTGGCCCCGTTGATGATAGGCTTGAAACGCATCTTCGGCGACAAAACTCGTTAAATTGGACACAAGGTATTCATGTTGAAATAACAATTCACCAGCTGGTCGAGTTGATTTAATATAGATCTGGCGCGGCTTAGGCCATGATCGGGCTTGATAAGACGCGCGATAATAATGGACCTCGGTCTCAGTCCAATTCTGCTCATCACTGATCTGAACAAAACGTTCAGCCAGTTGGTTCAGCCGCCGATTGGCTTTCAGGCGGATCAAGTAAAAAGTGTCGTTGGCTTCACAAGTTTCGTATAATTCTGGAGTCGCAAAGCCACTATCCCCGCGGACCAAGATATCAGCGTTCGGTTTGACTTGATGATAGTGCTGTAGTAGTGGTGTGATAAAGGGGGCAATATCCGTACTGGTATAAACATTACCTGGGCGCAATTGAGCCTTTAAACAGTGGCCCGTTTGCCCGTCAAAAGCGACCAGCGGATGGTAACCCGTGGTACCGTAATGCGCATTAAAGGCCGTTTTTTCCTGATGACCATGAGTATCGGCGTGAGTCGAGTCAATATCGAGGATCAGCTGTTGTTGCTTGGCGCCAGTCCACGCTTGGTCAAGCAATGCTTGATTCAACGTTTGTAATGAGGTGATGGTCTGCTCGTCACAGCGTTGCCAAAACGGGATAATGACGGTTGTGAGGCCAATTGCGGTTGTGCCAATAGTAATTTAAATGTGGGGTCATTGCGCAAACTGGTGGCAGCTAGATCAGCCGGGTAACCGGCGATCAACTGCAGCACGACCTGTTCTAGTAGACTAACGTTGCTGTAACGAGCGTAATGGCGCTGGTCATCAAAATGGATTAATTGATACGCTAAGGTCGTGAAATTGAGTTGCGCCATTAATTCTTTGACCAACACTAGCCCAGCATCAGTGGAAAGTTCACCACCAGTGTGCGAAATATGTAATTTAGGATTGAAATTAACTCGTTTTTCCGGTAAAGTTGCCATGAGAAGGACCTCTTTCTTTTGGTGGATAGCTGACTTGTGGTGAATCAACTATACCAAATCGGAGGTTCTTTTTCTGCACTAAAAAGGTGAAAAATAAAAAACACAGTACCGCCCATGATACCGGGGTGACACTGTACTTGGAGAACTTATGGTGAATAATTCAGGCCTAAGTATACTGCAAATGGGTCAGACGGACGGCTGATAATTTTAGTGGAAGCAGTCTTGATAGCGCTTTTTTGGGGCGTATAATACAAACTGATTGGGGGAGTGCGCCATGCAAAAACTTAAGCTTACTATTAGGTTGATCTCTGGATTATGTTTTTTGATTGGGCTGATCTGCTTCATTATTGAGCCTGCTACAATAGCGACACATATTACGATCGATAATAAGGTAGATGCGACTGGGCCAGCGTGGCAAATTTTCATTCTGCCGGTAGCGCAATTAATTGTGGATGAATTGCTGATTTTCAAAGCTAAGCGCGAACGGGTAAGAAACGATGATGTCAATTTAAACTTTTTGCTGCCTGGGGAACTGCGCTATATTGTGTTAGCAATCGTGGTGTTAGTGGCGTTTGTCGGTGTGATGTACCAGCAAATCACGTTGTGAATGAAATTTTTAAACTTTGATCAGTGTAAAATAAAAATCCAGTTTGCAGATAAAACGATTATTTGCAAGCTGGATTTATTTGATCTAGAAAAATCTTTTATGAAGCCATATTATTGATCCAAGTTAAGCTGAATTATTTTTACGCAGTTTCAACTCAGTCAATCCTATGCAGATAAATGGAATTACAATATAGCCAAGCAGCCAGTTATCGGAAGTGGTGGCGCCAATATGCAGCTGAGTCAAAAGGAAATAAAACAGTAGGTACAATAAAGTTAGAATGATGCTCACTTTGCCCATGTAATGATTAGCAAGGCGCCAACTTTTTTCAGCGCGCATCGATGCTGGCGTACGGTAGCCGGCCCAATGATTGATCGGAATGTTAGCCACTGCAAAAAAAGCCAAAAAGTACTAGAAAAAGAATGCCCACGCCATAAACGATCATTTTTGGCACCAACCTTTTTAAAATCGTAGATAAGTTACGATGTAGCGCAACACTAAATAAGCCAGTGCGACTGCCACAAGAATATTGAGTCCAAATTGAATCGTGGCTAACCAAGAAAAATGCAGCAATAACCGCAAAATGATCACCCACAGACTAGCCGCCAGAAAAAGACTTAAAACTTGAAATAGATGCGGTATTAAAACGTTAGCGTAATTCAGCAAAAGTACGCCGAGATTAAATATTAGAATCAAAACGATGCTGGTTGATAGGGGCTTACCGGCGAAGCCATAACTGTCGACTTGTCCGAAAAAGCCAAAGTGTGAAGGAATTTGCGCAGGTAGTAGACGTTGAAAAATAACGACGAGTACAACTTGAACAAGGGTGTTGCCACCGATAATAGCGGCCAATTTTTTACGGGGGGTGCATATGCTCAACTCCTTGGGTTTAATTCTTCAGTTTAATTATAGCGCTTACACAAGCTGAAACGGGAATGTTTTTTCAGTCAAACTTAGTTGCTGTAGTCTGCATCTATTATTAGAGCCAAAAATAATTGGCTATGTTGCGAACTCGTAGCGCGTACAAAAAAGACCTATCTGCTGAGTTCCAGATAGGTCTTTCGCCTAATTCACAACTTGTTCGTTCACATACTGTGCGTACAACGCATGCTGCTGCATTAATTCACTATGGGTACCATGACCGGTGACGGCGCCGTTTTCGATAAAGTAGATCTGATCGGCGTCAACGATGGTGGAGAGTCGGTGGGCAATCACTAGGGTGGTGCGGCCGACCATGAGTTGGTCAAGGGCGCGTTGCACTTTTTCTTCGGATTGCGAGTCCAGACTAGCGGTGGCTTCGTCCAGCATCAAGATTTTCGGATCACGGAGAAAGGCACGGGCGATGGCTAGACGTTGTTTTTGCCCGCCGGACAACTTGACGCCGCGTTCACCGATCTGTGTGTCCAATTGATCCGTAAAGTCGCGGACAAATTGGTCGGCATAGGCTAATTCTAAGCCGTGCCATAATTCAGCGTCGGTCAACGTTTTAGCTAAACCATACTGTAGGTTTTCGCGGATCGTACCGGCAAAAACGCCGCTATCTTGGGAAACATAGCCGATTTGCTGGCGCCAATTGGCCAGATCGATGGCCTGAATATTTTGTGTACCGATTTTGATCGTGCCAGCGTATGGTTGATAAAAACGCTCCAGCAAGGCAAAAATCGTTGATTTACCGCCGCCACTAGGACCAGCAAAGGCAACGACCGTATTCGGTTTGGCGGTAAAATTAACGTTATGCAAAATCGTTTGGTCCGCAGTATAGCCGAAGGAAAGCTGGTTTACCGTTATGGTTTGGCCGACAACGTCCACGGCAGCTGTTTGGTCAGCTGGTTCAGGTTCCGTGGCAAGGATCTCTTGAATTCGTTCCGTCGAGCCCATCGCTTTTTGCACTTGGGAAAAGAAGGTGGCAAAGGTGGTTACCGGTGCGATAATGTTGAACAAATAGATTAGGAAAGCGACTAATGAGCCGCTGGTCAAAGTGCCAGATTGAACGCGGACGGCACCGTAGCCCAAGATACCAACGAAAAGACCTAGCATCGCCGTCATCATGATTGGCTGCAGTACGGCTTCGATTTTGGCGTCTTTGACTCCGAGCGTGAAGATTCGTTCAATAAAATGACCACCAGTGACTTTTTCAAAATTTTCGCCATTGCTGGCTTTGATCAGGCGGACGTCGGCTAGTTTTTCACTGGCATCGGCGTTGAAATCAGCGGTAGCGGCTTGTAGCTGGCGGCCGATCGGCAACATGATCAACGCGATGATCGGCACCGCACTAAACATCAATAGTGCCATGCGCCAATCCATCACGAATAAAATAATCATTGCACCAATTAATTGGATCGCGCCAGTGATAAAGTTAGGGAATTGTTGCGTGACTAAATCCTTGATCACGCTGGTATCATTGACTAAGCGCGAGCTGCTTTCGCCTGATTTATGCGCATCAAAATAGGTTACGGGTAATTTTAATAGGTGAGCCCACAGCCGTTCGCGTAGCGTTTTAACGGCACTTTCACCGACATAGCGCAGCAGGAAGCCGCCTAAAGTACCAAAGCCTAATTGTGCTAAAAAGGCGACCACCAAAATGGCGATCATTGGGCCATTGATTTTATTAAGACTGCTAGTGTCGATCAAGCCTTTAGTCAATTGGGGAACGATCAAACTAGCGCCACTGGTGATCAAGCTGAAGCCGATACCGAGCGCAAACAACGCTTTTTTCGGATTGACACTGTTGATCAAGTGGAGAAAATCATGTAATTTAAATTTATTTTTAGCAGCAGGTAAGTCTGCCATTAATGCTGGATTACGCATGTTAACTGCCTTCTTCCGTCTTTAAAAATCTTTCCAATCGTCTTCGTTAGGTTTTTCGCCATCGGGGCGTTGATTCCAGAAACCAGCGCGCGGATCGCGGCGGAAACCGTGGTGATGGTCCCGCTGAAAGTGGGGGCCACCAAAGCCAGGCATACCGCGCTGACCGGCAAACGGCATCTCCCGCATAGCTTGCTGCATACGTGCTTTCAAATCCTTCATTTCCGCAACCGATAAGTTCTGGCGTTCACCGTACTGGGTTATAAAATTGTCCCGCATAGTTTGCATCATTTGTAGACGGTCTAACGGGTCGATAAAACGACGCGCTTCCTGCTGAAAATCGTCGGGCCAGCCAGCTGTGATTTTGGCTAAATAATCGCCAAATTGTTTTTGTTGATCCTCATCTAGCCCTTTAAAAAAGATCTCACTGTAGTCGGCTGTTTTTTGGTCGGCATTTTTTTGTGCTTTTTGACGGCCTTGTTCAGTCAAAGCCACTTGTTTACTCCGCTTGTCGGTGGCGTCCTCCGTCCGAACAATATCGCCGTTTTGCTCCATTTTTTTTAATAATTCGGCTAGCGAGCTGGGACGCAGGTCTAAAATCGCCGCTAAATAACTTTGGTTTAAGTTATCGGCATGTGCCAGCACGGCTAACACGCGTTGTTGGCCGGTCAACTTTTGTTTATGGTCACGCATAAAAGCGTTACTGGCTTGGCTGATAAAGCGTAACTGCTTCATTAAATCATCGGTAAATTCACTCATTATATCTGCCTCATTTCAGTTTTTTAAGAAATAGTTCGGTACCGAACTAATTGTCAACTAGTTGGTTCAAACTTTTTTGGTGGGTACCCCCAAGTTGGGTATTTTATGCCCCCAAGTTGGGGTAAAAAGTCCCCAACTTGGCAAAAATACCCCCACAGAAGGGTGCGGTAAGCCCCAACTTGGCAAAAAATAAAAGTAAAAAAAACAGATCTCGTTCTTTTTGCGTAATTTATATACAGAAAGGGGTGATTGTGCATGGTGAAAATATCCGAAAGCTGTTGTTTTTGTGATCCATTTCGACCGATTATTGTCGAAAACGCCACAGTATGTATTTAAGCATTAAGGATTTAAAAGATTAGGGAATAACGCATTAGGAACTTAAGCCGCAACTAGTTTTAACTCAAGGAGGGTGCAATCATGCAGCAAAATAAATTACGACAAATGTCAGAAGCGGAACATGCGCATTGGAGCAAATATTATGGTATTAAGCCAATCGATCTTGGTTCAGTTAATTTTCCGCGTACGATTTTCACGTTGGCTGAGCTAGATGCACTTACATTAGCTGTTTACGGTGGGATCACGTTATTTCAATTACCTGGGAGCCAAAAGTATGAACATCAAAGTGTGATTAGAACACGGGCAATTTCGGTTGATTTGTTGTGTACCAGTTTAGGTTTAGATTCACGTAAGAAAGTCGCGGTCCGCCAAGCGTTGCAAAAAATGGTCACCGCCCAGATCATTGCAGTAACGCCAATCGAGCCAGCTATGGATTGGTTGCAAGGGTGGTTCTGCTGCCAGCTGCCGATCAATTTTGACGGTGTCGGCTATCTGCAAGGCTTTAGTCGGATCAATATTATTGATTGGGAGCGGATCAAATTACGCTTAATCAAACCGGCTGATAAAATAAAGGGGTACGCCGCATATTTGGCCGTCCAACAAAATATCTACCATCATACAGATGCGTTTCGTGTTTGTTACCAAAGCCAATCAGCTTTGGGCGCAACTTATGGGCGTAGTTGTTATTCAGTGGCACGGACTTTGCGGCAATTGGAAGCCAACGGTGTTTTAGCGATCAATAAAGTTTTATGGGTACATCGACGGGAATTGTTGGAACGTAACATCATCAGTTGCGCGCAAGATTACGAGCAATTGGCGACTTTTGTACACGCGCAATACATCAATGGTAATTACGCGGCCATCCTAGCATGAATATAGCTAAAACTTTTTTTGCTTAAATAAAAATATAGCAGGCAAGGGGCTGTATTCGTTTGCAATTCGTGTTATAATTGAGAAGTAATATCAGTTACAAAGTAAAGCGCTTAATTCATTGGGTTTTAAGCGTTTAGACTGATCAAAAAATTAGTGTGACGTGGCTATAGATACATAGTGTGATAGCCGTGGTTAGTTGCTAACAACCAATCAATTTGTGAAGTAGAAAGGACGATCCATATGATTGATTTACATCTTCACCGCACCCAAACTAAGCCGTCATTGCGTTTGTCAGAGTGGCTGAATGTTTTGCGGGCCGGTGTTTTGGGTATGAATGATGGTATTATTTCAACTGCTGGGATCGTTCTCGGCGTGGCTGGCGCACAACAGAGTTCGTTTGCCTTGTTTATCGCCGGTATTTCGGGGATGTTAGCAGGGGCCTTTTCGATGGGCGGCGGCGAATTTGTCTCCGTCAGTCAGCAGCGCGATATGCAGAAAACAGCGGCACAAAAGCAACAACAGGCAATCGCGGAACATTATCCCCAAGAATTGGCCGAGTTGACCCAGGTTTACGTTGATAAGGGGATTTCGGTGGAATTAGCGCATCAAGTTGCCGCTGAATTGATGGTTAAGGATGGTCTAGGCGCGACTTGCCGTGAAAAATATAATATTGAATTAGGCAATTATTTTAATCCGTGGCACGCTGCGGTTTCGTCGTTTTGTTCTTTCTTTGTGGGGGCCATTTTACCGTTACTGACGATCACGTTGGTGCCCGCACGGTGGAAAGTTCAAGTGACTTTTGTTGCGGTGGCTTGTGCCTTGTTATTGACCGGCTACGTTAGTGCCACTTTAGGACAGACTAGGCGGCGCAAAGCCGTTTGGCGCAACTTAGTGGTTGGTTTACTGACAATGATCGTCACCTACGCGGTTGGGCATTTATTTGCGATTTAATTTTGCAGGCTTGAATTCATTAGCCAAATCAGGTATAGTAACTAGCGAAGTCGCTCCAGTGAGAAAAATAATCAACCAGAAAAATGCACAGCGAATCTAGATTTGGTGGGAGCTAGATGATCAAGCGGTTGAGTCGTCCTTTTGAGGAGCAAGCAATTAAATAATTGAGTGGATATTTTATCAAAAAGAGTGGTACCGCGGGCAAAGCTCGTCTCTTACAGGTTAACTGTAGGGATGGACTTTACCCGCGGTTTTTGTTGTTAAGGGTGGTTTAAAAAGCACCTGTCATATTCAAATAAAGGAGTCTATTATGAACGAACAAAATCTTGTTATTGCGGCATTAAAGCCTTTATTGGCGGAACATTTAGATGAAGCAACGATCAGTCAATTGATCGAAACCCCGAAAACGTCTGATCTCGGTGATTATGCTTTTCCTGTTTTCCGTTTAGCTAAAGTTTTCCGTAAAGCACCACAACAGATCGCCGCTGATTTAGTGGCACAGATCGACCAAAGTAATTTTGAAAAAGTTGTTGCGGTTGGCCCGTACATCAACTTTTTCTTGGACAAACCTAAATTCAGTCATGACTTGCTGCAAACTATTTTAACGGCGGCCGATCACTACGGTGATGCTGATCTTGGTCACCAAGGCCAAGTGCCGATCGATATGTCTAGTCCAAATATTGCTAAGCCAATCTCAATGGGCCATTTGCGCTCAACCGTGATCGGAAATGCCATCGCCAACATTTTAACCAAGGTTGGTTACAAACCAGTTAAGATCAATCATTTAGGCGATTGGGGCACCCAATTCGGTAAATTGATCGTTGGCTACAAAAAATGGGGTAGCGAAGCTGCGGTCAAAGCGGATCCGATCACTAATTTATTGAAGTACTACGTTAAATTCCATCAAGAAGACGTTGAACATCCTGAACTTGATGAAGAAGCGCGGGAATGGTTCGTTAAGTTGGAAGCCGGCGACGAAGAAGCAACTAAGCTATGGTCATGGTTCCGCGAAGTTTCCTTGCAGGAATTCATGAAGATCTATGACATGTTAGGCATCACGTTTGATTCCTACAATGGCGAAGCGTTCTATAATGATAAAATGGCTGAAGTTGTCCAAATGTTGGAAGATAAAGAGCTATTAAAAGAAAGTCGCGGCGCTGAAATCGTTGATTTGTCGGCTTACGACTTGAATCCCGCTTTGATCAAGAAGAGTGATGGTGCGACTTTATACATCACCCGTGATCTAGCGGCAGCAATTTATCGTAAACGGACCTATGATTTTGTGCAGTCACTATATGTAGTCGGTAACGAACAACGTGATCATTTCAAGCAATTGAAGGCTGTTTTGAAAGAAATGGGCTTTGCTTGGTCTGACGATATTCATCATATCCCGTTTGGTTTGATCACACAGGGGGGCAAAAAGTTATCGACCCGCCAAGGCCGTGTGATCTTGTTGGAAAAAGTCTTGAACGATGCAGTTGATTTGGCGCAAAAAGAAATCGACGCTAAGAATCCTAGTTTGGCTAACAAAGAACAAGTTGCTAAAGAAGTTGGTATCGGCGCGGTTATTTTCCACGATCTGAAAAATGATCGCTTGAACAACTTTGATTTCAATCTGGAAGAAGTTGTTCGTTTTGAAGGCGAAACTGGTCCTTACGTGCAGTACACGAACGCGCGGGCACAAAGCATTTTACGCAAGGCTGCGGTTGAATTAAATGCCGACGCTGACTACACGATCACTGATGCAGCAGCGTGGGATGTGTTGAAGCAATTGGCTGAGTTCCCTGACGTGATCGTCCGCGCCAGCAAAGAATACGAACCATCCGTGATCGCTAAATATGCATTACGCTTAGCGAAGAACTTCAACAAGTACTACGCTAACACTAAAGTCCTTGTTGACGACGGTGAAAAGACGGCCCGCTTAGCAATGGTTGCTAGTGTGAGCCAAGTCTTGACCCAAAGCTTAGCCTTGCTCGGCGTCCAAGCACCAAAAGAAATGTAAAGTGAAGCAGTAAATAACGAAGGCTGGCGCATTATGGCTAGCCTTTTTTGTATACGGCTAACTAAAATACAGCAACAGTTGATTTTTGACTACGGGAAAGTGTAAAATGGGAAAAGAATTTTATTTATTAGATTTTTTTAATTGATTTTTCATGCAATTTAACTATATGATAGCAATTGTAATGTAAAAAGTGAGGTTGAGAGAATGAGTGAAAAGTTAAAAGTTGGTGTGATTGGCGCGACTGGTATGGTGGGTCAACGTTACGTCACGTTATTAGCCGATCATCCTTGGTTTGAAGTGGCGGTTGTTGCCGCAAGTGCCCATAGTGCCGGCAAAACGTATGCAGAAGCCGTTAATGGTCGCTGGAAGATGCAAGCCCCAATTCCTGATGGTGTCAAAGAGTTGCCTGTTTTAGATGCCAACGACATTGAAGCAGTCACTAGCCAAGTCGATTTTGTTTTCTCTGCGGTCAGCATGTCCAAAGACGAAATCCGTAAAATTGAAGAAGACTACGCTAAAACGGAAACGCCAGTTGTTTCCAATAATAGTGCCCATCGCTGGACCCCTGATGTACCAATGATCGTACCCGAAATCAATCCTGAGCATTCTGATGTGATCAAATATCAGCGTGAACGTTTAGGCACAAAACGCGGCTTTATTGCGGTCAAGCCTAACTGCTCGATTCAAAGTTACACGCCAGCGTTAGCGGCTTGGCAACAATTTGAACCGACTCAAGTGATCGCTACGACTTACCAAGCAATTTCTGGTGCCGGTAAAACGTTAGAAGATGCGCCAGAGATCGTCGGCAACGTGATTCCTTACATTCCCGGCGAAGAAGCTAAGTCCGAAGACGAACCACTTAAGATTTTTGGCCACGTTGATGCCGCGACTGGGACGATCGTATCCGCAGATGCGCCAACGATCACTAGCCAATGCTTGCGGGTGCCGGTTTTATACGGTCATACCGCGGCTGCTTTTGTCAACTTCAAACAAAAGCCAACTAAGGAAGAATTAGTGGCTGCTTTGGAAAGTTATAGTGGCGAGCCACAAAAATTGGGTTTACCTAGTGCGCCCAAGCAATTTATTCAGTATATGACTGACGATTTCCGGCCACAAGTGCGTTACGACGTTAACTTTGAAAATGGCATGGGTATTTCAATCGGTCGCTTGCGGCCAGACAAAATTTTCGATTGGAAATTTGTCGGCTTATCGCATAATACTGCACGTGGCGCCGCTGGTGGCGCGATCCTGTGTGCTGAATTATTGAAGGCCCAAGGCTACATTACTAAAAAATAAAGTCATTAAAAAAGTCGTGGAAATTTTTCCACGGCTTTTTTTAATCACTGACAACTGCGCCAAACACTGGCAATCCATGGCTTTGTCAGCAGCAGTTAGAACTGCAAATTGGCAAGTAATATTTTTACTGTTCGGGAAGCGTAACGCATTTTTATTCGTAAAATTGAGTAAAGTGCGCTGACTTTTGTTATAATCAAGGTAATCGGTAAAGTATGGGCTTGCAAACCGGAGTATCCGGCTGTGTGCTGAGTAAAGTCCGCCGATAGTAACCTTAATTGCGGCGAATTTTCTTGGCGTCGTTGTGCAGTTAGCCTAGTTAAAATTCTGCCCTCAAAAAGCAGCGCGTTGCCTATTTTCTGGCCTATATTTTGGTCATAAGTACGGTTAGCGTTGTCTGCAAGTAAACACATTACTTGCAGTATGGTTTTGGCATCAGAATTAACTACTATTGTGGAGCAGAGGTGACTATTTTGAAAAAAGTAGATCGGCAAGCAAAAATTGAAGAGATCATCAAGGAACATACAATTGCGACTCAGGAAGCCTTGTTAGCGGCATTGGAAGCTGAAGGTATTCCGGCAACGCAGGCGACGATCTCACGGGATATTCGCGAGATGCAAGTCGTTAAAGAGCGCGATCAAGATGGGACTTTACGCTATACAATTTATCATAATGGTGAAAAAACGGTGGCTGAGCGGTTGGATGAGTCGATTGCCGAAGTGGTGGTAGCCGTCAAATTAGTGGAGTTTGTCAATGTTATCCACACCGCACCAGGCAATGGCAATTCTTTGGCGGCGATCATTGACGATCTCGCTTTTCCGCAGGTAGCCGGTACATTGGCGGGGCACGATACGATTTTGATCATCAGCCCTGATCGGGACAGTGCGCAATACGTACACGATTATTTTGCTGAACGAATGGTCGTTGAATAAATCATATAATGAATAAGCGGCTCATTTGAGCGGCTTTTTTTTGTGCCTCAAAAACCGCCTAGAATAAAAATAGGCGGTTAGCAGTTTATTCAATATCCAAAAAACTTTGCGGCAATGGCGCCATCACTTCGATCGGCGCGAAGCTAAACGGTAGCAGTAAGCGCATTTTGGCGGAATGTAAAAATAAACGCGAATAGTGGCTAGCTTGGGGATCGTACAACACATCGCCAACTAAGGGATGGCCTAAGTAGCTAAAGTGAACGCGGATCTGGTGGGTGCGGCCAGTTTCCAACTGGATCGCTAGTAAAGATTTAGTAGCCGTTTGCTGTAAAACGCGATAGTGGGTGATCGCCGCCACTGCGTCAGGACCGTCGACTTGCCGTTTACGTTTATCCAGTGGATCACGACCGATCGGCAAACTGATCGTTCCGCTAGCCGGTAAATGACCGTGGACCCACGCGCGGTATTGGCGGGTGATCCGCTTGCTGCTGATCAAGCGATTGAGGATCGGCAGCACCACTGGATTTTTGGCGATCACGATGGCGCCACTGGTATCACGATCCAGCCGGTGAACAACATAGGCTGGGGAACCTAAATAAGCGGTCACGTGGTTCATCAAGCTATCCTGCTCGTCTGGCCGATTAGGGTGGGTTTTAGTGCCAATCGGCTTGTCGACGACTAATAGATCACTATTCTCATATAAAACGTGAACTTGACTGGCATCGCCGCCTTGATATTGTGGCTCTGGGGTACTAAAATCGCTGGCGTAAAAAGTGAATTGAACGTCATCGCCGGTGGCAACAGTGGTATGGACAGATTGATAGTGCCCGTTTAAAGTCACCGCATGATGGATCCGTAATTCATGGTAGATCGTTTTCGGGATCAATAAATCACCACGCAAATATTGTTTGAGGCGGTGCCCAGCTTGTGCGGTGTTAACGGTACAATGATATTGCCATTTTTGCATGAAATTCTTCCTTCGATTATTAGACTGTTACCATTCTAACTAAAAAAGGCGGCCGTGCCAAATTAGTTTGGTCGTTGGTGCTGGTGACACGCTAAACTACGACCATAGCAATTGATTTTTCCGTCTAAAGTCGGTGGTGCATTACGACCACTTCACCTAAACTTAAATCAGGCTTAAGTTTAGGTGAAGTAGAAGTATGCTACAATATAATGGCGCTTTAGCCATTGAATGAGACTGGCGTAATTTACCATGCTATGGAGTCCGCATTTTTAGGCTGGATTTTAAGCGCACTTGTTAATTAGGACGATGTTATTTTGGATTTAGTATCCACGTGGTTATAAAAAGTAGGCTAGCTGCTATAAGCAGGGCGCTTTTTCAACTCACTCTCTAGTAAATGAGGATTTTTATGCAAAAATTTTTAACAAATTTACGGCGTTTTTTTGCCGCGATCGGGCATTTTTTAGCCCCCATATTACATTTTATTGCGCCATACTGGCTTAGTTTTTGGCATGTTGTGCGGCGGTTTTGGCGGCGGTTTTTAATGACTCGTTGGCTGATTTTGGTGCTAATGTTGATCTTTCTCGGCGTCAGTACCTACTTAACTTTTTTGGCGAAAACGTCAGATGTGGAACATTTGAAGGCTAATTTGCAGACGTCAACGACAATCTATGACTATCGGCAGCAAAAAGCGGGTTCGTTGTACGCGCAAAAAGGCACTTACGTTAGCTATAACAAAATTTCACCACAAATTCAAAATGCGGTGACTTCCACTGAGGATCGGACTTTTTGGACTAATCCCGGGTTCAGTATTAAAGGTTATGCGCGGGCGGCAGTTAGCTATGTGATCCATCACGGCCAGATCAGTGGTGGTGGGAGTACCTTGACCCAGCAGCTGGCCAAAAACGCGTTATTGACTCAGCAGCAAACTTTTGTCCGCAAAGCCGAAGAGCTGTTTTTAGCGATCGAGATCAACAAAGTTTATAGTAAAAAAGATATTATCACAATGTATTTAAACAACGCTTACTTTGGCAACGGCGTTTGGGGTGTGCAAGATGCGGCCGAGAAGTACTTCGGTAAAAGTGCGGCCGAGATCGATTCAGCAGAAGCAGCTAGTATGACGGCGATGTTGCGTAGCCCTAGTTTCTACAATCCAATTGATCATCCGAAGTACAATATTTCACGACGTAATTTGATTTTAGATCTGATGGTCGATAATAATAAGTTGACCACCAGTCAAGCTAATGCTGCCAAGCAAGAGGCGTTAAACTTACAGGATAATTACAATTCAACTAACGGTTACCGCTATCCGTACTATTTTGACGCGGTGATCAACGAGGCCATCAGTCGTTACGGTTTATCCGAAGAGGATATCTTGAATAAGGGCTACAAGATCTACACCTCGTTAAATCAAACCTATCAGCAAAAGATGACGGCTTCCTTCGCTAATAGTATGATTTTCCCATCTAATGCGGCGGATGGAACCAAAGTTGAAGGGGCGTCGGTAGCGATGGACCCACAAACGGGTGGCGTCGCGGCAATTGTTGGTGGACGGAATACGGAGCCGGTGTTCCGCGGTTACAATCGAGCGACCCAGATCAAGCGCCAGCCGGGGTCAACGATGAAGCCCCTGGCGGTGTACACGCCGGCGCTGGAAAATGGCTATCATTATGACTCACAGCTGACCGATAAAAAATTGTCCTACGGCTCGAATCACTACACACCAACCGATTATGGCAACAATTATCAAGGTAAAGTACCAATGTACAGTGCCTTGGCTCAGAGTCTAAACGCGCCGGCCGTTTGGTTATTAGATCAGATTGGCGTTCAAAAAGGCGTTCAATCGGTAAAAGATTTTGGCATTACGTTACCAAAAAGTGATCAGAATCTGGCGATGGCTTTAGGTGGCTTAAACGTGGGCGTGTCGCCGTACCAAATGGCGGGGGCTTACGCGACGTTTGCTAATCAAGGTAAACGTCCGGAAAGTCATTTCATCACCAAAATCGTTGATGCCAGCGGCAATGTGATCGTTGACAATACCGAAACCAAGTCCAAACGAGTGATGTCGGCGAAAACAGCTAAAGAAATGACCAGCATGATGCTTGGCGTTTTCGATTACGGCACCGGAACTTCGGCGAAGCCAACTGGGTATGACGTTGCCGGTAAAACTGGGAGTACTGAAGTGCCCGATAGCTACGGCTTTGGCACCAAAGATCAGTGGATCGTCGGTTACACGCCAGATGTGGTCGTGGCAACGTGGATCGGCTTTGATAGCACCGACAGTAGCCATTTCTTACAGGGCATCAGCGAAGAGGGCGTGGCTAAAGTTTGGCGGTCAGAAATGGCTAATATTTTACCAACAACTGCAGAAACCAAATTTGGCACTAAAGATGCGAAGACCCGGGCTAGCGCGGAACAAACGACGAATTCATCGGATGTCTGGAGTCAGGTCAAAGATGGCGCGACCAAGGCCAAGGAAAATCTTGATTCAGCTACCAGCAAGGCGAAGAATTGGATCGATTCGGTCAAAGGACTTTTTGGTGGAAATTAAGCGTACAAACGTTCGTTTCCAACTAGGAAAACGTTTAGAAACATGCTATACTGGAAGCTATAATGTTTAGCGTGAATTGGCAAAGTGATTAGCGCTTTTTCAACCACTCTAAACATAATTTAAATCAACGGAGGCACAACATGGCAGTCAATGTGTACGATACAGCAAACAAATTAGAAGGCGAATTACGGCAGATCGATGAATTTGTTGCCCTACAGGCAGCCTATGATGCGATGAAACAAAATAAAACCGCCTATGACATGTTTAAACAATTCCAAAAAATCAACATTGAATTACAACAAAAACAAATGCAAGGCCAAGAATTAGCCGATGCCGAGATCGAAAAAGCACATGATCTAGCTGGCAAAGTGGGCGAATTTAAAGAAGTCCAAGCGTTGATGGAAAAAGAAAAAGCCATGAGCCAAATCATGGACGACTTGAACCAAATCATTACGAAGCCAGTTCAAGAATTGTACGCAAATTAGCGTGTGTCGAAAAAGCGTCCAGATTACGGAATGTAGTCGACTACTTTGCATTATTAGCTAATCTTTGACGCTGCGGACGTTGACCATTCTTGTGGCAGCTAGGCGAAAAGACAACATAGTGGATCGTTTAGCTAGCGTAGCTATATGGCATTATGCCACGTTTACGCACAGGCACCACTGTACGTTTGGATAAACAACAAAAATTAGCGCATTTAGGTCGGTCGCGCGGGACGAATGGTCGGGGCAGTATACTGACTGGAAGCCTGCGTGGCCGATTTTTGCGTTGTAAAACTAGAAGGAGGCCCCAGCACCGATGAAATTTATTCATGCGGCGGATCTACATTTAGATACGCCATTTCTCGGCTTACGCACAGCACCGGCGGCGTTGTGGCAACAGATCTATGACGCGACGTTTACAGCTTTTGCTAAGATCGTTGACGCGGCCTTAGCGGAACAGGTGGACTTTGTTTGTTTGGTCGGTGATCTATACGACCGTGCTGAACGCAGCATTCAGGCTCAATTATTTTTACAAAAACAGCTCCAGCGCTTGGCTGATGCGGCCATCCCAGTTTATTTGAGTTACGGGAACCATGATTACGTCAGTGACGCTGCCGCTGAGTTACCATTACCGGAAAATACGCATATTTTTCCCAGTACTGGTGCAACCTTTACCTTGACCACCAAAGACGGGCAATCAGTGGCATTAAGCGGGTTTAGCTATGCCCAGCGTTGGGTGGAAACCGATATGACGCCGCAATTTCCAATCAAGACCAATACGGATTGGCACATTGGGTTATTGCACGGTAGTCAAAGTGGTGTGACCAGTGCCCACGCGGTTTATGCCCCATTTACGTTAACAGAATTGAATCAAAAACGTTACGATTACTGGGCTTTAGGTCATATTCATCAGCATCAACTTTTACAGGAACAGCCGCCGATCGTCTACGCTGGCAATCCGCAAGGCCGCAATCCTAATGAAGCTGGTGCCCGCGGTTATTATTTGGTCAGTCAAAAGGGGGCGCAACTGCAGCCAGAATTTCACGCAGTAGCGCCGATCCAATGGCAAACGTGTACCGTTTCGGTGGCTGGTGCTGTTCGCTTGACAACGGTGATCAACGCGATCGAACAGGCCGTGGCTAAATTAAAACAGCCAGAAGCATTACTATTGCAAGTGAACTTGACTGCAGCGGAGACGCTGAGCCCAGCGCTATTGCAACGAATTGAAAGTGGCGAGTTATTAAGCTACTTACAAAAACAGCGACAACAACAGCCGTGGCGCTGGATCTATTCATTACGGCCGCAGATGACCGCCACGCTGAACTTTAATCAATTAGATCAAGCTTACTGGCAAGCCAGCGCAAAAAAAATATTTACGGCGCAAAATATTGCCCAAGTAGCACAGCCACTGACGCAGCCGGACTTCCTAGCGGCAGCATTACAACAAGCTGATTTACCGGCAACTTTGCAGGCACAAGTGCTGAATTTATTGCGTGAAAATAAAGCATTGGCAGGTGATTCAGATGCGGATTGAAGCAGTTGATATTTTTGGCTTTGGTAAATGGTATGATCAGCATTTTGACTTTGATCCGCAGCTGCAAGTGTTTCAAGGAGCCAATGAAGCCGGTAAGTCAACGCTAAGTGCCTTTATTGACGGGGTTTTATTTGGTTTTGCGACTAAAAAGAAACCCTACGCGCAGTATATTCCGAAAACTGGCCACAGTTATGGTGGTCAGTTGACTTTGGTGCAAGCCGGCCAGCGTTATGTAGTTAAGCGCGTTGCCGGTCGGGCTGGTGGGGACGTCACGGTGACAACTGCTGATGGTCAGCAACATGATGAGGCTTTTTTGCAGCAATTGCTGGCACCAATCGATGGACAACTGTTCCGGCAAATTTTTCGGTTTGGCCAACAGGATCTGATGGCGATTTTTCAATTGCAGCAAGCGGATCTCAGTCGGCATTTATTGACAGTGGGTGCGGCCGGTAGTCAAGATTGGTTGAACTTAGCGCAAAAATATCGGCGTGAAGCCGCACGACTGTATAAACCACGGGGCCGTGTGTGGCCACTGAATCAGGCTTTAAGCCAGCTGGACGATTTAAATGCTAAATTAGCCGATGCGCAAGCAACTTTGCCAGCTTATTTGGCCCAGCAACAAAAGGTCCAACGACAGCAGGCAGCTGTGGCGACGTTAGGCCAACAGCTTAATGCCGAGCGTGACTTGGTCAATCAGTTGAGCCAATTAGTGGCGGCCTGGCCTAACTATCAAGCTTGGCAGGAAGTCAGCCAGCAATTGGCTCAACAGCCGGCTAGCTTAGCCCCACAAGTCTACCAAGACTACCAAGCGTTGCAACAAAAACGCAGTAGCAAAAATGCTGAATTACAGCAATTGGCGGCTAAATTAAATGCAACCACCGATGAACAGCAGTTAGCGCCAGCCTTTTTATTTTATCAGCAACATCAAGCTGAATTTGACGCTCAGATCGCGCAAGTGGCTGACATCCAAGCCGCGGTGCAAGTCAGTGCACAATTACAGCAGCAAAGCCAAGCCCTGCAACAAGAAAGTCAGCAACTTCAGCAAAGCTTAGGTGTGACCACCGCGGTGCAACCCTTAAGTGAGCTCGATTTGACCCAAGCGCGCAATAATCAACAGCAACGGCAGAAGCTGCAAGTTCAAGCGCAACAACAGCAACAAGCCTTACAACAGCAACAAGCGCAAAGTCAGCAGTTAGAGCAACAAGTTGTACAGTTGGAAAATCAGTTACAACAACCAACAAGCCGCAGTCAGCGGCAGCATAAGCAGTCTAATTATTTAATTTGGGGTGTAGTGGCTGTGATTGGGCTATTGTTGCCAAGTTGGGCTAAATTAATTGGTTTGGTCGGCCTAGCTGGTGGCGCGTGGCAATTTTACCGCCAGCAACAGACGATGACGCCGTCAACTGATCCGGTGCAGCAACAGTGGCAACAAGCGTTGGCTGAATTAGATCAGCAACAAGCCCAGATCGCGGCACTGACTCAGCAACAAACGACGACCCAGGCCAATTTAGCAGCTTATACCGCAGCGTGGGAGTCGTTGAAGACGCGTTACGCTTATGATGCACTAAGTGATGATGTGATTTTAAATCATCAACACGACCTGCAGCGTTTATTAGCTTGCCAGCAACAGATCAGTCAGGTAAAACAACGCCAAAGCGCAACGGATCAGCAAATTCAGCAGTGGCTGGCCGGCTTTGATTTTGCTCGCGATTGGCTGCCGTTAGCTAATGCTGAACCGGCAGCAGCGATCGAACAGGTCACGACTTTTGTCACTAATCAGCAGCAACAATTAGCAACGTTACGTGATGGTAACCAAAATTATGCTTACTATCAGCAACAAACGACGCGCGTGCAACAAGAACTGGCCACGCTGGATCAAGCCTTACATGATTTACTAGCGCAACATCATTTAGTGAGTGAACATGAACTGAAGCAGCGCCACCAGGCTGATCAGGCCCAAAATCAATTGCTGGAACGACAACAAGTACTGCACAGTCAGCTCGATGCATTGTTGCCGGCGTTAAAAAAGTATCCTGATCAAGCAGTTTTACAAACTGAGTTGCACACGCGGCAAGCCGAGTTACAACAGCAGCAAGCACAACTGGATACAGCGCAACGTCAATTAACAACGGATCAAACCGAATTAACGCAGTTGGCCAGCGACGGCAGTTACCGGGTATTGCGGCAACAAGTCGCGCAACAAGAAGCAGAGATCACTGAGTTGACGCAACGCTGGTTAAGCTACCAATTAGCTGCCCAGTGGATCGAACAAACCTTAAGTCAAGCCTCACAACAACGTTTGCCGGCGATGCTAACTTTGGCGGAACAATATTTTGCCATTTTAACCCAGCAGCGATATGTTAAAATAAAGCTGACACCTGACCAAATTACGGTGGTACGACAAGATCGTCAACAATTTGCGGTCGGTGAGTTATCACAAGGAACGGCGGAACAATTATACGTAGCGTTGCGTTTAGCCTTTGCACAAACCATCAGTGACGTTCAACAAATTCCGCTGGTGATCGATGATAGTTTCGTTAATTTTGATGCGCCGCGCCAACAACAAGTGCTAACCTTATTAACTGAATTAAGTCGCACCAATCAGGTCATCTATTTCACGGCCCGCACTGTACAAGTTACCAGCGGTCAAGTGACCCAGCTTCAAGCGTAATCGGTTGCTGGATGAGCGAACGGTTAGGGGCTAGTGCGCAGTAGTATTACTAAAATAGTTAGAGACCCCTGTAGAGCAATCGGCCCCTAACTATAAACGTGGTTGAAAAAGCTTTTTCAACGCACTCTTAAGAAAAGGAGGCCCTCGCTGTGGCCGATAAACAGTTGTATGATTACCAAAATAATGAAGAAGTTGCGCTGTTCGTGCTGGTCAAAGGCGCTGAAGTTCGCGTAGCCAAAAACGGCAAGAAGTTTATCGCTTTTACTTTCCAGGATACTTCTGGCTCGATCACCGGCAAATTCTGGGACGCTAGTGATGCTGATATTGAACTTTATCAAGCCGGCGAGATCGTCTTTTTAAGCGGCAAACGTGAGCTTTATCAAGGCAAACCACAGATCAAGATTCATAAATTACGCTTAGCTACCCCTGATGAAAATGAACACGTGGCCGACTATTTACCTAAGGCGCCGGTCAGTGCTAGCACCTTGCTTGAAGAGTTGAATCAAGCTATTTTTGAGATCACCAATGCTAATTGGAATCGGGTGGTGCGTTGGATCATGGCGCGGCATCAAGAAGAGTTTCTTGAATACCCGGCGGCTAAAACCAACCATCATGCCTTTAAAGGTGGCTTGGCTTACCATACGATCACGATGTTGCATTTAGCAAAAGCAGCGTGTGACGAGTATCCCGAGATCAAGCGGCCACTACTATATGCCGGTGTCATTTTGCACGATATCGGTAAAACCGTTGAGCTAACGGGGCCGGTGGCAACGCAATATACGGTCGCCGGTAATTTATTGGGGCATATCGTGATCGTTGATGAAGAAATTGTTCGTGCCTGTATAGCGTTGAAAATCGATGCTGCCAGTGAAGATATGTTGCTGTTGCGGCACGTGATCTTAGCGCATCATGGGTTACGCGAATACGGTTCGCCAGTCGAGCCGGAGTTGATCGAAGCCGAAGTGCTCCATCAATTGGATAATTTGGATGCGTCGATGCAAATGATGACCACCACGTTGCGCCACACCGAACCAGGTGGTTTCTCCGAGCGCATCTTTGGGATGAATAATCGCAACTTCTATCAACCTAAAGAAGAATAGTACCGAAAAATGGTTCTCTTTCTCAAGCCTGGTTAAAGACCCACAGAATACGCCAGCATTTTCATTTCACCGTGAATGTTAGTCCAATTGGGTATGAACGCCAAATTTGGTAATTCGCGAATTTAAAAATTGAATCGTCTACACCAGCGAAAAACATGGATGAAAACAGTGAAGAAAGAACGCAAAAAGCCCAGAAAAAATTCTGGGCTTTTTGCATACCATTTTGTTTGTTCCACATAATCTGGGTGCTTTTTTAGCACACTTTTTTATGCCCAACCGAGGGCACGTACTAGGGCCATGGCAGCGATACCGACGACAACGATGGCTAATAAACTTTTAGTAATGATCGCAGTGACTAATGCTGGCAGAGTGGCTAGGGTGTTGCCGACGTCCAGACTGGGTAGGTGACCGGGGTGAGCGACAAACAAGTTTTCCACCACCAGGGCGGTCATGATTGTTACTGGGACGAAGGAGAGAAACTCCACCAACCAGCGGGGCAATTCAAATTGCTTAACCAGAATAAATGGCAGTACGCGGGATAACCAAGTGACTAAGCCACAACCAATGATCGTCCAAAAAACGTAACCAGTTAACGCCATTTTGTCACCCCCATCCCGAATAAGCAGCCTAAGATCGTCCCACCTAAAAGGGCAAAATTAGCTGATAAGAAAATCAACAGCACATAAACCGCCACCGCCACAAAAGCGATCACTGATAATTGTAAGCTTAACTTTTTGCTACGATCACTGACCATCTGCAGGTAGAGTAGGCCCAAGAACATAGCGACTAAAGCGAAATCCAAGCCAAATGTTTTCGGGTCAGTGATCAAATTACCGATCAACGCACCAGCAACCGTGGCCACTGCCCAAACCAAATAGGCGACCACGTTCGCGGTATGGAACCAAACTGGCGTTAATTTACGGCCAGTATCGTTTAACTTATTCATCCCCAGCGCAAAGGTTTCATCAGTCAACAATGAGCCAATGCCAATATTAGTGGCTAAGGAATATTTTTTAAAATATTGCGCCATCGACGTACTCATTAAAATCATCCGCGAATTAACTAAAAAAGCGGAAAAAATAATGGCTGAGATCGGGCTACCAGCTAACAGCATGCTGGTGATAATAAATTGCGCGGAACCGGCGTAGACCACCAACGACATCAATAGCACGGTCCATAGAGATAAATTGCTGGTCCGACTGACAACACCGAAAGCAAGCCCAACGCCGATATAGCCAAAAGTGGTTGGCAATACATCGTGCAGACCACTGCGAAAAGTTAATTCTGAACCCATTAGGTCACTCCCTTTATGCGATATTCCAGGTTAAATGGTGCTGAAAATAGGGCGAGCTGAAATAAATAGTTAATATCTAGTTTAAACTAAATTAGAAAATGATTAAAGAACTAAATGATCATTGCTCATAAAAATAGAGTAGCCACAAAAAAACGCTCCGAACATTTTGTTCGGAACGTTTTTTAAATGAGTTTATTCAGCAGCGCTAGATGATGAGCTAGTAGCAGCACTTGAGCTTGATTCGCTTGCGGCACTGGAACTAGATTCACTAGAACTATCTGATGAGCTTGATTCAGAAGATGACGCTTCAGTTGCAGAATCACTGCTTGAAGTTGCACTTGCGCTAGATGAGCTAGCTTTAGTGGTCTTAGTGTAGCCAGACAAAACATCCTTCAAATCGTTATCCTTGATCTGAACGTTACCCTTCTTCAAGACTTTAACGATCACGTTATGCAGAACGGTACTGTCTTGCATATCAGCAGCATAAATTTGTGCTTTCAATGTTGCTTCGTGTGACTTCATTGTGCCTTTACCAGGGTTCTTGATCATACGAATAACATGGTAGCCGTATTGGGTCTTAACTGGCGTGGTTGTATAGTCGTTAGTTTTAAGTTTGAAGGCAGCCTTTTTGAAAGTTGAATCTAAGCTAGTATCAGTTGAATCAAAGGCAGGTAACTTACCTGCATCAGATTTGGTGCTGGTATCAGTTGAATATTTCTTAGCTAATTTCTTGAAGTTAGCTGCAGAATTATCCTTCTTCAATTCAGAAATGATCGTTTCAGCAGTATCTTTCTTAGCAACTAAAATGTGTTGAACGGTCACTTTTGGTTCGTATGACTTCCATTGCTTCTTCAAATCAGCGTTAGAGATCTTAACGTTATCTTTAACGGCTTGTTCTAATAATAAGTTAGAACGTAGATTTTGTTTGAAGCTGGAAGCAGTCATATCATTTTGTGATAGAACTGAGCTAAATGATGAACCGTATTGGCTCTTATATGAATTGTATTGTTTGTTGACTTTAGCCTTGGAGACCTTATCGCCGTATTCTTTTTCCAATACTTTATTCAAGATCAATTGCTGTAAAACTTGTTTACCACTGGATGATTTCTTCATTTCATTGTAATAATCATCCTGTGTTACATTACCACCAGAGGTCGTTGCAACTGTTTTGTTACCACAGCCCGCAAGAGTGACGGCTAGTAAAACGCCCACAATGGACAATAGCCATTTTTTCCGCATGCATAGCACATCCTTATAAATTATATTTTTCTGAAACTCACAAGCCCTAATATACCATAACGTAAGCAAGATTTGAAATATCGAGTGATTTCTTCATGAAAACTTCAATAAATCTAAGGACGTGAATGTAAAAGCGTTTAGATTTTACGCACGCTTAGGCTAAATTAGTTAGCGGTTAAAAAAACGGCCACCAGTAACTGGTGACCGTGAGTCAGAGCTAGTTTTCTGAATGTTGATCAAAGTCGCCGAGATCTTTTTGTAGTTGCTCGCTGGCGTCTTTGGCTCGTTTGATCCGTGATTCAGTTTGAAAATTAAAATCATCAAATAATTGTTGTAGCTCTTGGACGGTTTGTGCGGCGTTACCGCTGCCTTCCTTAGCTAAAACTTGTGCTGCTTGCCGCAATCTAGCTAAACTATCGTTGACCGCTAGTGCGCCTTCAGTGACATCATCTAAGTAATGTTTGATTTGGGCCTGGGTTTCGCGACCGCTGCGTTTAGCGGTGAACAGGGCGTACACACTGCCCACAGTAGCGCCAAGCAATAAACCAGTGCTGAAATGTTTCATAGCATAACCTCCATCGAGTTAAAACTTTTCCAACTAAGCCGGGATATGTAACACTAATCAGCGTTTAATTGTGCGCTAATTTTTGCGGCAACTTGTTGTAATTTTTCTGGGGTGTAGTCGGCACTGTTGTCAGTGAATTTCAATCCAAAGCCGTCCGTGTCGCTATAACGCGGAATCAAATGGAAATGCGAATGGAAGACTGATTGTGAAGCGACTTTACCATTATTATTGATGATATTCATGCCGACGATCGCAGGGTCACTAGCCTTGATGGCACGGGCAATTTTGGGAATACGGCTAAAAACTTGTGCGGCCAGGTCAGCATCGTACGCAAAAATATCAGCGACGTGAGTTTTAGGTACGACTAGAGTGTGGCCCGGTGTCGTTTGCGTTAAATCGAGGAACGCTTTGACAACGTCGTCCTCGTAAACGACCGTACTAGGAATTTCGTTCTGAATAATTTTACAAAAAATACAATCTGCATCATATGCCATAGGGCAGACCCTTCTTTCTATGTTTACTTCATGCTACCATATTAGGCACCTAAATTGAACCAATACCACTAGTGGGGTATGTTATAATTATCGGTAAATAAAGGCTGATTTAACGCTTAAACAAAGGAGCCAAATAATTTTATGAGCTTAGAAGTTGAACATTTAACCGGGGGCTACTCGCACGTTCCCGTTCTGAAAGATTTAAACTTTACGATCCCTGAACAAACGGTTGTTGGCTTGATTGGCCTAAATGGTGCCGGTAAATCAACGACGATCAAACATATTATTGGCATTTTGACCCCACAAAAAGGGACGATCAAACTAAATGGTGTGACCTTAGCCAATGATCCGGAAACTTATCGTAAATCGTTGGCATTTGTGCCGGAAACGCCTGTCTTGTACCCAGCACTAACACTGCGCGAGCACGTTGAATTGACGATCATGGCGTATGATCTTGATCATGAAAAAGCTTGGCAGCAGGCGGGGGATCTTTTGGTCCGTTTTCGTTTAGACAAACGTCTGGATTGGTTCCCAGCTAATTTCTCCAAAGGGATGCAGCAAAAGGTCATGATCGTCTGTGCCTTTATTGTGCCAGCCGATTTGTACATTATTGACGAACCATTTACCGGACTAGATCCGTTGGCGATTCGTGATTTACTACAAGTCATCGAGCAACAAAAAGCGCGCGGTGCAGCCGTTTTAATGTCGACTCACGTGCTGGCTACTGCCCAAAAGTACGCCGATCGCTTTATTTTGCTTAGCGATGGCGAAATTCGCGCGCAGGGGACCTTAACCGAATTGAAGCAACAATTCGGCATGACTGATGCTAATTTGGACGATATTTACTTCAAGATGATCGACGAGGTAGCAAAATGAAACAGTTATGGCAACAACGATTACGCCAGCATCATAAGGAAATGCTGAAGTACTCGCGTTACGTGTTCAATGAATTCTTTATGATCGCTGTGTTTATTTTTATTGGGGCGCTGGCTTATAGCTACGCCAATTTACTGGATACGATTCACACCCAGCTTTGGTGGGCTAAGCCACTGATTTTAATTTTATTATTAGCCGTACTCAGCTTTGGTCGCTGGGCAACCTTATTACAAGATGCCGATACGCTGTTTTTATTGCCGAAAGAACGGGCTTTACTCAGTTATTTGTTGGCGGCGCGGCGCTATAGTCTATGGTTGCCAGCCGGAATCTTTGCGCTGTGTTTAGGCGCGTTATTACCGTTTCAAGTGGTGGCAACTAATTTAGCTACCACTAGCAGCATCGGGCTGTTCGTGGTCCTAGTGGCGTTAAAAGACGGTCAGTTGTGGCTACAATTGTTGGCCAGTTACGATGACCAACCCCAGCACATCACCCAAATACGCTGGTTATTTTATTTGGTAGCAGCGTTAATTTTAGCGGTAAGTCTGTGGGTAACGCCGTTGGTTGGCATTTTGTTAGTCGTGATCGCTGAATTTGCATTACGCTGGTACATTCCGCGTCAACTGACTACGGCAGTTTTTCAATGGCGTGCGGCGGTAAAAAATGAAAATTCGCGGATGCTGCAGCTTTACCGGTTGATCAACCTATTTACCGATGTGCCGCAATTAAGTGGCAAGGTTCATCGGCGAGCTTATTTAGATCCATTATTAAATTTGTTTAAAGGTAGTCAGCAACGTACATTTGGTTATTTGTATTTACGCGAATTTTTCCGCGGTACCGAATATTTAGGCCTGTACCTACGCTTGTTGGTGCTGGGGGCAGTGATTTTATGGTTTATTCCGCTATGGTGGGTCGCAGCAATAACTGGGGCGATTTTCCTCTATCTAGTCGGTTTTCAACTACTACCGTTTTACCAAATTTTTAATGAAAATTTATTGGCACATTTGTACCCCGTCCCGCAAGTTAGCAAAATACGTTCATTTCAGCATTTAGTGCAAGGTTTGTTGCTAGTGCAAGCAATTGTTTTTGCGGTGGTGATCTTATTCAATAGTACATTGAGTCAGTGGGGCTTGTTCGTAGTCGTTGAATTGGCGGCAGTTTTCCTTTTGACGCAGCTGTATTTCCCCCGGCGTTTACGCACAGAAAAATAAGGGTGGATAGTTGCTTGACGTTAGTTTTCTCGACCAGTAAAATAGTGAGTGGAGTTATTATGAATGAGTGCGGTAATTGACTCGATCACAAAGCGGTGTCGCAAAATATTTTTTGCGGCACACACTAATTTAAGGGGGTGTGGCGATGGATTTTGATTTAGATGCTGGTTGGCAGATTCAGCCGGCGGGCGGTAGTACCGGAGCCGCCTTCGTGGGGACTAGGGCGCAAGAGAAAGTATTCCTCAAGCGCAATACGTCACCATTTCTCGCTGCGTTGTCGATGGAAGGAATTTCGCCGCGATTGATCTGGACTAAGCGGATCTCAAGCGGTGATGTTTTGACCGCGCAAGAATGGCTGAATGGTCGTACCTTATCGCGTAAAGAGATGGCGGATACCGCAGTGGCTAAGTTATTAGCCCGCGTCCATCATTCGAAGTCATTGAAGAAAATGTTACAGCGAGTCGGCGGGATGACCGTCACCTCGGATCACTTCTTACAACAATATTATTTAAATCTATCCTCGGATCTTCGCAGTCATCCGCTTTTGAAGCAGGTGCTGACTTATTTGATCCAGAACAAACCAGTATTTGATCCAGAACAGCTGGAAGTCTGCCATGGGGATTTGAATCACAAAAATTGGTTATTATCAGAGCAACAACGCCTTTACATTGTTGATTGGGATGACGCGATGTTCGCTGATGCGGCGTTTGATCTAAGTACCGTATTGTGCCAGTACGTACCACGTGATCAGTGGAATCGGTGGCTGTGCGATTACGGCATCAGTAGCGATAACGGCATCATTCAACGTATCGAATGGTATGGATTTTTAAATTTATTACTGATCGTTAAGCGTTTCTATTCGGAGCAACGTTATCATGAAATGAATCAGGCACTACTCCAACTACGTGAGCTATTCACCTCACGATCAGGACAATAAGGGACAGATAGGGCCGGAGCGGTAACAAGGTTACGTTCCAGCCTTTTTATGTGAATAGATATTATAGTTGCATTCAGAAGACAAAAGCGTTTTGAGCGCTATTTAGGCTAAACATAGTTGAAAAATATCAATCGCACGTCATTTAAGCTACAATTAAAATACACCAGAAAAGGAAAATGAGGTCAAGTATGCGTTTAAGAAACAAGCCGCGGGCTGCTGGCGAAATTGCAGCTAATTCACAATATATCACGACCACACCGGCTGAATTTAAGGGTCAATGGCAAAGTAAATTCGCCCAAGCCCAACCGTTGAGTATTGAAGTTGGCTCAGGTAAGGGCCGCTTTATCGTTGAAATGGCTAAGGCTCATCCCGAGCGTAATTTTATCGGAATTGAAATACAACCGTCAGTGGCGATCATGATCTTAGAAAAACAATTGGTCGCTAAGCTACCAAATTTGTACTTGATCCAAGCTGATGGTGGCGATTTAACTGACTTCTTTGCTGAAAACGAAGTGGCCCAGATCTACTTGAACTTTTCCGATCCATGGCCCAAGTCACGCCACGCAAAACGGCGGTTGACGCATCGACTATTTTTAGCCATGTATCAACAAATTTTACAGCCTGAAGGTAGCCTACAATTCAAGACTGATAATCGGGGGTTGTTTGAATTTTCGCTGATCAGCTTCAATCAGTTTGGCATGCAATTTAAGGAATTATCGTTGGATCTACATGCAGATGATGTGCCGGAAAATATTGAAACGGAATATGAACAACGTTTCAGTCAAATGGGCCATCCGATCTATTTGATCGAGGCACAATTTAATGCGTCAACGGCTGCCAATGTCCAACCAGATGCTGACCGTTAGCCGCTACAATAAAGCGATACTCCCGGTTCTGTTGGCGAATGCCGCCACGGTAAGCCCAGCGCTTTTGATAGCGGAAAGGTTGAAAATCGATCCATGAACCAGTGATTGGTTGTGTGTCGAATTCCTGTTTGATCTGGTGCAATAATTTGTCAGGTTGGGCACCACGATAACGCCGCCACAGCAGGGCGCTAAGTGCGCTGCCGGCTGCTAATAGTAGTAGACCACTTGATAAGTTAGTTGTTGATTTCTGCGACATAATGAAGACCTCCATTGATTGAAGTAATGATCGTTGATCGTGAAGTAGTTTAGTCAAAGTATAGGCTGGAGATGAATGCGGTGCAACACTATCACGTTATTTTGGTTGGGCTTGACGGTAGTCGCCCAGCAGCAGCGGCGCTTCAAAAAGCCATTGAGTTGGCTCAAAGTGACCACGCTGCATTGCAGTTAGTCCATGTGATCGAATATTCACCCCAAGTTGGTAGTACAGCAGAATTAGTCGCACAAGCGCATGAAAAAGAACAAGCCACTTTTACCACTGAACTAGCCGCTGCCCGGCAGCAAGCATTGGCTGCGGGTATCGAAAAAGTAACCACAACTATTTTAACCGGAACTGCCCGAACATTGCTAGAAACACAATCGGCGGATCTGCTCGTGGTGGGGCAATCGGGCCAATCAGCGCTGGATCGTTTCATGCTCGGATCATTCGCGGAAACGATTGTGCGCGAAGCGACTGGTGATGTCCTAGTGGTTCGTAATGAAAAGGTATAAACGAGAGGAAGAGTTATGTTAATTTCAAGTTTGAATTCAGCATCATTTGCTGATACGTTAATTTTGATCGTCGCCGCTGATACGGCTAACTTGCAAGCCACCAAGCAGCAAGGTGATGTGGTGCGCATTTATGATCAGACCACTGACCAAACGCTAGGTTTCAATATTTTTCACGTTAGCCAATATTTACCTGATCTAACCGGTAACGGTCAAGTTTTCTTAACTGAAGATCAAGTGACTAAATTAAATCAATTGCTGACAGATAATGGTTTTGCTGGCGAATTGGCGGCGGACCTAAGTCCTAAATTTGTGATCGGCTACGTTAAAAGTTTAGTTGCCCATCCTGATTCTGATCATTTATCAGTGACCGAAGTTGAAGTCGACCATGGGCAAACTCTGCAGATCGTCTGCGGTGCTCCCAATGTGGCGCAAGGCCAAAAAGTGGTTGTCGCTAAGGTTGGTGCAATGATGCCTAATGGCCAGATTATTTGGCCAGGAGCGCTCCGCGGCGTATCCAGTGATGGTATGATCAGCTCAGCACGTGAATTAGCTGTGCCGAATGCGCCACAAAAGCGGGGTATTTTGGTTATGCCGGCTGATATTCCTGCCGGCACACCATTTGATCTTGAAAAGGCAGCACAAGTGGTGGCAGCGCAAAACGCAGCCGAATAGTAGCAGCGCGCGGGACTTGTTTAAAGTGTCGCGCATACATAGTAAATAGTGAAGTAGAGGGGGTAGTTGTGTGGAACATTATGATGGACCTGTATTTTTGCGGCGTCAGCAGCATAAACCTGTAGCTAAGCCAACACCGGCTCGGCGGCAGGTTGTGCCAGAAGCACCAGCGCCGGTACCGACTGCAACGGCCACACCGAAGCGGCGGCCACAGCAACCAGTAGCAGCTAAGCGGCCCTCGGTTAACAGTACACATCGGTTTACACCGAAGTATATTCCACAGTCGCAACAACACCAACAACATAGTGACGAGCAGGTACGTTTAGCTCGTTATGTCCAAGCATTAAATAAAACCAACGATAGTGTTCTTTTGTTCAGTACAGCAGCAGATGAACCAGCAGCTGCGTTTGAAGAAGCCCCAACTTTCTTGCCCGATAACGCGGCAACAGCTAGTACGTCAACGGTAGTCGGCGCTGAAAGCGTAGCGGATAGCACGGCTGCGGCAGTAGCTACTGCTGTTGAACCAACGGCTTCTGTGGCAGCACAAGTATCAGGCAGCATTGAAGCAGCTACCGCTACCAGCACAACTGCGACAGCTGATCGTTCAGGCGAACAGCCTGCAGTTGTAGTTTCTGCACAGTCAGACAATGAAAGCAGTGCGACCACAGTTACGACTACAGCGGCAACAAGTGCGGTTGAACCAACGTCCACCGCGGCAGCTACTGATGAAAATGGGTCAAGCGATTCAGTAGCTGACGTGGTTGAAGAAACAAGTACCGCCCCAACGTCCGTTGCACCAGAATCGGCAGCAGATGTGGCCGATTCAAATACTGCGGTAACTAGTGTAGTGGAGAACGAAGAGGTAGTAAGTGCGGCGGACGAGCAAATGCAGCAGTCTGACGCGCAAGCATTGTCAAAGGAGGATGCAGTTAGTGCCGCGACAGCAGTCACTGTACAAGTAGAAGCAGCTGAATCAGCGGCGGTAGTGGCAGAAGAAACGCCAAGTGCTGACGATAGTACCGCAACTACGGAGCAGCCAACTTGGCGTAAAGTAGTGGCGGCAGTAGCGGCCCATACACCAAGTGCGGTGCCCGTGACGGTTGAATCGGCGGCACCGATCAGTGCAACACCAGTTAGCGAGTCAGCCAGTCAGCGCCCGCCGAGTATGCATCAAGCCGTGAATACAGTCGGTGATAGCCACGATGCAAAGCCGCAATTGACTATCAAAACACAGGCACCGTTAGATGATCAGCACTATCAATTGCCACCATTTTCACTATTGCCAGAACCAATCAAAGATAATAGTAGTGAAATGAAGGCCTGGGTCGAGCAGCAGCGAGTCGTTTTGAATGAAACGCTAAAAGCTTTTAACGTGCAGGCAACGGTCAGTCGCTGGAGTATTGGTCCGGCGGTCACCCAGTTTGAAGTTAGCTTAGCCCGCGGTGTCAAAGTCAGCAAGATCACTAACTTAAGCGATGATCTGAAGTTGGCTTTAGCGGCGAAGGATATCCGTATCGAGGCGCCGATCCCTGGTAAATCAACAGTGGGGATCGAGATCCCTAATTTGAAGTCACGACCGGTGATGTTATCTGAAGTTGTGGAATCAGCTAAATTTCAGGAAAGCAAGTCACCATTGACCGTGGCTTTAGGGGTCGATCTATTTGGGCAACCGATGATCACCAATGTGGCGAAAATGCCCCACGGCTTGATTGCTGGGGCCACAGGTTCCGGTAAAAGTGTCTTCATCAATAGCCTGTTGCTATCGATTTTATTTAAAGCCAAGCCAAGTGAAGTCAAATTACTACTGATCGATCCTAAGGCGGTCGAATTAGCACCATACAATGGCTTACCGCATCTGTTGTCGCCGGTGATCTCTGATCCAAAAGCGGCGGCGGCAGCGTTGAAGTGGGCGGTCGATGAAATGGAAAATCGCTACCATAAACTGGCAGCTGCTGGCGTGCGTAACCTCGAACAGTTCAACGCCAAGGCCACCGCACATAAAGATTTTGGCTTGAAAATGCCGTATATTGTGATCATTATTGATGAATTAGCTGATTTAATGATGATCGCCTCCAGCGAAGTTCAGGATTACATCGTGCGGATCACGCAAAAGGCGCGTGCTGCCGGGATTCATTTGTTGGTAGCGACCCAGCGGCCTAGTGTCGATGTCATCACCGGGACGATCAAGAATAATATTCCAACGCGGATCGCCTTTATGGTCTCCAGCCAGATCGATTCGCGGACGATCATTGATCAAAGTGGTGCCGAGCGACTATTAGGGCGTGGCGATATGCTTTATTTAGGCAACGGTCAAAGTCAGCCGATTCGAATCCAAGGGACCTACGCGGAAAGCGAGATCGATCCGATCGTTGACTTTGTTAAACAACAATTGCCGCCACATTATTTATTTGAGCCAGAAGGCTTGTTAGAAAAAGTGGAAGCAACTGAAAACCAGGATGAACTTTTCCCGGAAGTGTTGGCTTACATCGCGGATGAAGCCCAGGTTTCGACCTCTAAATTACAGCGCGTGTTCTCGATTGGCTATAATCGCGCTGCTAATTTGATCGACACTTTGGAACAACGAAAATTGATCTCACCGGCCAGTGGGTCTAAACCACGGGATGTTTATTTCACGCCGGAAGATCTAGCGCAATATCAAGAGAGTAAACACATGAATTAAAGTTGATCATGATGAAAAAAGGGGATTTTTGTAGTGGATAACAATACGATCTATCATTTTGTTGGAATTAAAGGCTCAGGTATGAGTGCGTTAGCGATGATCTTGCACGATCAAGGCTATCGCGTTCAAGGTTCAGATATTGAACAATATACATTTACCCAACGTGATCTGGAAAAAGCCGGCGTCAAGATCATGCCATTTGCTGCGGAAAATATTCACGCTGGTTTGACCATTGTAGCCGGTAATTCTTTCCCAGACACTCATCCCGAAATTCAAGCGGCTAAAGCCTTGGACTTAAAGGTATTACGCTACCCAGACTTGCTTGGTGAATTATTAGCTGGGCACACTAGTATCGGTGTTGCCGGTGCCCACGGTAAAACCAGTACCACTGGCTTATTGGCCCACGTACTCGGTGGCATTGCCCCAACTAGCTTTTTAGTCGGTGATGGTACCGGTAAAGGCATCAAAAACTCACAATTTTTCGTTTTTGAAGCTGACGAATATCGCCGTCACTTCTTAGCGCAAGCACCTGATTACATGATCATGACCAATATCGATTTTGATCATCCTGATTATTATCATGGTATCGATGACGTGTTTGATGCTTTCCAGACGGAAGCCAATCAAGTCAAAAAAGGCATCTTCGCTTGGGGCGATGATCCTGAATTACGTAAATTAAAAGCCAACGTACCTGTTTATTATTATGGCACCAGCGACCGTGATGATTTCCAAGCGCGCAACATTTTGCGGACGGTCAACGGTTCTGAATTCGACGTTTACTATCATGATGAAAACTTAGGCCACTATGTGATCCATTTATTTGGTGAACATAACGTACTGAATAGCTTAGCCGTGATCGCAGTTAGCCATATGGAAAAAATCCCTCACGCCGAAGTTGCGCGTGAACTTTTGACTTTCCAAGGGGTCAAACGCCGCTTCTCCGAACGGAAAATGGCTGATATGACGATCATAGACGATTACGCCCATCATCCATCTGAAATCAAAGCGACCTTGGATGCAGCACGGCAGAAATACCCCGATAAGAAAATTATCGCCGTCTTCCAACCGCATACCTTCTCACGGACGATCGCCTATATGGACGATTTTGCAAAGAGCTTGAGCTTAGCTGATGTGGTTTATTTGACTGAGATCTTTAGCTCCGCCCGTGAACATGACGGCAAAGTTTCCAGCGCTGACCTCGGTGCTAAAATCAGCAAAGGTGGCACGGTGTTGCATTTAAATAATATGTCGGCCTTGTTGGAATACCATAATGACGTGGTCGTGTTTATGGGGGCTGGTGACGTTCAAAAGTACGAAAAAGCTTACGAAGCGTTGTTAAGTGATTCTAGTTTGAAAAATAACTAGCATTACTCACCAATAAGTGAGCTGGTAGTCTCCGGAAAAAACGGGATGTAAGCTGACGACTAAATAGTTGCCAACTACCGGTAATTTGTTACAATACGAAGTAAGTAGAAGTAGGAGAGGAAGTATACAATGCAAGAACAACCAAGAAATATGATTGTTAATGAAGCTAGCCTCGGTCAATATTTGACTAAAGTTTATGGTTATATGAGCTTAGGCGTAGCCGTTTCCGCATTAGTTTCGTTTTTAGCGTTGACCATTTATCGGGTTCAATTTGCCACTTTGATCGGCAATAATCCGATCATGTTGTACGCGCTGATTTTCCTTGAATTAGCTTTTGTCATGGGGACTAGTTTTAAAGCCAGCCGCGGTGGTGCCTTGTCATTTGTGCTGTTTATGGGTTTTGCGGTGATCAATGGGCTGACGTTGGCGTTAACGTTATCCTTTTATAGTGTAGCCAATATCACGACTGCCTTTGTGGCCGCAACCGGAACGTTTGGCGCGATGGCGCTATATGGCTCACTAACCAAGCGTAACTTGGCTGGTATCGGCCAAATGGCTTTCGCTGCGTTGATCGGCTTGTTAGTTGCCACGCTAGTTAATCTGTTCCTGCGTAACCCGATGGTTGATTACATTTTCTCCTTTATTGGGGTAATCATTTTCATCGGTTTGACCGCTTGGGATAGCCAACGAATTAAAATGATGTACGTGCAAAATGCTGGTCGTGCCGATCTAAATGGTTTAGCAATCATGGGTGCTTTACAGCTGTACCTTGATTTCGTTAACTTATTCTTATTCTTCTTACGGATATTCGGTATTGGCGGCAGCAGTAACGATTAAAAATTTGTAGGGGCTTGTGACTGTTCAATGGTTCTTTCTGAAACAGGGTTAGAGTTAAACAGAAAAAGTTAGATTCCATTCCAGTTGGCCACGGTAGTGCACCCTGAATTTAGGGTCATTGCACCACTCAAAACAGTATAAGTTGTACACAAAAATACCAGTAAAAACAGTGAAATCTGTTTTTACTGGTATTTTGTTTACTTAAAAATGCGAATTATTCAGCTACAAGCACACTAACTGAGTATTTAGCTGTGCTAATGATTCAATGTTCAGTTATTGTCGGAATGGAACCTTGCACTGTTCCTATGCACTCAATAACCATACTTCAAAATAAATCTGATCAGTTGCAAGCTTCTTTTTGTGTCCAAGACACTTTGTTTGAAGCAAAGTGCTGCGTTTTTTGTTAGAATATAAGGTAGTGTAAACGTAAATTAATTGTGGCTGCAGGAAGCGTAATTTGCGTATTTAATTTGTTAATAGCTAATTTTAAGGAGCTTAATATGGCCGACGATAAACATTTATTATTAATTGACGGTAATAGCGTCGCTTTTCGGGCGTTTTTTGCCTTACATTCACAGATCAACACGTTCGTTAATCACAACGGGCTGCACACGAATGCCATCTATGCCTTCAACACGATGTTAGATATTGTGTTAAAAAGCTTTGCCCCCAGCCATGTGCTGGTAGCTTTCGATGCCGGTAAAACGACTTTTCGGACGGCTAAATTTGATGATTACAAGGGGCAACGGGATAAAACACCTAGTGAGCTTTCGGAACAGTTACCGCATTTGCGCGATTTATTGACGGCTTACGGCATTCGTTCTTACGAATTGGCTAACTATGAGGCCGACGATATTATCGGGACGTTAGCGCAAGAGGCAGCAGCGCAGGGTTTTAAAGTCGATGTGGTCACTGGTGATCGCGATTTGACGCAACTGGCAACCGAAAGCGTCACCGTCAACGTGACGGTCAAAGGGGTGAACCAGTTAGAAGCCTACACGCCGGCGCACGTTGCTGAAAAATACGAACTAACGCCGCGGCAGATCATTGACATGAAAGGCTTGGCTGGTGATACTTCTGATAATTATCCTGGGGTCACCAAAGTTGGTGAAAAAACAGCGATCAAGTTATTGAAACAATTTGATAGCGTCGAAGGCATCTACGAAAATCTGGATCAGCTGAAAGCTAGCAAAATGAAGGAACATTTAGTTGCTGATCGCGCGCAGGCCTTTTTAAGTAAGGATTTAGCGACGATTCGTCAAGATGCACCACTGACGATCGGTTTGGCTGATCTAGTTTATCAAGGGCGTGATGTCGCTGCTTTGCGTGAATTTTATCAGGAAATGGATTTCAACTCATTTCTTAGTAAATTGGCAGATCCAGAAACGGAACAGGCCCGGGCAGCCATCGAATTTCAGGAACTGACGGCAGAAGCGGTGCCAGCAGTTCTGGCTAGTTTCACCGGCCCAGTAACTTTTTATTTAGAAATGCTGGATACGAATTACCATACGGCACCATTTGCTGGCTTTGTGATCGGTCAAAAGGGTCAGTGGTATGTGAGCCGCGAGGTTGAATTATTGAAGTTACCAGCTTTTACTAAGTTTTTTGCCGACCCCCAGCGAGCTAAGTTGGTTTTCGATGCCAAGCGCACCTATGTTGGGCTGAACCGGCTAGGCATCACTTTGGCGGGGATCAGCTTTGATCTATTACTGGTTTCTTATTTGCTCAACCCCAACGATAGCGGCAACGACTTAGGTAAGATCGCCCAGTTACACCAATATCGCGATGTAGCCACCGATGAAGAAGTCTATGGTAAAGGCGTTAAACGCGCAATTCCTGATGATTCGGCAGTCTTTTTCCAGCATTTAGCCCAAAAGGCACAAGCAATTGAACAATTACAGGCTAAGCTAGACCAACAATTAGTTGAAAATGAACAAGATGGTTTATTCAAGGAAATGGAACTACCCTTGGCCATTGTTTTAGCACAAATGGAGATCGCCGGTATTCGGGTTGATCCTGACCGCTTAAATCAGCTACGTAAAAACTTTGCCCAACGCATCGATGAGCTAACTAAAAAAATCTACGCCGAAGCGGAAGAAGAATTTAACATTAATTCGTCCAAACAACTAGGCGAAATTTTATTTGAAAAAATGAATCTGCCGGTGATCAAGAAAACGAAAACCGGGTATTCAACGGCAGTTGGCGTGTTGGAACAATTAAAAGCGATCGCACCGATCGCCAGTGATGTGCTTGATTATCGTGGCTTGACCAAGCTGCAATCAACCTACATTGATGGCTTATTGAAGGTGATCCATCCAGATGATGGTAAGATCCACACCACTTATTTACAGACCTTGACGGCTACAGGTCGTTTATCGTCAATTGATCCGAATTTACAAAATATCCCAGTTCGTGATGAAGATGGCCGCCAAATTCGTCAAGCCTTTGTGCCGCGGAAAGCCGGTTGGCAAATCTTTGCCGCTGATTATTCACAAATCGAATTGCGGGTTTTAGCCCACATTTCCCATGATCAGAATTTACAGGCGGCCTTTAGCGAAGGGGCGGATATTCATGCTAGCACGGCAATGCGGATCTTTGGCCTAGAAAGTGCGGCGGAAGTAACGCCTAATATGCGCCGGCAAGCTAAAGCGGTCAATTTTGGGATCGTCTATGGCATCAGTGATTACGGCTTGTCGCAAAACTTAGGTATCACCCGTAAGCAAGCTAAAACGTATATTGATAGTTATTTCCGCGAATATCCCAACGTTAAGCAATACATGGAAGATATTGTGGCGGCGGCCAAAAAATATGGTTACGTCGAAACGTTATTCCATCGGCGCCGTTATTTACCGGATATCCACTCGAAGAATTTCAATTTACGGTCATTTGCTGAACGGACAGCGATGAATACGCCGATTCAAGGTAGCGCGGCTGATATCATCAAAGTGGCGATGTTAAATATGCAAAAGGCGTTAAAGGAACAGCAGTTACAAGCAACCATGTTATTGCAGGTCCATGATGAATTAATTTTTGAGGCACCAGAAGCGGAGATCGCCACTTTAGAAAAATTGGTGCCACAAGTAATGGATGCCGCAGTTAAGTTGGAAGTGCCAATGAAGGTCGGCTACGGCAGCGGCCCAACTTGGTACGATGTTAAAAAAGGTTAGGTGAACACATGCCAGAATTACCAGAAGTTGAAACCGTCCGCCAAGGATTGCGCGGCTTGATTTTAAATAAAACAATCGCTAACGTGGAAGTCCGCTGGGGTAAGATCATCAATGGTGATAGTGCCCAGTTTGCCAATGATTTAGTTGGATTAACTTTTCAGGAGATCGACCGTCGCGGCAAATATTTATTATTTCGGCTCAGTGACGAGTTGACGATCGTTTCGCATTTGCGGATGGAGGGCAAGTACCGCGTCACGCCGCAAGCGCAAGAAGTGACCAAGCATACTCACGTTATTTTCAATTTTACTGATGGCACTGCGTTGCGCTATTTGGATACGCGTAAGTTTGGCCGAATGACCTTGATCAAAACGGGCACTGAAGATCAGGTTGGCGGCTTGAAAACGTTGGGGCCTGAGCCGACCGCAACTGATTTCACTGTGGCTGATTTTACGCAACGGTTACGCAAGCATAAAAAGGCGATCAAACCAACCTTGCTAGATCAAAAGGTGGTCGCTGGTTTAGGCAATATTTACGCGGATGAGGTGTTATGGTTAAGCCAGATTCACCCATTACAGCCAGCTAACACATTGACTAGCGCACAGATCCAGGCATTACACGACAATATTATTGCCGAATTGGCTAAAGCAATCAAAGCCAAAGGCACGACGATCCGCAGTTATACCGATGCCTATGGCGCTACCGGCGGTTTTCAATTGTCATTGCATGCGTACGGTCGCGAAGGTGAGCCCTGTGAACGTTGTGGTGTGACCATCGAAAAAATCAAAGTTGCCCAACGCGGGACCCATTTTTGCCCGCACTGTCAGGTATTGCCGGAAAGCCAGGTCAGTGCCTCATGAGTCTAGTTTTAGGTTTAACTGGGGGAATCGCTAGTGGTAAATCGACGGTTAGTCATTGGCTAGCTGAATATGGTTATCCGATCGTTGATGCAGATGTGATCGCCCGGCAAGTCGTTGCCCCAGGGACGATCGGGTTACGCCAATTGGCCACCCTATTTTCACCGGCAATTTTAACGGCTGACGGTGCACTTGATCGGCAAAAGTTAGGTCGAATCGTGTTCGCCGATCGCCGCCAGCTGGCACAATTAACGGCGATCACGGGACCCTTGATCCGCCAAGAGATCAACCGCCAATTAGTGGCGCTGAAGCACGCTAAAAAAGAATTGATCGTTTTAGATGTTCCATTATTATTCGAAGGCCACTATCAGCAAAACGCTGATTTGACTATGGTGGTCTACGTTGATGGTTCCACGCAGTTACAACGTCTGATGATTCGCAATCATTTAGATGAAGTTGCGGCTAAACAGCGCATCGCCAGTCAATGGCCGTTGATTGCTAAGCGGCAAATGGCTGACATCGTGATCGATAATAACGATTCACTTGCGGCAACTAAGCAACAAGTGGTAAAATTTTTAACACAATATGGTTTACAGAAATAAGGTGGGGCGTTGGCCTGACCTTATTTCTTTATGAAGTTGATTGATAAGATCACGTTTTAATCAATTGAATGGTATAATTTCTGTAAGTAGTCCAGTTTGGTATATTCTTGCACTGAGATACTACGTGATTTTTTGATGGGTACAAAAAACTAGGTTTCGTCCGCGCGTACCGGAATGGAATCTAGCTAGCCTAGTTTCGCTTAAATTTAAATCTGAACGCTATACAATGTTTAATTTGATAAATAAAACTTGGAACTTACTTGCCGAGGTCGATTGGATCAAACTATAATTCGGCAAGTTCTCTGGAACGTCTAAATTTATTAGCAGTTTGTGCTAATAAACAATTTTAATTGTGAAATGGAGTGTCTAACATGCAATGTCCGCGTTGCCATCATAATGGTTCCCGCGTCGTCGATTCGCGCCCAACTGATGAGGGTCGCGTTATTCGGCGGCGGCGTGAATGCGAAAATTGTAATTTTCGCTTTACGACCTTTGAACGCGTTGAACAAACACCGCTATTAGTCATTAAGAAAAATGGCACCCGTGAAGAATTTAACCGCGAGAAAATTTTACGTGGTTTGATTCGCTCGGCGGAAAAGCGGCCCGTGACGATGGAGCAAATGACTCAAATCGTTGATGAGGTCGAAAATAAAATTCGGGCATTAGGTGAAAATGAAGTGGCTTCACAGGTCATCGGTGAATACGTCATGACGTTATTAGCGGATGTCGATGAAATCACCTATATTCGTTTTGCCAGTGTTTACCGGCAATTCAAAGACGTCAATGTGTTTTTGAAAGAATTAAATGATATGGTTGACCGGGATAAACGTGCCGGTAAGTCTGATCACGAGCAGCCATCATAGTGACGAGCAGCTTGAATGATTTTGACTATCCGGTTAATTTTGCAATTTTGGCTAAAAAAGTACATTTAGAAGGAGGTATTGATGATGCAAGACGCATTTTTTAAATTAGATCCCCGTGATGGGTTTGTGGTCACCGATGCCAATTATCTTTCTGATTTTGATCGGCAAGTGCTAACGTACTTATATCAGCCATTAATGGGGACCGGCGCTTATAGTTTGTATTTGTTACTGTGGACGCAGCAGTCAGTGGCGCAAAAAGCACAGCCGCACAGTACGTTATTAGCGTTATTGAATGTTGATTTGCCGACTTTATATGAAAGTCGAATTCGTTTGGAAGCTTTAGGCCTGATCAAAACTTATCAGCAGGTTAATGCGGCTGGCCGAACTTTTACCTATGAATTATATGCACCGCAGGCACCTAATGCGTTTTTCAATGATGATCTATTAAGTTTATTGTTGTACGATGCGGTGGGTGAGGATCGTTTCACCCAATTAAAAACACAGTTCCGATTGCATCCAGTTCACCCTAGTGCAGATTTAGAAGAGGTCAGCCTGAACTTCCTCGATGTTTTCCATGTGAATTCACAGTTGTTGAATCACTTACCGGCAACGATTGCGGAGGCTAAATCCGAATTTAAAACGCAGCCACAAACAACGCAACCGCAGTTGGATCAACGGGCAACCGCGGATTTCGATTGGCCATTTTTCAAGCAACAACTGCATGCTAGCTTTGTTTCGGAGCGTGAATTGGATCAGTATCATGATCAGTTATTGACGTTACACGCATTATATGGCCTAAATGAGCTGGAACTGGCGCAATACGTGAATGAAAGCATTAATATTACGACGAATAAATTGGATTTTCCGGCGTTGAAACGTTTGGTAGCGCGGCAGCCAGCGAAAGTAGCACCAACAACAGCGTCGACGGCCGTTCCAACGCCAGCACCGCCGACGGCTACTAAAGATGCAGCGCTGTCGAAAAATGATCAGCAGTTGATCGCTGTCAGTAAGCAATTAGCACCGGTGACTTTTTTAACGCAGTTGAAGCAGCAACAAGGTGGCTACGTGACTGATAGCGAACAGCGGGTGCTGGAGCGGCTGATGAGTCGTCATGTTTTCGCTGACGCCAGTATCATCAATATTTTAAGCCACTATGTGATCAGTGTACGCAAAATGCCGACTTTGACCCAAGCGTATGTCGATGGGGTGGCCAATGGTTGGTTGCAGCATAACGTGACGACACCAGAAGCGGCAATGCAGGAAGTTAAGTCATTTTACCGGCAAAAGCAGACGCCTAAGCGCAATACGCGCAGTAAACAGCCAATTCGCAAAGAAACATTGCCAGATTGGGCTAAAGACGGTTATAAAGCGCCGAAACAGCAAGTCACTGCGGAACAACGAGCGGCGGTACAGAAGCGCTTAGCGGCATTGCAGGACAATAAGGATGGTGAGTAACGATGGAAGATATGGGTAAAAACCTGCGGATCCTGATGGATAAACGCAACTTAAATCAACACTACGATGAACTAATGGCCAAAGTCATGCGCGATCCAGCGGTTCAACAGTTTATTGCCGCCAATCGTGCGGCCATTGACCAACCGATGCTGGATCGTAGTGCCGCTAAACTATACGAGTTTGTGACCGAAAATCATAAATTTCAGGCCAAACAAACTTCATTGGCACCGGGTTACCAACCACGGCTGATCCTGAATCATCATTTTATTGATGTGACCTACGAACCGACTGCTGAATTAGTTGCGGCAGAAGAAGCGAAGGCATTACAATCACGGGTGCGTTCGATCAATATGCCGAAAAATATTCGCGAGGCGCGTTTGGGTCAATTTTATCAAGATGATGATCGTTTCGCTGCGTTAGATGCGGTGACCCTTTTTCTGGATGATTACACTAAAGCACCAAAAAAATTCCATCAAGGGTTATATCTGTATGGTAATTTTGGTGTCGGCAAGACTTATTTGTTAGGTGCATTGGCGCATGAATTAGCGGTGCGCGGTTTTCAAACCACGTTAGTGCATTTTCCAACTTTTGCCGTGGAAATGAAAAATGCCATCGGCCAAAATGATTTGACGCCGAAATTGGAGGCCATTAAGCGCTCACGAATTCTAATGATCGATGATATTGGCGCTGATTCAATGTCTAGTTGGATCCGGGATGACGTTTTAGGCGTGATCTTGCAATACCGGATGCAGGAAGAATTAGCGACGTTCTTCTCGTCGAATTTTTCTATGCAGCAACTGGAGCGAGAGCATTTAAGCGTGACCCAACGTGGCGAGCAGGAACCATTAAAAGCCAAACGAATTATGGAACGTGTGCGTTTTCTCAGTCGTGAAGTCGAATTACTCGGAAAAAATCGGCGGCGACAACCGTAAAAATTAAGTATCCGACTTGAATTTTACTTAGAGATATGGTTCAATTGGGTTATCGAAGCGGAAAGATACCGTCGACTAAGTTAGCTTTTCAGAGAGGCAAGGGTGCTGTGACTTGCTAGGCCAATAGTTGATGACCACTTTCCAAGAACTCTATGCAAAGTAGGGTCGGTCCGTTACCGTTAATAACGCTAATGAGGAAGTGTGCATGCACTTTAAATCTGGGTGGAACCGCGAAATTATCGTCCCTGAGGTCTATTTGATCTCAGGGACTTTTTATTTGCGGTTAATATTTTAAGGAGGCCAAATTCATGGCAGAACTCAAGTTAACGTTCCCCGATGGCGCAGTCAAAGACTTCGCTGCAGGAACAACCGTTGCTGATGTGGCAAAATCAATCAGCACGAGTTTAGGTAAGAAGGCAATTGCAGGTAAGTTAGATGGGCAATTAGTTGATTTAACTGCACCATTGACTAAAGACGGTAAAATCGAAATCGTGACTGCTAAAGATGAAGCTGGATTACAAGTTTTGTGGAACACCGCAAGCTTGGCTTTAGGTGCCGCATTGCACGATTTATTCCCAGCAATGACTTTTGGCGAACATGCTTTGACGGAACACGGTTTCTATTACGACACTGATAACGATGCTAAGCCAGTTTCAGTTGATGACTTAGTTGCGATCAATGATCATATGGCTAAAATCGTCGCTGACGGTGATGTGATCGAACGCGAAGTTGTTTCTAAAGCGGATGCTTTGGCTAAATTTGCTGCTGATCCTTACAAGACTAGCTTGTTAAATGACTTAGATGCTGATGAAGTCGTGCTTTATCATTTAGGCGACTTCACTGATTTTGGTGAACAAGGCGTGTTGCCAAATACGAAATTATTGAAAGTTTCCAAGTTATTGTCCGTTGCCGGCGCATACTGGCAAGGTAAATCCAGTAACAAGATGTTGCAACGGGTTTACGGGACAGCTTTCTTCAGTCAAAAGGAAATGGATGCTGACGATGCACGGCGGCAAGAAGCCCATGATCGTGATCATCGGGTGATCGGTAACCAGTTGGATCTATTCTTCGTTGATCCTAAAGTTGGCGCTGGCTTACCTTACTGGATGCCAAAAGGGGCAACGATTCGGCGGACGATCGAACGTTATATTATCGATAAAGAAGTAGCAAATGGTTACAAACACGTTTATACACCAGTTCTGATGAACTTAGATGCTTATAAGACATCTGGTCATTGGGATCATTATCGTGAAGACATGTTCCCACCAATGGACATGGGTGATGGCGAACAATTGGAATTACGGCCAATGAATTGCCCAAGCCATATTCAGATTTACAATCATCATATCCGCAGCTACCGTGAATTACCATTGCGGATCGCTGAATTAGGGATGATGCATCGTTATGAAAAATCTGGTGCACTTTCTGGGTTACAACGTGTTCGGGAAATGACTTTAAACGATGGTCATACCTTTGTTACGTTAGACCAAATTGAAGATGAATTTAAACGCATCTTGAAGTTGATGATCGAAGTTTACGCTGATTTTGACATTAACGACTATTCCTTCCGCTTAAGCTATCGTGATCCACAAAATACTGAAAAGTACTTTGACGATAACGAAATGTGGAATCGTGCGCAAACGATGTTGAAGGCGGCTATGGATGACATGGGCCTTGACTACACTGAAGCAGAAGGCGAAGCTGCTTTCTATGGTCCTAAGTTGGACGTCCAAACGAAGACTGCTTTAGGTAACGAAGAAACACTATCAACGATTCAATTAGACTTCATGTTACCAGAACGCTTTGACTTGAAGTACGTTGGTAGCGACGGTGAAGAACATCGGCCAGTTATGATCCATCGTGGTTTGGTTTCAACAATGGAACGCTTCACTGCTTACTTGACTGAAATTTACAAAGGTGCTTTCCCAACTTGGTTAGCCCCAGTCCAAGCAGTGATCATTCCAGTTAAGAACGAATTGCATTTGGACTATGCTGAACAGATCAAGTCACGGATGGCTGCTCGTGGTTTGCGGGTTGAGATCGATGATCGTAACGAAAAGATGGGCTACAAGATCCGTGAAGCCCAAACGCAAAAAATTCCGTACACCTTGGTAATTGGTGATGAAGAAAAGAGTCACGCCAGCATTTCTGTCCGCCATTACGGTGAGGACAAAGGAATCGCCCAAGATGCCAATATTTATATTGACGCCATGGTTGCCGAAGTTGGTAACTACAGTCGCACCGGTAAATTAAAGGGTACCGAAGCAAATGTAGCCCAAAAGCTTGACAAGAATCAGAAATAACCGTATACTTTAGCGTATTGAGAATTAAAGCAGAAGCAGCCCGCTTCTCGCCTAAGCTGACTAAATGTCTCTGGGCAGATAATGAACGGATCAAACCAGGTTACTGGTTTGTGGCGGGGTCTGCGGAAGCGGGCTCCGTTTTTTTCTGCAAATTTCTCGAAATTTTTGGAGGTGAATAGCCATAGCAAAAGACATGATGGTCAATGATGGGATTCGCGCACGTGAGGTTCGCTTGATCGCTGAAAATGGTGACCAATTAGGCGTTCAGAGTAAAACTGAAGCATTGCGGATTGCTGACCAAGCTAATTTGGATGTTGTTCTCGTTGCCCCAAACGCTAAGCCACCGGTAGCGCGGATCATGGATTACGGTAAGTATCGCTTTGAATTGCAAAAGAAACAACGTGATGCCCGTAAGAAACAAAAAATCGTTAGCATCAAAGAAGTCCGTTTGAGTCCTACGATCGACGAAAATGACTTTAATACCAAGCTTAAGAATGCACGTAAGTTTTTAGCTAAGGGTGACAAAGTTAAAGCATCAATTCGTTTCCGTGGCCGGGCAATTACCCATAAGGAAATTGGCCGTGAAGTACTCAAGCACTTGGCCGATGAGACTAAGGACATTGCAACGGTTATCGCGCAACCCAAGATGGACGGGCGTAGCATGTCGATGATGTTACAACCAATCGCCGAGAAGCAGTAGTATTTTATACTACAAGGTGCGATCAGTAATGAACGCACAACCATTAATATTGTTTGGAAAGACTGTGACGGCAGTTTTTCGCCACAGTCTTCTGTAGGGAGGAAGATTAATTATGCCAAAGCAAAAAACACATCGTGCATCAGCAAAACGTTTCAAGAAAACCGGTAACGGCGGATTGTTACGTCATCACGCTTACACGAGCCACCGTTTCCATGGTAAAACTAAGAAACAACGTCGTTTCTTGGCTAAGCCAGGCATGGTTTCCGCTAGCGATATGAAGCGGATCAAACAAATGCTATCCCAAATGAAGTAAGGTAGCATCGATCGATTAAATTTTTAGGTAACTTCGTGCTCCTAAGTTTTCACAATAGTGAAACGCCGAAGTATTTGAGGAGGAATTTCAATGCCACGTGTTAAAGGTGGAACAGTGACGCGCAAACGTCGTAAAAAGGTTTTAAAATTAGCTAAAGGTTATCGCGGTTCAAAACATCGTTTGTTCAAAACAGCAAACACTCAAGTAATGGTTTCATACCGTTATGCTTTCCGTGATCGTCGTCAGGTTAAACGTGATTTCCGTAAATTATGGATCGCTCGTATTAACGCAGCAGCACGTTTGAATGACATTAGCTACAGCAAATTGATGCACGGTTTGAAAGTTGCTGGCATCGACATTAACCGCAAGATGTTAGCAGAACTTGCCGTTAGTGACGCTAAAGCATTTTCTGACTTAGCAGAACAAGCAAAATCAGCTATTGCCAAATAATAATTTGGTTTAAAAAAAGTTGTGCTCAGCGCGAGCACAACTTTTTTATTTCATTACGATAATTTTGCCAGGTTGATGATGTTGTTCAAGTAATTGATGTGCGGCTCGTACGCCCGCCACATCAAAGGTAAATTTTGCTGCCACTGGCAGCTGCAATTGTTGGTGGGTATAAAGTTCTAGTAGATAGGTTAGTGCTGGGCGATCACGGAAGCCTTTTTCTGGTTGGAAAGCCAGGGCTTCGATGTTGTCGCTAGTTGGTGGTACCGCGTTTAAACTGACGTAACGGCCATTTTCGGCAACATGGGCTAGCCCCTGAGCCTGATCACGACCACCACTAACGGCGTTGATCACGATATCAGCATGAACGTTACTAGCAGCGAGATCGGTCGTACTGATGAATTGATCAACGCCTAATTGTTGTACGTACTCAGCATTTGTTGCACTGGCAACGCCGGTAACGTAGGCGCCTTGTGCTTTAGCAATTTGTACCAGCATACTGCCAACACCACCAGCTGCGCCCTCAACTAGCAGACTTTGGCCGGTCTGTAATTGCAATTTCACCAGTAATAAATTATAAGCCGTAATACCGACTGAAGGTAAACCAACGAGCGCACTTAGCGGTGTGTTAGCTGGCACTTTGGCACTTTGGCAATTTTATTATGTGAGAGCGCCACTTGCTCAGCATAAGCGCCTAAGTTACTGTGACCGACGACGAGATCACCCACTTCGTAATCAGTGACTTGTTCGCCAACTGCACGAATAGTGCCAATGACATCTGTGCCGGGAACGATTGGAAAGGCCAATGGTCGATCTACAGCATGTTCGCCGCGACGTAGTGCAGCATCATAAGGATTCAGGGCAAATCCGGCCACATCGAGCAAAACTCGAATCGGCGACAATGTCGGTGTAGGCTGTTCGATCGTTTCGAAAACAGTGGCATCGCCAAAATGATTAAAACCAAAACTTTGCATAAACTCAGTCCTTTCGTCGAGCAGTTAAAAATGATTTTTATGCGGCTTGCTCCTAAATTTTATATGGGCCAGGCGCGTAGGTGGGTTACGTCTCATCTTGATGACGATTGAGCAGCGATAGTCAGTATAATCAGGGATGAACAATGGTTTCAAGATGATTACCACGTAGACTTTAGTTGTAGCATACGGCAAATTTAGCTAACTGCAAAGTAATTGGCTTTTAGGCTAAATGGTGGCAAAAGCTAAGATTACTTTTTCAAACACGATCTAGGCGGGTGCAATTTGTCGGGCTTTCCCTTATAATGGAATGTTGAGATGTAAAACGATATAGATGTTGAGAGGTTATTATGTTTTTAAACTATAAACCGACTTGGATGGTGGCCAAAATCACCCAGCTGACAGCAGCCGATTTACGGCGTCAGGGAATCAAGGCAATTCTAACTGATTTGGATAATACGTTGATTGCTTGGGATAATCCTACTGGGACACCAGAACTGCGTACATGGATCAAGACAATGCAGGACAGCGGTATGCCAGTGGTTGTCGTTTCCAATAATAGTGCTGCGCGGATCAGTCGGGCAGTCGCTAGTATGAAGCTACCATTTATCGCGCGGGCGTTGAAGCCATTATCGATCGGCATTCGCCGGGCTAAGGTACAATTAAATCTATCCAGTGATGAACTAGTCATGGTGGGCGATCAACTGATCACCGATATGATCGCGGCTAATAGCAGTCATATCCGGACTGTTTTGGTGCGGCCATTGATCGAGACGGATGCGTGGAATACACGGATCAATCGCTTTTTTGAAAAATTTTTAATGCGTCGCTTACGGCGGCGCCATCCTGAGTTACAGTGGAAGGAGCGTTTAGATGGCTGAAACAGAGACAGAGCCATTATATTGTATTGGTTGTGGGGCCCAGATTCAGACGACGGACCCCGATGCTGCTGGCTATACACCAGCGTCAGCATTAGAAAAAGGTTTAGCGGCTGGCGAGGTTTATTGTCAGCGGTGTTTCCGGTTACGGCATTATAACGAGATCTCCGACGTCCGCTTAACTGACGATGATTTCTTGAAGTTATTGACCCAGATCGGTGATACTGACGCTTTGATCGTCAACGTGATCGATATCTTCGATTTTTCCGGTAGTATTATTCCTGGCTTACACCGTTTTGTCGGTAAAAATCCAGTGCTATTGGTCGGTAACAAGGTCGACGTCTTACCTAAGTCAGTTAAACGTGGTAAGGTCCGTCATTGGCTGCAAGAGCAGGCGCATGCCGTTGGTTTGCGGCCATTAGATGTGTTATTGACCAGCGCTAAAAGTGGTTACGAGCTGGATGAATTGTTAGCGGCGATTGATAAATATCGTGCTGGTCGCGATGTTTATGTCGTTGGTGTGACTAACGTTGGGAAATCAACGTTGATCAATCAGATCATCAAGCGTACTACCGGTACTCAAGATTTGATCACGACTTCACGTTTTCCAGGCACGACCTTAGATAAGATCGAGATTCCATTAGATGATGGCCATCAGCTGATCGACACACCAGGGATCATTCACCGGGAACAAATGGCTTATTATTTAGGCCCGAAAGATCTGCGCTTAGTCGCACCACAAAAGCCGATCAAACCGAAAACGTTCCAATTAAATAGTGAACAAACACTATTTTTAGGTGGTTTGGCCCGCTTTGATTATGAACGCGGTCCGCACACTGGCTTTACTTTGTATTTGGATAATAATTTATTGGTTCACCGTACTAAGTTAAGCAACGCCGATGATTTTTATGACCGCCAAGCTGGTAAATTATTACAGCCGCCGCGGCCTAATGAATTGGCTGATTTCCCACCACTAGCACGGATCCAATTTACGCCTAAGGTCAAAAGCGACTTAGTATTCGCTGGCTTAGGCTGGATCACTGTACCAGCAGGTATCACAGTTAGTGGCTGGGCACCAGAAGGCGTTGCCGTTACGATGCGGCCCGCTTTGATCTAGAACTTAAAATTAGGGAAACGTGCTAAAAAGGGTAGATTATAAACTTTTAGCGTTAATTTAGCCTAGACGTCGTTGTAAAAGCAGCTTTTTCAACGGACGTTGCACATTTGAAAGGATACTTTATGACTTTAACTGGGAAACAAAAAAGATTTTTACGGGCGCGGGCTAATCGGCTTCGTCCGGAGTTCCATGTTGGTAAAAACGGCATTAATACTGCCTTTTTAACGCAGATCGATGATAGTATTGCGCGTCATGAGTTATTGAAAATTAATTTATTACAAAATACAGATTTAACACCTGCTGAAGTAGCAGCTGAACTAACCAGCCAAATTCCAGGATTAGAAGTGCCGCAAATTATTGGCCGTGTAGTCTTGTTGTACCGGCCAGCACTTAAAGAAAAATACCGGCGGTTATCGCTACAAGTGGCAGCGTTGTAAAATAAAGAGGTGACATTGAAACGGTGAGAACGTTAACGCAACCAGTGATCACAGTAGAAATGAAGGAAGAAATTCTCGGGAGTCAGCATAAAAAGCAAGTTGGCATTATGGGTGGTACCTTTAATCCGCCACATTTAGGCCATTTAGTGATGGCTGAATCAGTCGGTTCCCAGTTAGGTCTGGAAAAAGTCTTATTTATGCCGGATGCACAACCACCACATCAAGCAACTAAAACCACTATTGCAGCTAAACATCGGCTAGCCATGGTGGAACGCGCGATCGATGGCAATTCGCGTTTTGAATTGGAACGTGCTGAGATCGATCGTGGTGGTGTCAGTTACACCTATGATACGATGGTCACGCTTAAACAGCAGCATCCCGATACTGATTTTTATTTTATCATTGGCGCCGATATGGTGAAGGACTTGCCTAATTGGCACCGTATCGACGATTTATTGAAGTTAGTTCAATTTGTCGGCGTGAAACGGCCTGAATTTCCGGCAGAAAGTCGTTATCCTGTTTTGTGGGTCGACGCCCCCTTACTAGATATCAGCTCATCGTTGATTCGGCAGCGGATCAGCCAGAATTGTTCCGTGCGCTATCTGGTGCCGGACGCTGTTTTAGATTATATTGAAGAAGAAGGTCTGTACCGTGAAAAACACTAACCAAGATTACTCAGCGTTTGTTGCGCTGTCACGGGATGAATTATTGGCACGGCTGGAGGCACAATTAAGTGCCGGACGTTTTGCCCATGTGCAGCGGGTCGAACAAACGGCGATCAGATTAGCCCAGCAGTATGGTGCTGACGTTCAGCGAGCAGGATTAGCTGGTTTAGTGCACGATTACGCCAAGCAACGCTCAGACGCCGAATTTAAGCAAATTATTCGCCAGCAGCAATTTGATCCTGAACTATTGACGGCGAATAACGGTATCTGGCACGGCGTTGTCGGTGCTTACCTAATCGAGCACGAACTCGGTATTCATGACCAGCAAGTCCTCAATGCGGTTCGCCGTCACACGATTGGCGCCGTTGAAATGACTGCCTTAGATAAAATTATTTTTGTAGCGGATTTTATTGAACCAGGACGTGATTTTCCGAATGTGGAACAAGCGCGTGCAGCTGCCAATGAAAGTTTAGACGTCGGTGTACGTTTTGAGATCATTAATACCCTGAAGTTCTTAATTGCAAAACAAGTTAATATTTACCCCAAGACTATCGATACCTATAACGCTTGGGTCGCTGGTCGAGCATAAGATAAAGGGCCATGTTTCAACTTGGCGAACTAGGCCATAGTTGAATAGTCACTGTCACTCATTTTTTGACAACCTTAATTAGGTTAGTATTTAATATTAAGAATATTTGCTAACTAGAACTTACCCTACCGATGTTGATTGGACTAAGCCATAACCCGGCAAGTCCAAGTCGCACCGTCTGGAACATCCGGATTTATTAGCGGTTGATGCTAATAAATAACCTTAATCGTAGAATAGGGCCATGTTTCAACTTGGCGAATTAAGCCATAGTTGAATGGTCACCGTCTGGAACATCTGGATTTATTAGCGGTTGATGCTAATAAATAACCTTAATCGTAGAATAGGAGCACTATTTTGAACAGTAAAGAAATTTTAGAGATTGCTGTCCGTGCGGCAGATAGTAAACGCGCAGAAGATATTATTGCCTTAGACGTCCGTGAGGTCAGTTTATTGGCTGACTATTTTGTTGTCATGCAAGGTGGGTCCAAACGCCAAATGGACGCCATTTTAGAAGAAATTATGGAAAAAGAAGAGGACGCGGGCATCACGGTCAAACGAGTTGAAGGTAAGAATTCCGATAAATGGGTTCTGCTTGACCTCGGTGATGTGGTCGTTAATATCTTCAATCCTGAAGAACGGGCTTATTATAATTTGGAAAAATTATGGGCCAACGCTGAGAATGTTGATTTAACGGCGTGGATCGAAGCATGATCTATCAAACATTTGCCACTTTATATGATGAAATGATGGACACTGATCTTTATGATCAGTGGCTTTCTTTTGTTGCGCAGAATGCTGGCCGGCCGCAGCCGCGAACCTTAGAGTTAGCCTGCGGTACGGGGATTTTAGCCACTAAATTGGCCCAAGCCGGTTATGACGTTACCGGTTTTGATTTATCAATGGATATGTTAACGGTGGCGCAACAAAATGCAACTGAGGCGGATGTCTCAATGGCTCTGGTACAAGGCGATATGCGTGAACTCGATGGCTTGGACGATTACGAATTGGTGACTTGCTTAGACGATTCATTGTGCTATATGCCTAATTTGGCAGATGTCACAACTGTTTTTCAGCAAGTCGCACAACATTTAGTTAGCGGCGGCCGCTTTTTATTTGATATGCATTCACTGTACCAAATGGATGAACTATTCCCGGGCTATATGTACAATTACAAAAATGAAACGACTGCGTTTATGTGGACCAGTTATTTAGGCGAACAGCCGCATTCGATCGAACATGATCTAACGTTCTTTGTTTGGGATGAGTCGATTCAAGGCTATCAAGCATTAAGCGAATTACATCGCGAGCGGACTTATCCATTGGTTGATATCAAGCAGGCACTGCAGGATAGCGGCTTTAAAAACGTACAGGTCAGTGCTGATTTTGGTAAAAGTGCGGTTGCGGCCGACAGCGTTCGCTGGTTCTTTACCGCAGAAAAAGCTTAAGCAATTAAGCGGTGTTGCAACGATTAAGTGGGAGGTAAGGTAAATGCGCGCGGTTGGATTAGTGGTTGAATATAATCCGTTGCACAATGGACATTTATACCATTTACAGGCTGCACGGCAGCTTTCAGGCGCTGAAGTCGTCGTCGCGGTGATGAGTGGTAATTTTTTGCAGCGCGGTGAACCGGCGATCCTCGATAAATGGACGCGGGCACAGGCGGCATTAGCCCATGGTGTCGATTTGATCGTCGAATTGCCGTTTGCTAATGCGGTCGCCCCGGCGGATCGTTTTGCCAGTGGTGCCCTAAATTTACTAGCGACCTTGCAGTGTGATAGTCTGGTTTTTGGTACTGAAAATACAACGATCGATTATCAAAGTGTTGGCCGTCAATTGGCGATATTACCTGATCTGCATGAGTATTTTCGCGATTATCAGCAAACCTACGCCACCCAACTAAATCACTTTTACCAAGAAACTCTGCACTTAAATATTGATGCACCCAATCAACTATTAGGGCTAAGCTACGCAACAGCTAATGCACGATTAAAGCGACCACTGCGGTTATTACCGCTGGCGCGTAAGAATGCTCAGTATCAGGATCAAGAACTGAATGGCTCAACGATTGCCAGTGCCACTGCGATCCGGCGCTTAGCTTTGGGGCAAACCACGGCGGAGCAAAGTTTGGCTACCGTAGTACCGGCGGATATTCTTCAGGCACTGCAGCAGCAAAAATTGTTGACGTGGGCAGATTTTTTTCCGTATCTCCGTTATCGTATTTTAAGTACGCCACTTGCTGAGCTGGGCCAGATCTACCAAATGACTGAAGGCTTAGAGCATCGTTTTCACAGTGTGATCAAGCAAGTTAATGATTTTCCCAGCTTATTGCGGGCATTGAAGACGAAACGCTATACGTATACGCGGCTGCAGCGTTTATGCTTGTATGTTTTATTAAATATTCGTGAACCAGCTATTCGGCAAGTTGAGCAGCAACCGTACGTTCATTTACTCGGTTTTAGCCAGCGCGGGCAGGCTTATTTGCATCAGATCAAGGAACAATTAGATTTGCCACTAATCGCCCGGGTCAGTCAAAAAATTGGGCACGAGCAGGGCTTATTAGGCTTGGAAGTACGAGTGGACGATATTTATGCCCAATTAAATGGGCACGAGCAGAATTTTAATCGCCCGCCATTACGGGTAAAATAAAAGGCCGCGACAAAAGTAAGCTTGTCGTGACCTTATTTTGTTTGCTGGCATTTATTTGCGCCAAAAACTCGTGGTGTTAGCTTTATCCTGTAAGTTAAAGCGGATGATCTGTTCCAAAAGGGTGTAGTTGACTGGGCTCGTCCACGGCAGCTGGATCAGTTGCTTGGTGTGCTGGTAGCCGGCAGCTTTGATTGCCGCAGAAAATTGGTTGATACCGGCGGCTTCAGGGGCAACGGCTAGATGCTTTTTAGAATTACTGAAGCCGATAATAAACGTGTCATGGTCGGTGAACATTGGCTGATTCCAAGCGATCCGCGGAGCCAATTGAGGGAAAGTCGTGCTGACCCAAGTGAGGACTTCTTGTGTGCGTTCACGTTGTTCCGGCGCGGTTTTAGCCAGATGATCGGTGAAAATTTCGGTTGTCATGGTTTAGCTCCTCTACTCCATAATAGTGGATAATATTTGTAACCAGAATCTCAGCTGCTACAGGCGATGGAACTTAGCCTTACCGGCGTTTTGTTGAGTAAGTTCAATATCGCATGCTTGCTAGAAATCAAGTACCACTGCAAGAAACAGTCGTTATTCCGCTTGGTTTTGAGGCCACCGTGTACTTGGACGTGACGGCAGTAAGGTGAGGATAAAGAACCAAATTGTTCCAATGATTGGAATCAGTTCGATCAAGATCCAGCCAGCACTACGGTCGGTATCATGTAACCGCCGTGCTTTTAAAGTGAAAGTTGCGATCCAGACTAGTAGCAGGATCACGTTGCCAGCAGTGTTAGCGCCTAAATCAGTCCAAGTGTAAATTTCCGACCACGGATGGCCAAGAATTACTTGTAAAAGTGCCGTTAAAATAATACCTAGAAAATAATTTATGATGACTGGCCACCAATATTGCCGGCGTGTTGCTGTTTTGTTCCAAGTCAGAATATTTTGCCAGAATTCACGATAACTAGGGACTGTCTGAAAACTAAAAATTCAGGTATAATCTGAGGAAAAACGAATCGAGGCATTCCGATGACAACACCTAAACGATACGAACTGGAAGATGCTCAGTGGGACCGAATCAAAGGATACTTCCCGCCATACCGGACTGGCCGTCCATCAAGCCTAGACAACCGTACCGCCCTCAACGCTATCCTCTGGCTCATGCGCAGCGGGGCTCCTTGGCGTGATCTACCTGAACGCTATGGCTCTTGGAAAACGGTGTATAGTCGCTTCCGAGCCTGGGTAAGTTCAGGCTTGTTCGAACAGGTTTTTCTCGAATTGATTGACGATCCCGACATGGAAAACTTGAGCTTAGATTCAACGATCGTTCGAGCGCATCAAAAGGCCACTGGGGCAAAAAAAACGCCGAATGTATGGTCGAAAATCAAGCTATTGGACTAAGTCGAGGTGGCCGAACGACCAAGATTCACGCACTCGTTGACGGATTAGGGAATCCCTTGGGTTTTCGCCTAACAGGTGGTCAAGTACATGATAGCCAAGTTGCCAGTGAGTTGCTGGAAGGCTTCGATATTTCTCAATCAAATATTATCGCGGATAAAGCCTATGGCACCGCGAAACTTCGCCAGTATATTGAAGATAAAGCAGGCGTCTATACCATTCCGCCAAAGGAAAATACCAAAGACAAGTGGACCTGTGATTACCACGTTTATTGTGAGCGCCATTTGATTGAGAACTTCTTCAATCAGTTGAAGAACTTTCGTAGGATTGCAACGCGTTATGATAAGCTCGCTCATGTTTATCTGGCTACGGTCTACATTGCCTCAATTTGCATCTTACTTAAGTAGTTTTCAGACGGACCCTAGTGAACATGATGATCAACTCCTTTATTTAGTTACTATAATTATTATATAAAAACAGCTATGCTAGACGCCAGTTTTCTGATTGCAAACTTTTTCAGAAAAAATTAACAAATCGCTAGTAAGTTGGCCGGGTATCGACTATAATCAATTCTGCGCCTAATTGCAGTGTTTTGTGATTTTAAAGGTGAGCATAAGTTCGTTAAAGCGCGTCGTACCGGCGCTGACTTCTGTAAAGTAAATTAGGTTGACAAAGATTTTCGGGAAAGTTATAATTATTCTCGTTGCATTAGGAGGAAACTTCAATGAAATGGTCTTTACTTGAATTAGAAAAGTATCGGCAAGAGCCTTTACCACTTGCAGACACGCTTGATTTAAAGGCAACTTTGATCGAACGTGATCCGCAGATCATCGACGTGAGTCCGATTCAGGTTTCTGGTTTGATCTCATTGGATCAGGAAACAATCACGACCTACGTCAAGATGAAGGGAACATTAACATTGCCATCGACACGTTCGCTTAAGCCAGTTGCGTTACCATTAGATTTTGACTTTACGGAATTTTATGTACCAGCTGATCAGCGCAAGCGAGCAGAGCTTGATCAAGAGGACACCGTGATCGTTTTAGAGAACGCGACCTTAGATCTCGATCAGGCAATTGTTGATAATATCTTGCTGAATATCCCAATGCAGGTGTTGACTCCTCATGAACGTGAGGATGAAGCGGATATGCCTAAAGGTAATGATTGGCAGGTTATCTCTGAAGATGCCTACGATCAGTTACTGGAAGCGCGTAAACAACAAGTTGATCCACGTTTTGCTCAACTAAAAGGTTTATTCGACGAATCAACCGATAAGTAATGTAAAACGAAAATATTTTAAGGAGGTGGAATTTAATGGCTGTACCAGCAAGAAGAACCTCAAAGACGAAGAAACGTATGCGTCGGGGACACATTAAATTAGCAACGCCTAACTTAAGCCCATGCCCAAACTGTGGTGAATTACGCGTATCTCATCACGTTTGCCCAAGCTGTGGCTTCTACGATGGCAAACAAGTTGTCAATACAGGTAACACTGCAAACTAAGACAGACCTGTTTAAAAAGCATTAGCGGCCATGGCGCTAATGCTTTTTGCTTACTCAAAATTATTTATAGCGGATAATTCAAGAGCAGTTTGCCTTTTATTTAGTAAGTTTTTTTGATAGGATAGAAGTTGTTAAATAGATACAAGGGGGCACAAAGAAATATGGAAAAGCAAACACCACAAATTGGTGTCGTTGGTATGGCGGTCATGGGCAAAAACTTGGCTTTGAACATTGAAAGCCGTGGTTACACCGTCGCCATCTACAACCGGACAAGTTCTAAAACCGAAACGGTGGCTAAGGAACACGCCGATAAAAAATTAGTGCCAAGTTACAGCATTCAAGATTTCGTGGCTTCATTAGAAAAGCCACGGCGGATCATTTTGATGGTCAAAGCAGGTGCTGGGACTGACGCAGTCATTCAAGAATTATTGCCATTATTGGATAAAGGTGATGTCTTGATCGACGGCGGGAATACTTTCTTCAAAGATACAATGCGGCGCAATGCTGAATTAGATAAATCTGGCATCAACTTCATTGGTATGGGCGTTTCTGGTGGCGAACTTGGTGCGCTACAAGGCCCTTCAATGATGCCTGGTGGTCAAAAAGAAGCTTATGATCTCGTTGCACCAATCTTCGAACAAATGGCTGCTAAAGCTACTGATGGTGCACCTTGTGTCACTTACATTGGGCCAAACGGTGCTGGCCATTACGTGAAGATGATTCATAACGGTATCGAATACGGCGATGAAGAATTGATTGCTGAAAGTTACCACGTCTTGCATGAATTGGTTGGTCTGTCCGTTGATGAAATTGCAGCCATTTTTGATGACTGGAATAAAGGCGAACTTGATAGTTACTTGATCGACATTACAGCGGATATTTTGACGCGTAAAGACGATCTAGGTACTGGTAAGCCGATCGTTGATGTCATCTTAGATCGGACAGCTAACAAAGGTACTGGTAAATGGAGTTCTGCTAATGCCCTTGAATTAGAAATTCCGCAATCCTTGATCACAGAATCCGTTTATGCTCGTTATATTTCTATGATGAAAGACGAACGGGTCAAGGCTAGCAAAGTATTACCTAAACCAGTTGGCAAGGTTGACTTTGATAAAACTGAAGTTGTTGAAATGATCCGTAAGGCATTATACTTCAGTAAGATCATGAGTTACGCCCAAGGTTTCGAACAAATGCGGATCGCTTCTGATCATTATGATTGGAATTTAGACTACGCTAATATTGCGCGGATCTGGCGTGCGGGTTGTATCATTCGGGCGCAATTCTTGCAGAACATCACTGATGCTTACGAAAAGGATCCCCAATTGCAAAACTTGATGTTAGATGATTATTTCTTGAACATCACTAAGCAATATCAAGAATCAGTACGTGATTTAGTTGGTTTAGCGGTTAAAGCCGGCGTTCCTGTCCCTGGTTTTGCTGCTGCAATCTCTTACTTCGATTCTTATCGTTCCGAACGCTTGCCTGCTAATATCATCCAAGCTGAGCGTGACTACTTCGGTGCCCACACTTACGAACGGACTGACCGTGAAGGTAGTTTCCATTACCCATGGTATGAAGAACAATAATTGGTTTTTACGAACACAAAGTCGATTTGGCTTTGTGTTTTTTTATTAATGAGAATTTGCTAAATGCGCGGGATGAAAGCATTAGTAGCTTTTTTTACAAAAGAATGGTAAAATACTTAGCTGTATGAGTATTGTTATTAGGCGATTTTAAGTGTAAATATAATTAAATGCGAATTAACTAAATGTTCTTTGAGGAGTTGTCAAACTGAATGAGTAAAGTTCTAATTATTGAAGATGAAAAAAATCTAGCCCGCTTCGTTGAACTTGAATTGAAACACGAGGGCTACGAAACAACGGTCCACTATAATGGTCGGACTGGTTTAGATGCTGCTTTAAGTAGTGACTGGGATGCTATTTTACTTGATTTAATGTTGCCTGAATTAAATGGGTTGGAAGTCTGCCGTCGTGTACGTCAAGTCAAAAACACACCGATCATCATGATGACCGCCCGTGATTCAGTGATTGATCGTGTTTCTGGGCTTGATCATGGGGCTGATGATTACATCGTTAAACCATTTGCAATTGAAGAATTATTGGCACGTTTACGGGCCTTATTACGCCGCATCGATATCGAAGGCGAACAAAATAACGCAAAGCAAACTACTGTTTCTTACCGTGACTTAACGATTGAAAAAGAAAATCGTGTGGTTAAGCGGGGTAACGAAACGATTGATTTGACTAAGCGGGAATATGAATTACTTTTGACTTTGATGGAAAATGTCAACGTGGTCTTAGGTCGTGACGTTTTACTTAACAAAGTTTGGGGCTACGAAAGCGAAGTTGAAACCAACGTTGTCGATGTTTATATTCGTTATTTGCGTAATAAGATCGACCGTAAAGGTGAAGAAAGTTACATTCAGACGGTTCGTGGCACTGGGTATGTGATGCGCTCGTGATGACAAACCAAGAAAGTGATCCGAATCAAGTAAAGCGGGCTCGACGCTTCTCCTTAAAGTTGAAGTGGGCGTTGGGTGCCGCTTTTGGTATATTCATTGTCTTTGCGGTGTTTGCGATTCTATTATTTAGTCGCTTTACTGCGATCATGATGAATCAAGAGGAAACTAATCTAAAAGATACGATGACTTTGGTGGTTGAACGGCTGAATAATCAGTCTAATACACTGACACGCAAAACGGTTTTACCGTATTTACGGCCTGATCTAGCCACGACCTCGGATCCGGTACCGAACCGCGATGCTAACGCTAAAGATAATATCTATACAGATTCGATCATCGTTAAATTAGCGCGTGAAGACGTTACCGTTAGTATTTATAACCCGCAAGGCAAGGAAGTTTATGCTTCCCGGAATATCAATACTAAGTTCAAACGGACAGCGGCAATCAAAATCTCACGGGAAAAGGTCGGCACACAGGATGGGTTTATTGGGCGGCGGCCGATCCATTCCCGGACTAGTGGTCGGGTGATCGGCTATGTCCAAGTAACTAGCCAACTTGGCACTTTGCGTAAAGATCAACATCAGTTATTAGTCGCTTTTTACATTTTAGGGGCGTTTGCCTTTTTCGTTAGTGGATTGATCGGCTATTTATTGGCGGTTTATTTCTTGAAGCCACTGAAGGCGATGACAGAAACGATTGATATTATCAATCGCGAACCACAATCGGTTGAACGGATCGCGAAAACGCAGCGTAACGATGAACTAGCTGATTTAACGGATCTATTCAATGATATGCTGGATCGCATGCAGCGCTACATTGAGCAGCAAGAAGAATTCGTTGAAGATGTTTCTCACGAATTGCGGACACCGGTGGCGATTATTGAAGGTCATATGCAAATGCTTAATCGCTGGGGGAAAGATGACCCAGAAATTTTGAGTGAGTCGATCAGCGCCTCGTTGCAGGAAATTACGCGGATGAAGAGTTTAGTGCAGGAAATGCTGGATCTATCGCGGGCAGAACAGGTTGATGTTCATTATCCTAACGCATTGACGGACGCTAAAGAAGTCGCCAATCAGGTTTTTGGTAATTTTAAACTGATCCATCCGGAGTTTACTTTTACGTTGGATGATGATTTAAAGGCTCCCACCGTGATTAAAATTTATCGGGATCATTTTGAACAGATCTTAATTATTTTGATGGATAACGCGGTGAAATACTCACAAAAGCGTCAGGAAGTGCATTTATCGATCTCGCGCAATGAACGTAATGTTGAAATTGCGGTGCAGGACTTTGGTGAGGGAATCGCGCCGGAAAATATCGATCGTGTCTTTAATCGCTTTTACCGGGTGGACAAAGCTCGTAGTCGCGACAAGGGCGGCAACGGGTTAGGCCTATCGATTGCTCAACATTTAGTTGAAAGCTATCACGGTGACATTCGTGTCGAAAGTGTGCTTGGCAGTGGGACGATTTTTCGAGTAACGTTCCCAATTGTTAGAACATTGGCGCCAGGTGAGTCATTGCTCGATCTAGAAAATAAAACTGGTGCGACCACTACGCCAACTGAGTAAATTAAAAAGCATTGTCAATTGAGTTTAGCGCTCAACTGGCAATGCTTTTATTTTATTATTTATGATGTTGTTGCTTGCCGGCATTCCGATTGCGTTTAGGTTTGCTTTCAGTTGCCTGAATAGGTTTCGGTTTCGGCGTGATCACGGTCTTAGCTACTGGCTTAGGCGGATTTTTCTTAAGATCTGCCGCCACCTCAGCTTTGATCCGTGGCATATAGTAGAAGTTGGTGATCAGGGTTTGGAAAATCGCCAAGATCCCACCGGCAAAGAAGTAGAGGCCTAAGCCAGCTGGGGAAACTAATGCGATGAAGAAGGTCATCACGGGACTCATCATCATCATTGTTTGCATCTGCTTCTTCTGGCTAGCCGGTAAGCCAACTAAGGAGAGATAACCCTGCAAGACGTAGGTTAATCCAGCTAGAATGGCAATGATCAGGTTGGTATGTCCCAAACTAATTCCTAAGAACGTACTTTTGAAAATGGCTGGACTGTATTGGATCGCCATATACAAGGCCGAGAATACAGGCAACTGGATAAGTAATGGTAAACAGCCAATACCACCAGTCATGCTGACGCCATTTTCTTTCATAGTCGTCATCATTTCTTGACTTAAAGCAGCTTTTTCTTCGGGCGTTGTTGCCGCCGCTTGCCGTTTTTGAATATCATCTAATTGCGGCTTAATGGCTTCGCGCCGGTGCTGCTGCCTTAACGTACTCTTTGATTGGCTGAGCATCAGTGGTAATAAGACTAAACGCACGATCAAGGTGATCAATAGAATCGCCCAACCGTAGTTAGGTGGATTACCAAATAATTTAGCAATCCAAGTGATCAAGTGTTGCATTGGTAAGCCTAACCAATGATAGATTGGCCCATAAAGAAAGCCAGTTGGTGGTGTTCGATGGGTTTGTGTGTTCGTACAAGCAGACAATAATAGCGTTAATACCGTGAAAAGTCCACCATAACTGAGCAGACGTTTAATTCGCTTCATGTTCGTGGTTTAGTTCCTTTCTACTTCACAATTAAGGTTGATTTATTAGCAAAAGATGCTAATAAATGCTGATGTTACGGGCGCTGACCATTCAACTAAGGCGTAGCCCGCCAAGATGAAACATGGCTAAAGTTACCTTTGTGGTACACAAAAGCCTTGATATTAAGATTTCTGACCTTATTCGTGACGAAACCAAATAAAGCCTCTTACTACTATACTTGAAGCGACGGTATTTTTCAATCAGTCTTTGGACTGGTGTAGCAAATGATTTGAGCGTTATCACTAGATTATTTAATTCGTCACCGCAAAATCGCGGTAAACTTTGTCGTCACTTAGTTCAACTAAGTCAACGCGGGTCACTTTGGCGTATGGTGAGGGGCCTTTTTTGACGACTTGAATGAAATCACTCACTTCGCGGTCAGTGCCACGAGCTTCGATGTAGACTGTGCCATCTAATAAATTACGTACTAAACCAGTAACCCCAACTTTATCGGCGACCATTTTGGTGGCATAACGAAAGCCGACGCCTTGTACGCGACCAAAGACCGTTAAACTTACTCGACGCATATTGATTCCTCCTAGCTCAAAATGATAGTTTTTTGTGTTTTATTTTAATGTTGATTTTGTTATGGTTAAGTACTGACGCATACTTATTATATGAAATTTTGGCGGCTAGTACCAGTCTATCGCAGTGTCGCTACGTTAAGCGTGCTATACTTAATTAAAATAGAATTAGATGTAAAAGGAGATCTAGCATGACCTTAATCACCAGTTCAAAAAATGATTTGATCAAAACATTACGTAAGTTGACCCGTAAGAAAAATCGCGAAGAGCAGCAACGCTATTTATTGGAGGGCGTTCATTTAGTGCGGGAAGCATTGAATGCTCAGCAGCAGATCACTATGATTTTAGCCACAGAGGATTTTCAAGCAGCAGCGTGGCTACCTAATGATGTCCCGACCTATTGGTTAAAACCAGAGGTGGCCCACACACTGAGCGCAACTGTGACCACTCAGGGTATCTTTGCGGTACTGCCATTGCCTGAGGCTAAATTGCCTCAGACCTTCACTGGTAGTTGGCTATTATTAGATGGTGTACAAGATCCTGGCAATATCGGGACGATGGTACGAACGGCTGATGCTGCCGGTTTAACGGGTGTTGTGTTAGGCGAAGGTAGCGCTGATCTTTTTAGTGCCAAAGTGTTACGTTCAATGCAGGGTAGCCACTTCCATATTCCAATTTATCAAGGCGATTTAGCGGATTGGGTCACGGAATTAAAGGCAGCACAAGTGCCAGTTTATGGCAGTGAACTCAATCCAGCGGCCGTCGATTTTCATCAAATTCCCGCACAGCCTAATTTTGCTTTGATCATGGGCAATGAGGGCAACGGGATGCAAGCTGAGTTATTAGCGCAAACCGATCAGAATTTGTATATCCCGATCCAAGGTCGTGCTGAGTCGCTAAACGTGGCGATTGCTGCCGGTATATTACTGTTTCAACTCAAAAATTAAGAATAGGTTACGTTGTAGGTAAATTTCTAGCCAATACGGAATAAATGGGTTATGCTAGCGGTGTTAGAAGTTGAGATCACATTTTAATGTTTAGTCAGTCTGTCGTTACGCTAAGTCTTAACTTAGCTGATTTTATATAAGAAAGGCAGCCATTGAATGACCAAAAAACTTAACTGGCAAGATGATCAAGCCTACGTTGATGAAATTGCGGATTTATTAGCAACTGATGCGGTTCAGCGTTTAGCCGATTATACGCAGCACCATTTTTCCAATCGCTTGGAGCATTCGTTGAATGTTTCTTATCGTAGCTATTTGATTGCAAAAAAAATGCATTTAGATACGCGAGCGACTGCACGTGGTGGGCTACTGCATGATCTATTTTATTATGATTGGCGGACGACTAAGTTCGATATGGGCACGCACGCCTATGTTCATCCGCGGATTGCATTACGTAATGCTGAAAAATTAACCGAATTATCTAAAAAAGAAAAAGACATTATTATTAAGCACATGTGGGGAGCAACTATTGCGCCACCACGCTACATGGAAAGCATGATCGTGTCGTTGGTCGATGATTATTGCGCCATTGATGAATATGCTTTACCAGAATTGCAAAAATCTAGCCATGGTTTAAAGCAACGAATCATGAAATTAACCGCAAAAATTGGCGAATAAAAAAGTTATGGCATAATTGTCATAACTTTTTTATTTTGGTTATTATTAAAGTGGTCGATTGCCCAAATCAGTTCGGATCGTAAGTACATCGGTTTTAGCATTACGGGTGACGTAGTCGGTAACGGATCCAGTCAAAGTCCGCGTCAGTGCATTTTTACCAGTTGCGGCTAAAATAATCAAATCAACTTGGTGATCACGTTGAAACTCGTAAGCGATGATTTTGCGCGGATTGCCAAAACGAATGTGAATGTCACAGTCGGTGACACCAAGTTGTTTAGCCTCTTGCTGTAAAACTTTAAGATAATTTTCTGTTTGAGCGAAAATTTTTTGGGTAAAGTCATCGTCATCTGGTATTGGCCGGAAATCATAATTTTTATTCCAAATATCCAACACGTTTAGCAGTAGTAGGTGCCCGTGGTTAAGTTTAGCGATTCGCAGTGCCTTTGCAAAAGCCTGTTGTGCTTGTGCAGAGCCATCGACGGCAACTAAAATATCATGATAATTTTGTAACATTCACATATCCCTCCTAGCAAGCAATAGAATATAAAATGAGTTTATAAAGCAGCCTGACTGATTAGATAGTCGCTGATTTTGTTTTAAGTATAACATTTTTCAGAAAAGTAGCGAAAATTTTGTCATGACTTGTTCTTTCACTTTACTTACATCAAGTAAGTGTGCTAAACTATCTGCGAGGTGAGAACTATGACAGAAAAAGCGGTAACTGACTGTCAGACCAAGCAATTTCAATTATGTCCAAAATTTCAAAAGACGTTCACAATTTTAGGCAAAAAATGGAATGGTTTGATCGTTGATGTCTTGTTAGAAGAGGGAACGCAACGCTTTAAGGACTTGGCACAAAAGGTACCAAAGTGTTCCGATCGTGTCCTAGTTGAGCGCTTGAAAGAATTAGAACTGGAAGGCATTGTTGAGCGGCAAACTTATGCTGATTCAGCTTTGATCGAATATGCTTTGACCGAACAAGGTCAAGATCTTAAACAAGTGATGGATGCCGTTCATGGCTGGGCGGATACTTGGTTGGACGCAGAAGAATGCGTTAAGGAATTAGCCTAAACTATTGACGAAAAAGTCGGGTATGTTAGAATATACCAAGAAAGACGTTGATGGAAAATAGTAAACGTTCCGGCTCAGTACAGAAAATCGTTTAAATGTTGGAAAAACGATCACGGCTAAACGTTGAATTCACTTCCGGAGTCGACTTTGGGCGTAAATACAAAAAAAGTTCCGGCACAGACCGTTACCCTGACTGAGTGTATAAGTGATTTCGATTGCTTATGAACTAGGGTGGTAACGCGATGCCTCGTCCCTTGAATTTAGGGATGGGGCTTTTTTTATACCCCAATATATAAATTATCCACTATTTGTGGAGTAGAGGAGTTTAATTTATGAGTAGTTTACAAGATAAGTTAGTTGCCTTGCAAAAGCAGGGTATCAAAGAAATCGAAAAAAGTGACGACTTAAAGCAATTAAATGATATTCGGGTTAATTTGCTTGGTAAAAAAGGACCAATCACCGAAGTTTTACGCGGTATGCGTGATTTAGCTAAGGAAGAACGTCCTGCTGTTGGTAGTTTTGCTAATAAAGTGCGCGATGCGTTGACTGAATCGATTGAAACACGCAAACAAGCATTAGAAACAGCCAAGATTGAACATCAATTAGCTCAAGAAAAATTGGATGTTACTTTACCAGGTACCCCAGTTAAACAAGGCACGCACCATGTGATCATGCAAACGGTGGAAACTTTGGAATCAGTTTTCTTAGGGATGGGCTTTAAAGTCGTCTTAGGTTATGAAGTCGAAGAAGAAAAATATAATTTTGAAAAGCTGAATATGCCGAAAGATCATCCCGCTCGCGATATGCAAGATACATTCTACATCAATAAAGATATTTTAATGCGGACGCATATGTCACCAGATGAAGCGCGGACGTTGGAACAACATGACTTCAGTACAGGCCCAATGAAAATGATCGGCCCTGGGCGCGTTTACCGCCGCGACACTGATGATGCTACCCATTCACATCAATTCTTCCAAATGGAAGGCCAATATATTGGCGAACATGTGACAATGGCTGATTTGAAGGGTACTTTGTCCTTTGCCATTCGCCAATTCTTTGGTGCCGAACGAAAAATTCGTTTCCGACCAAGTTATTTCCCATTCACGGAACCATCAGTAGAAGTTGATATTTCCTGCTTCAAATGTAACGGCGTGGGCTGTGATGTCTGCAAACATTCTGGTTGGATCGAAGTATTAGGTGCGGGTATGACTCATCCGAACGTATTGAAGGCAGCGGGCGTTGATCCAGTTAAGTACGGCGGTTTTGCTTTTGGTCTGGGGATCGATCGTTTTGCAATGTTGAAATACGGCATCGACGATATTCGGCAATTCTATCAAAATGATATTCGCTTCCTCAGTCAATTTACTGAAGCATAACGGCTATTAAAAATAGTACACGAGTTATTAGAAACCATCCTTAATTGTGAAGTAGAAAGGAATTTGCTCCTCATGAAAATTTCATATAATTGGTTAAAAGAATATGTTGATCTAAATATGTCGGCGGAAGAGCTGGCTAATAAAGTCACCTTAACTGGGATCGAAGTTGATGGTGTGATTCATCCTGATGCTGGTTTGAAAAAAATTGTGGTTGGTTATGTTGAATCAACTAAGCCACATCCAGATTCTGATCATTTACAGTTGTGTCAAGTTCAGATCAGTCCAGAAGAAACGGTACAGATCGTTTGTGGTGCGCCTAACGTGGCTGCTGGTCAAAAAGTGATCGTTGCCTTACCTGGTTCACGAATCGCCAACAATGAAAAAATTAAAAAAGGTAAATTACGTGGTGAAATTTCTAACGGTATGATCTGTGCCTTACAGGAAATTGGTTTCAGCGATGATGTGACACCACAGGCGTACGCGGATGGTATCTACGTTTTACCCGCTGATGCTGAAGTTGGTCAGCCAGTTTATGCTTACTTGGGTATGGACGACGCTATTTTAGACTTGGAGATCACGCCTAATCGGGCTGATGCTTTAAGCATGCGCGGGGTTGCCTATGAAGTTGCGGCTATTTATGATGAACCAGTCCATTTTCCTGCGGTTGACTTAAAGGAAAGTGAAAAGCAAGCTAGTTCAGTTTTACAAGCGAAGGTTGCTGATCCAACTGATGCACCTAGTTACAATCTACGGGTGATCGAAAATGTGACGATCAAACCTAGCCCATTGTGGTTACAACGACGATTATGGAATGCTGGTATTCGGCCAATCAATAACGTAGTTGATATTACCAATTTGATCATGATCGATTATGGGCAGCCACTACACGCTTTTGATTACGCCAAAATTGGTGGGCAAACGATCGAAGTGCGGCGGGCGCAAGCTGACGAATCATTGACAACACTAGATGGTAATGACCATGATTTGACCACGGATGACATCGTGATCACCAATGGCGCTGATGTATTGAACTTAGCTGGGGTCATGGGTGGCTTAGAGTCTGAGATTACCACTGAAACTAAAACCGTGATCTTAGAAGCCGCTGTTTTTGAACCAACGCACATCCGTAAAACGGCGCAGCGTTTTAATTTACGTAGTGAAGCTTCTTCGCGTTTTGAAAAAGGTGTCAACACTGGGGCTGTGTTAGCAGCGCTAGATGAAGCTGCAAACTTGATGGCTGAATTAGCTGATGCGACTGTTTTAGCCGGCCGCGTATCGCCGACGGTTTTAGAACCAAAGGAGACAGTGGTTAATGTATCGACCCAGCGAATCAATCAAGTGTTAGGAACAACAATCAGCACTGCTGAAGTGCAAGCAATTTTTGTACGTCTCGGTTTTGGGGTCACTGAAGCTGACGGTAAATTTACGGTTAGTGTTCCAGCTCGGCGTTGGGATATTGCTATCGAAGCAGATTTGATCGAGGAAGTTGCCCGTCTTTATGGCTATGATCGTTTGCCAGAAACTTTGACGGCTAGTGCGTCAACTCCTGGTTTATTAACGCCACGGCAGCAATTGATCCGCCGGTTGGAAAGTAAATTGGAAGCTAATGGGTTAAGTCAGGCCTTAAGTTATGCGTTAACCACCGCCGATAAAGCGGCTGCGTTCCGGTTGACTAATAGTGAACCGACTAGTGTGGATTGGCCGATGACGGTTGACCACGCGACATTGCGAATGAACTTGGTCAGTGGTTTGTTGGACAATTTAGCTTATAATGCTGCACGCAAACAACAAAATGTCGCGTTATACGAACAAGGTCGTGTGTTCTTGAAGCAACATGCTACCACTGTACGCCCACACGAGTTGGAGTATTTGGCTGGAGCGATCACCGGTGATTGGCAAACGGCAGCGTGGAATCAAACCGCGCAACCAATTGATTTTTATCAATTAAAAGGGATCGTTGAAGCTGAATTAGCAGAATTTAATTTAAATGAAGGGCCAGAATTTGTGGCCACGGCACGCCATTCAGATATGCATCCAGGACGGACGGCTGATATTTTGGTTGGCAGTCAAATCGTTGGTTTCTTAGGTCAAATTCATCCACGAGTGGCTAAACAATATCGTTTACCGGCCACGTACGTCTTCCAATTAGATTTAGAACAATTACTAGGTTTAGATAGCCAAGCCGTTGTTTACCAGCCAGTCCCACGTTATCCAGCAATTACCCGTGACGTTGCGCTAGTTGTTAATGAAACGACGACTAATGCAGCACTAGAAGCGACAATCCAAGCACATGGTGGGGCTTATTTGACTAAGGTTCAGCTATTTGATGTTTACGCTGGACATCATATTGAAGCCGGCAAGAAGTCATTGGCCTACACATTGACTTATCAGAATCCGGCTGATACACTGACCGATGATCAAGTTAATGATGCTTTTGCCAAAGTCGTCAGTGCCTTGCAAGACGAACATGATGCAACAATTCGTTAAGCGGAGCTTAGTAGTAATTGCTAATGTGGTGGTAGTTTCCAGCACACGCTAAATTTAACGATTTTATTAATTTCACGATGGACAGGTGCATTTAACTAGATTTTTTTGTATAATGTTTAAGGCATTGTACAAAAATGTCGGGCAAGTTTGTTTGCGCGGAAAGCACAGCCAGCAACTTATCAGGCTTGTATTAGTAAATAAGGGAGGTTTTGCTTTGGCTAAACGTAGCGGGAATCAGCCTGACCATCAAAGCAAAGATAAACAGCAACTCGAATCTGACGCTGAACAATTAGCGGAGGAACGCGTGGCTGAAAAAAAAGTTGTCGATAAAATCGTTTATTGGATCGTTGGTATTTTGGTATTATTAGTGGTGATTATTGGTTTATTGGGCTTTAACTACGTCCATTCATCACTACAGCCTTACGATAAAGATAATAATAAAACGGTAGTTGTTAAAATTCCGATCGGTGCGACTAATAAGCAGATTGGTGCAATTCTGGCCAATGAAAAAGTGATCAAAAGTGCCATGGTCTTTAACTATTATGTTAAATCGCACAATTTTTCCGAATTTCAAACCGGTTTTTATAATTTGAAACCGTCAATGTCGTTAGCCGAGGTTACTAAGAAGTTGGCTGACGGCGGGAGCCAAACAAGTCAATATCGTGTCCTGATCAAAGAAGGGGCAACGGTGGAGCAAGTTGGGACCGCAGTGGCTAAAGCCACACATTTTTCTAAGCAGGATTTTCTTAAGTTAATGAAAGATCAAACTTACATGAAGCAATTGGCAAAGAAATATCCGAAGTTGTTAAGCTCATCAATGGCGCAAAAGGACGTTCGGTACCACTTAGAAGGTTACTTATATCCCGCAACCTATGATTATTATCAAGGGATGAGCTTAAAGGAATTAGTGAATGCGATGGTCGAGAAGACTGATTTGGTCATGCAGTCGTACTATAAGCAGATCAACGCCAAAGATCTCACCGTGCAAAAAGTTTTGACACTGGCTTCATTGGTTGAACGTGAAGGTAATAACTCAACTGATCGGGCTAAAATCGCCGGGGTCTTCTTCAACCGGATCGATGCTGGGATGCCATTGCAATCAGATATTTCTGTGATGTACGCTTTAAATACGCATAAGAAACATTTGTATAACAAGGATCTAGCGGTTAAATCGCCGTATAACTTGTATAAGAATAAAGGTTATGGCCCTGGACCGTTTAATAATCCAAGTAAGGATTCGATTCAAGCAGTCTTGAACCCGACGGATCGGGCCCAAGATTATCTCTACTTTGTTGCGGATCTGAAGACGGGTAAAGTTTACTACTCACAAACATTTGAAGAGCATACTTCTACCAATAGTGGGATTCAGACTAAAAACGGCGATAATAATTAGGCTTAAAACAGTCAGGAATATTCTTGGCTGTTTTTTGCAACGTAGTTAGAGCAAATTTTAAGATTAATCTTTTTTGGAGGATGAATAATGACGGAAGCACAACCAGCTAAGCCGATCGTTATTGGGGTTACCGGCGGAACTGCCTCGGGCAAAACCACTGTTTCTCATGCGATCTTTGATCATTTTGCGGATAATTCGGTTTTATTATTAGAACAGGATGCTTATTATAATGATCAGTCGGAAATGACTATGGCACAGCGTAAGGCGGTCAACTATGACCATCCGTTGGCTTTTGATACACCACGTTTGATCAGTGATCTAAAGAAATTATTGCAGTATCAATCGATTGAAAAGCCAGTTTATGACTATAAATTATTTAATCGTAGCAGCGAAACTATTCTACAAGAACCTAAAGACGTGATCATTCTTGAAGGAGTTTTGATTTTAGATGATCCGCGGTTGCGTGATTTAATGGATATTAAGGTCTTCGTGGATACTGACGATGATGTACGGGTTATCCGCCGGATCGAACGAGATATCAAAGAGCGCGGTCGTACTTTAGAAAGTGTGATCACACAGTATTTGACGACGGTCAAACCAATGTATCATCAGTTTGTGGAGCCAACTAAGCGGTATGCCGATCTGATCGTACCTGAAGGCGGCGAAAACCAAGTGGCGATCGATCTGTTAGTGACAAAAGTACGTTCAATCTTGATGCAGCGCGGTAAATAATTTCCTGTTAGGTTATTTACAAGTTGAAAGTAGCGTGGTACGCTTGTTGGCGTAAAAAAATTTGTCTGTGGGAAGTGCACCAGACAAATATTCAGGACCGTTGCGTTACCGGTACCTGATAATTAGGAGGAATAAAGCATGGCAGAACAAGAATTTCAAATGACTGCAGAAGGTAAAGCAAAACTTGAAGCAGAATTAGAAGACCTAAAAGTTAATAAACGGCCTGAAATCGTTGAGCGTATCAAAATTGCCCGCGGTTTTGGTGACTTATCAGAAAATTCTGAGTATGAATCAGCTAAGGATGAACAAAGTTTACTTGAAGGCCAAATTGCGTCGATCGAAAATCAATTACATTATGCAGTTGTGGTTGACAGTAATGCAATCGCTGATGATGAAGTCGCTGTTGGTAAGACGGTTTCGTTCGTCGAAGTTGGCGATGATGAAGAAGAAAGCTATACGATCGTTGGTGCAGCCGAATCAGATCCATTTGCTGGCAAAATCAGTAACGATTCCCCAATTGCCAAAGCGTTGATCGGCAAACATACCGGTGATCAAGTGACGATCTCAACACCAGGTGGCGACATGCAGGTTAAGATCACTAAAGTGACTAAGTAGTAGATGTTTGAATAGGGCGCGATGCGGTGGTATCAACTATCACACATCGCGTTTTTTTGTTTGCTTATTTTGAGAAAAGCTGAAATTCAGTCTAAAGACTGATTGGATTTGCGACTAAAGCGAAGCGCTAAAATAATCATTTCCGTGTATACTAAGTTTATTCCAACAGATCGACATAAATGACAATAAAAATAAAAAATTCTGGTGCCAAGGTGGCGGGCTTTTTAGTACCGTTGTTCTAGTAGGTAGTATGCGCCCGGATAAGCAGAGAAAAATAATCCACCATATGTGGCGTAGGGCCATGTTTCTTGCGACAGAATTTTGCCACAAGAATGGTCACCGTCCGGAACATCAGAAATTTTTTGAAACAAAAAATAATCCACTATATGTGGCGTAGGAGGGTGCAATTTGCGACGACTTGGACCTTGGCGTATTTTCTTGATCGTTGAAGCTATTTTATTGATCACTTTGGGCTGGCAACTTTTCTCCCATGTGCCATCGCTGGTTTTTTTAGTTCTCGGCGGTTTAAGCTTGCATATTGCGATTAAAAGCAAGCAGCGGCGCTTTTTAACTAGTTTTTTTGGGTTGTTCGGTATTTTATCGATTGCAATCACGTTGTTGACTAACCCAACGATCTGGCTGATGGTGATCGTTGCAATCTTTTTTGCCCTGACGCAAGGTTATGATTGGCACGCGCAGGAAAAACATTTACGCTGGTTACCGTGGCATAAAAAAGCATTCCATGCCGTCAAGACTTGCGAACCTGAAATGCATGCCGGTGATGTGGCTCAAACTAGTTGGTTCGGTAATCAAACGATCGGTAATGATGTTTTTGAATGGAATGATATTAATCTTGTGTTAGCGGCTGGTGATACGATCGTTGATCTAGGGAATACTTTGTTACCGAAAGCTGATAATACAATCGTAATTCGTAAGGGTATCGGGCGCACGCGTATCTTAGTGCCGATCGGTACGGCGGTGATGTTAGATCACACCGCCTTGGTTGGTAGTGTGACGTTTAATAATAAACAATATAAAATGGGTAATACTGCACTGAAACTTTATAGCAAAGATTATGACGAAAATCCACGGCGGATCAAACTGCTGACCAATGTATTAATTGGTGATTTAGAGGTGATCTTTGTATGAGTAGGTGGTCACAGAGCTTTTTATTTGCGATAACAAGTTTGTTATCGTTTATTTTGCTGAATGCACTATTTTTCTCTTATTTCTATGCTGTTGATCAATCGGATTGGTTGATCACATTATTTACGGCGCAATTAATGTACATCCCCCTGTACGTTTATTTGATCGTAGGTTCGTTGCTGGTCGGTGCAGCGATCACGATGATCTTTTATTTGCTGATGCACCAACAATTACGGCGAATCGAATCCAAGTTGGCTTTATTGGGTAACGGACAGTATGAGGCGGATGTTTTTCAAACGGTCGTCCCAACGGCAAATGCGTTTGATTTGGATGCTAGTGTTGAGCGACTACGGCAAAAAATGATCAGTTTACAACAAGAAATTCAAACCTATAGTGATCGGCCACAGTTAGTGGATGGTGTTAATAAGGAAGAAATCTTGACTCAAGAGCGGCATCGTTTAGCGCGTGAATTACATGATTCAGTCAGTCAGCAGTTATTTGCAGCCATGATGATGCTTTCAGCATTAAACGAAATTGCGGGTAAACCAGAAAAAGCGGCTCAGTTGAATAAACAACTTAAATTAGTTGAAAAAATTATCAACGAAGCTCAATCTGAAATGCGGGCATTATTGTTACATTTGCGGCCGATCAGCTTGGAAGGCAAGTCGTTGCGCCAAGGTATCGTGCAACTGCTTAAGGAATTAAAAACGAAGATCCAATTGAACATGCAATGGGATATTAGTGACGTCCAGCTTTCCAGTGGCGTGGAAGATAATTTGTTTCGGATCGTTCAAGAATTGCTATCGAACACATTACGTCATTCCCAAGCCAAGTCACTTGAAGTATACTTAAAGCAAGTTGAACAGATGGTGGTCTTAAAGGTAGTCGATGATGGCGTTGGTTTTGATATGCAAAAAAGTAATAACGCCGGCAGTTACGGTTTAAATAATATTCGCGAACGGACTGCTAGTATTGGTGGCACCGCGAAGATCATCAGTTTTCCTGATCAAGGTACTAGTGTAGAAATTCGTGTTCCGTTAATTCGTGCCGAAGAAATAACGGCTCCCCAAGTGTAAATGTATTGCAAAATAGCGGTTGACCTTCAATCTGAAATAGGAAGTGGATTTTGTTGATAAAAGTATTGTTGGTAGATGATCATGAAATGGTGCGGATCGGTGTTGCCAGTTATTTAGCTGTTCAAGATGACATTGAAGTTATTGGCGAAGCAGAAAATGGCAAAGTCGGTTTTGAAAAAGCATTAGAATTGCGGCCAGATGTGATCATGATGGACTTAGTCATGGATGTGATGGATGGCATTGAATCGACTAAAAAAATAATGGCCGCTTGGCCGGAAGCGCGAATTTTGATCGTAACCAGCTTTATTGATGACGAGAAGGTTTATCCGGCAATCGAAGCAGGTGCTAAAAGCTATATTCTTAAAACGTCAACGGCTGCCGAAATTGCTGATGCCATTCGGGCAACAAACAAAGGCGAGTCTGTGCTGGAACCAGAAGTGACGACCAAAATGATGCATCGTTTGACGCAGCGACCAGAGCCTAATTTATATGAAGATCTGACGAAACGGGAAACCGAAGTACTTAAGTTAATTGCCCAAGGTAAAAGTAATCAAGAAATTGCTGATGAACTGTTTATTACCTTGAAAACCGTCAAAACCCACGTTTCGAACATTCTTTCGAAGTTACAGGTGGAGGATCGTACTCAAGCTGCAATTTATGCATTGAAACATAAAATAGCTGAATAAAGTAATTAAAAATGACCGCCAAGTGCACTAGGCCCTGTCAAGTTGACAAATGAAATAATATAAAGTTGAATCTGTTTCTAAGCGGCTTCACTCCAGTATTCATCTGGGGTGAGGCCGTTTCTTTGTGCTGAGCGATTGTGGTGATTGAAATATTCGATTCCTTCCTCAACCAGTCTCACAAGCTCTTCGCAAGTCTTTGCTAGTGGATGGCGAGCCATCCACCGTAACTTGAATTCGTTCCACCAGCGCTCCATTGGTGCATTGTCGTATGGTGTTCCTGGTCGAGACATGCTACGTGTGACGTTGTAACGACCAAGAAAGTTGTTGAAGGCACCAGAGGTGTAGGCTGATCCTCGATCAGTGTGAACCAATGGGTGGACGTCACCAGAAGCCTCAAAGGCTCGTTGGAAAACCTCGATTTCTGCTGCTGATGTTTCAGTAGCGCTCAAATTGTAGGACAACAAACGTCGGCCGTAGAGATCAAGGACGCCACTCAAGCGCACCTTATACTTATTATTTACGCCGTAAGTCAGTTCCGTCGAATCGGATAACCAGACCTGATTAGGACTGTCGACGTCGAAGTTCTGATTGAGCACATTGTCTTGAATGTGCTGTTCGTTCTCCTTATGTCGACTGTGCTTCTTGACCCGAATTTGACATGTCAAGCCAAGCTCCCGCATCACACGACGTACCATCTTGAAAGTAACGGGGAAGTCAATTAGTTCATCATGTTGAAGATTCACTAAAAGATTCCCAGCACCGATACCTTGATGATGAAAATCAAACCAGTATTGTGTCCGTTCCTTGAGCTGACAATTACGGGTTTCCCAAGCAGTTTCTTCTCGATTTAACCCTTTGTAGTAAGCCTGCCGGCTTACACCGACAACGGCCAACAGCGTAGATACTGCACCGCGCTTGCCTTGACTGACCTCATTAATTGCGAAGTAAGACAGTCGATGTTGTTTACTCACCCCCTGCGCTGGAGTTCCAGCAATTTTTTTGCGAATGCCTCCACAAGCTCTTTGTCTGCGAGCTGTGCTTTGAGCTGCCTGATTTCAAGATTGGCTTTATCGAGTTCAGTCAGTTCAGCTTGTTCTTTGTGATGGCCACGGTTGTCCACGAGTGCCTCATAGCCGCCGTGTTCGGCCTTGATCACCCATGAACGTGCTTGTTGATAAGAGACTTGGAAGTGTTCAGCGGCCTCTGTGTATGAATGCTTCAGCTTGGTGACATACTCGACAATTTCAATGCGTTCTTCCAAGGTTGTTTTACGACTCATAGTGGGAACCTGCTTTCTGGACGGCGACGCCGTCAAAGGTTTATCCCCATTATACTTGTTCACCCAGTCTACGACTTGCTGCGATCCACGAAGTCCAAACTTATTTGCAAGTTCATCAAAGGTGCCTTCACCTATAAGATATGCGTGGACTACTTTAAGTTTGAGTTCTTTCGAATAGTGTTTGTTTTTCTTAGCCTCCTTTAGACAATTAATTCCATCACGGGAGTATCGATCTCGCCAACGTTCTAGCGTCTTGTGATCAATGCCATGACGATTGGCCACCGGCCGTAGTCCAGTTTTTGATTGGGTAAGTTCCTTTAAGATTGCTAATTTTTCGAGTACCGTATGTTTAGATCTGGGCATACAAAAATCCCTCCATAGTTGTTAGATGAATTATTGTATTTCATCTGACAACCATAAAGGGATTATCGCAAAGACAATCACGTCTTGGCGGTCATTTTTAATTTTAGAACAGTCGATGTTGGGCACAGCGTTTACGGTAATAATAATACAAACCATCAATACTTAAGGTTACACCAGTGATCACGAGGCCTAGCGTTAAGTAAGGTGGCCAGTAGCTAAGACTGACGGTATGACTACCCTTAGTCAACGGAATGGCAATAAAGGTATCCAATGCACGTTTAATTTTAACTGGTTTTTGATCAATCGTTGCTCGCCAACCAGCCGCAGCAGGAATCGTCGTCATCATTACTTGATGCCTTTTCGTGATGTTGATCTGTCCACTTAAGTTAATATTTTGATTCTTAGTTAATTGCCACGGCTCGGCTTGTAGTTGGCGGATGGCTTGACTAAAGCTAGTTGTGTCAAAGTGATAAAGTTGGAAATCTTTGAGCCAGACTTCATTTTGATTCAATGTGATCGTTAATTTAATGGGCTGGCCTTTTTGGGCGGCGGCTAAATTAACGATGACCGTATCCCGGAAAGTGTCATATTGTTGCAGAGCTTTACCGTTAACGCTAAAGCTGACGGCTTTACTGTTAAGATTAGAGCCGATAGTCAGATAATACGGATCATTCGTTTGCGGCGTAAAGGTATAAGTAATCGTCGCTGCTTTCTTTTTATTGATCTTCCGGTAAGTCTGGGTCAGTGGTGCCTTGCGTTGCTTCACGTTAGCGTAAGTGACCGTTGCGAATAGCTGTGGTGTAAAAAGTGCTGCATATTGATCTGAGCCAGTTAGTGCACTTAATACATTGGCTTGATAGATCGTCGGATAACTGGTATTGGTCTGTGGTTTCAAAATTTTATTTGAAGCGGCAAATCCCAGATTCAATGCGTACGGATTTTTATAGATCGTCACTTGTTTAGTGTGGGCCACTTGATTGTAGTAACTAAGATCAGGCTTGTCAGTAAGTGGTGGTAGTAACGGATTATTGTTCCGTTCGGCAGGCTCGATCCAGTTAGCGTTGCGCGCGAGATAGTATTTGATTCCTAAGAAAGCATCGCTAAACAAAGTTCCGTTAGAATAGGCGATGAAGCCGTCACCAGCTGGCTGGCCCAGTTCACCCATGAAATTAGGAATCCGCGATTCAAAGGTCGAACTAAAATGCGACGCACTATTATAGTTAGCTTCCATCGAATCATTTTTGGTGCGCATAAAGGTCTTTTCTAGCCGGTAAAAATCGGTGGCCGAAGTACGTTGCTTTACTTTATCGACTGCTTTGACTAAAGCAGCCGTGTAGTCAGCGTAATCGGACTGTGTAACGTAACTGATTTGATTTAAGCTTAAGATTGCGTTAGCACCCATTTCGACGACCACCAAAGCCAGAAACGTAAATGGAACTAATGGCGAAGGGGCGGCTTTGAAAACCAGTAAAGCTAAAGCAATGATACTGAATAATAGACTTAAGCGGACAGCCGTTTGGTTTAAGTAATTGAAATGCTTTAAATTTGTCCAAACGTAATACAAGCCGGCACCAAATAGGAGGGTTAGAACAATGCCTGCTGGTAACCGTAGTTGTGTTAGGTGATTTAAACTAATTGCCGCCAGCCAAACTAGCCAAAAACAAACTACAAATGAAAACCGGTATGGATACCAAATTGGGAATTGCATCGCGTGCCAAAGTAAGTCAAGTGGTTCAAAGCACAGCGAAAGTCCTAGAAATAAAGTGACAAGTCCGGCAACGATCCGTTCGCGCCACGGAATTGTTTTTAAACCAAAATAAAGTAGGAACCCGCACAGTACTAGCGAACCGACAAATAAATTGGGAAAACCAGTGGGCATTTGATCGAAATTAAAGGCGCCGACGACGAGTTTAGACAACATTTTAACCGGAGCGTACTCTAGCTTCCAATTGATCTTAGTTACCGTGTACTGTGCCTTACTTTGCGTCAACGAATAAAATGTCGGTAACAATACAACGGCGGCCGCAGCGGCTCCCAGCAGCGAACCGAGTACAAATTTTCCCAAAACCTGCCCAGTCTGGCGCCAATTTTTAAAGTGGCGGGTCAGTGCCCATAAAATATAAGTGGCTAAGAATAGACAGATCATATAGCTCATGTAATAGTTAATGATCAGTGCCGCCGCCAAGATCAGACTATAACCTATATAGCTAGCGCCGGTAAATAAACGTTCGACTGCTAAAATGATCAATGGCAAGATCACGACTGCGTCCAGCCAAATCAAGTTTAGTTGGTTAGCGATCATCCAACCCATTAAGGCATAGCTAGTTGCTAAAGCTGGAATATATAAGCCACTGGCGGTTTTAGTTTTCTTCAGCAACCAAGCAAAACTCAACCCAGCGCAGCCATACTTCATTAAAGTCATTAACATGATACCAGCGGTCAACCATTTGCCTGGGGTCAGCAGTAGTAATAAATTAAAGGGGCTGAACAGATAGTAAGCCCAAACGCCAAGCATATCACCACCGATCGCCTTGCTAAAAGAATACAAGATCTGACTGGGATGATGTAGCAACGTATCACGATAGAACGCAAAAAAATCAATATATTGTTGGCCTAAGTCAACCGTTAGCAGGCTACTATGACCAAAAGGAAACATCTGGCGGGCGGCAAAATAGCCACCCATTAATAGAAAGGGAATCCAGAAACTAAGTAATAGTGGATAATGCCGTTTAATAAAGCGAATCATTCGTGTCAATCTTTCCACCTCAACAATTTCTTCTATGGTTAAAAGCATAAGTGAACCCGTTGCCGGCTGCAAGTTTTTTCGCTATTTTTAAGCGGAGTTTATAAAATTAAGCGGTGATAATTAAATGAATCTTAGTTTTTGCTCGCTTTAAAATCGGTAGGCGATATGCTAGTATTAATAAGAGTTATGCCACAGTCTGATTATAAAGCAATACATAAATAATGGTTTTTGATATTATGGAAGTGATTCATACTAATGAAGTCGTGCCTAGTTTTTTGTGATCGGTAAGCCAAAGTCACAGCGACCGTAATAGTACAACTTTTGTGCCAACAAAAGTAAGCCTTAATAGTTAAGATAGAGGAGAAATCGGCAGTGAAATTTTTGCGAAAAAAATCTAATCGACCAGCTAAAAATCAGTCGAGCATTCCGTTTCGACTGAATTTTTTGTTATTCATTGTTTTTATTTTATTTGCGGCATTGATCGCCCAATTAGGTTATTTGCAGATCCTTTATGGTTCTAAATTTGAAGCCGAGGTCGAGCGAACTGATAAAACGACGGTAACCAATACGGTACCGCGGGGGATGATCTACGATGCCAATGGGCGGGTCATGGTCGGTAATAAAGCAAATAATGCGATTAGTTACACCAAGGATGCGAATGTTTTATCAACAGATATTTATAAAATTGCCAATCGTTTAAGTGGCTTTATCAGTGTTGATGTTGATCGACTAACCCATCGGGATAAGGCGGATTATTATTTAGCTAATGCGCAGAATTTAAAACGAATCTACAATAATTTGCCCCGTAGTCAAAAGTATGATGCTAACGGCAATGAAGTTGATCAAAAGGTGTTGTATAAGCGTGAAATGGCTGCTGTCCCGGCAAAAGACCTGAAATTTACTGATAAGCAACGTCAGGCAGCGCAAATCTTTAAAACAATGAGTGGTGCTTATCAGTTATCAACGGTTTACATTAAAAACTCGGATGTAACTGAAGCTGAGGTAGCCAAGGTCAGTGAGCATTTAACTGAGTTGCCTGGGGTCAACATTGCTTCGGATTGGGAACGTTCCTACCCCAATGGCGATTCAATGCGGAGTATTTTTGGTGGCGTTTCGTCCGAGAAATCCGGTTTGCCTAGCGATATGATCAATGAGTATCTAGCCCAAGGTTATTCGCGTAATGATCGTGTCGGCACTAGTTATTTGGAAGAACAATACGAAAATATTCTTAAAGGGACCAAAGCGCAAACTCAGGTCACCATGGATGCCAATAATAAAGTGGTCAGCAGTAAAAAACTTTATGCTGGTAAAAAGGGTGGTAATTTAGTCTTAACCATCGATTCGAATTATCAGAAACAAGTTGAGGCCACCTTGAAAAGTGTATTCAGTTCGGCCAAATCGGCCGGAATGACCCAATATTCTGATGGCGCGTATGCGGTGGCGATGAATCCTAAGACGGGCGCGATTTTGGCGATGGCCGGCTTGGGCTATGATCCGAAAACTGGAGAAACGACTGATGATGCACTTGGTGTTGTTAATCAGACCTTTACCATGGGATCAGTGGTCAAAGGGGCCACAGTTCTTGGTGGGATGATGGATGGTGCGATCACACCGGCTGATAATACACTTTCGGATACACCGCTATATTTCTCTGGTGGTTTAGTGAAAAAGGCGGTTTATTCTGCTGGTACGTATAGTTCGCTAAATGCCGCTCAAGCGTTGGAAGTATCCTCTAATATTTACATGATGCGACTGGCAATGAAGGAAGGCAACGCTAAATACGAAGCCAACCAATACTTCAGCATGAACAAATCAATTTTTGCTAAGGAGCGCGGCTACTTTAATCAATTTGGTTTAGGCATTAAAACTGGGGTCGATCTTCCTGGTGAAGTCAGTGGGTATGCTGGTCCAACTACGGATATTGTTAAATCTTTGGATCTGTCTTACGGGAACTATGATCAATATACAGTCATGCAGTTAGGCCAATATGTTTCCACGATTGCCAATAATGGGTATCGAATGAAGCCGTACTTGGTTCAAGCTATTCGTAGTACCAATAGTGATGGCACTTTAGGTAATGTTGAATCAACGACCACACCAACTGTATTGAATAAGATTGGTGCAACACAAGACGAGATCAATGTAGTCAAAGAGGGCTTCTATAACGTTACACATGGTAGTATGGCTTGGGGGACTGCACATACGTTGAAGGGCTTTACACCAGCGATTGCTGGTAAAACTGGGACCGCTGAAACCTTCTATTATGATTCAGATAACCCGAATAATGCCAATCCACCATCAACATTAACGTCTAGTTTCGTGGGCTATGCACCGGCGGACGATCCACAAATTGCGGTTGCGGTGGTCTTCCCTAACATCTCTACCAATGCGGATAGCTCGCACTATAATACGCAAGTAGCTCAGGAAATGTTTAGTAATTACTTTAAGAACACTGGGCAAAAAACATCAAGTGGAACGAGTACGACAACAACCACAAGTACGACTAACTAAAATAAAGTCGCAGCCAGCGATCGAAGTTGGCTGCGACTTTATTCACTTTGTAAGAAATTGAGGTATAATTAAATGCAAATTAATCAAGCTATTTTACACATTGTTGATCCAGCAACCGCAACCGCTTATTACTCTGAGCAGGTACTAGATTTAAGTGAAGCGGGCATCAATCAGTATATTGAACAACTCTGTACCCGTTTTTTACGGCGGGATAACCAAAATGGAACATTGCCAGCAGACAACCCAATTCTGCAGTTATGTCAGCAGCTCAGTGATTTTGTTCCAGTTAGTCAGCAATTAGCGCAACGCTTCTTTAACTTTGTTCTACCACAAAGTGATATTGTAAGTGGGGACTTATTGATCGCACAATTGACGGAAAACGAGCGTGACTATGTTGCTGTTTTAAAACTAAATCAGCGGCAAGATTTCATTCACTATTTAAATTATACTGAGCAAGCGGTGGCTAATCAGATTGTACTTAATCAGGCAGTCTTGCCGGCAGTGGGTCAGGCAATTACTGAAGGGGTTATTATCGATCAAGCCAGTGGCCAATACTTTTTGGCTGATAAGGCTTACCAAATTGATGGTGAGAAGCGGCCTTATGTGGCTAGCGACTTTTTAATGGTAACGGCGGAACCAACTTTGACTTCTAGCGTCAAGCAGGTTAGACAAGCGGTTAATACGGTGGCAGAAAAGTATAATCAGGATCCGGTTGAAACCACGGCTAATTTAAAGCAAGCCGTTTATGAAAGTTTGAACGAAACTAACACACTGGACGTTGATTACGTCAGTGACCAAGTTTTTAAAGAAAATCCAGCGGCTAAACAAGAATTTGATCAGCAGGTGACGCAAGCGCAAGTACCGCGTCAAAAGGCTGATTTGACCCATAAATTTGAGGCCAAAGTCAGCAAACAAAAGTTCAAGTTAGATAACGGTATTGAATTGATCGTGCCGGTTGATATTTATCAAAACCGGGACTTAATTGAATTTGTTAATAATCCTGATGGGACGATCTCAGTTTTATTGAAAAATATTAATACGATCCAGAATAAATTTTAAGTGAAATAAAGACACCGACAATCACTGCCGGTGTCTTTATTTTGTTTTAATTATGAACGACAACTTTAGTGCCATAGGGGATATAGGTATTGATCCACTGCGCGTCAGCAATCGTTAAACGGACACAGCCGTGGGAGGCCTTGTGCCCCAACTTTTCAGCTTCAGTCACATTGTAATTACCAGCGGCATCAGTGGGGACACTATGGAAAAGATAAACCCCGTGACCCGACCAAGAGGTCCAATAATTAGCCCCTTCATTTAAGCTTTTATTAAAAAAACTTTTGCCCCGCTCTGCTTCAATGGTAAAAGTACCGTTTGGTGTTGTGTTGTTCATCCCAGTTGAAGCATACATGGTGTAAAGTACAGTATTACCGTCTTTAACGTAAACCCGTTGTTTGCCCTGAGAAACGTCCAACCAAACGTGGGGATGCTGCTTTAAATCGGGATAAGCTTTCTTTTCTGATGGGGCGCGCCAATCAATCGTTTTTTTCTGTACTGTTGCCTTTTGGGTGGTCGCTTTTTGAGTGGATTTCGGCTTAGACTTAGTGGTCGAAGTCACTTGCGGTGCCATGGTTTGCTTGGCACTAACAATATGGTGGTAACTTAACCCCAGTAAAATAACGGCTAACACGACAATGATCGCTAATTGTTGCATTTTTATGAATCGCTTCATGAATTAATCGCTCCAATAAACTAATTCTTAACTTTAGAACTATCATACCTGACTACAATAGCGAACGCAAAGATGCGGCATAAACTTAATATTTCAATTTGATTGCAAAAATAACAATTAGGCGGTACCAAAACCGTCCAATAAAATAACGCCTAGTACGATCAAAATTAAACCGACAACACCGATCATATTTAATGGTTCATGCCACAGATAGATTGAGATCAATGTAGTTAAGATCAATCCTAGGCCAGCCCAACTTGCGTAGGCTAAATTAAGGGGCACTGTTTTGATCGACAGAGATAGAAAGAAAAAACATAAGCCATAGGCGAATAAGGTTCCGATGGTTGGCAAAAGGTGGCTAAAACCTGCCGACACTTTCAATAAGTTTGTTCCAATCAATTCACCAACGATTGCGATGCCTAAATAAATATAGCCTGTCATAAATATGCCTTCTCTACTCCATATAGTGGATAATTTTGATGTTCCGAGCGCCGCCATTTTAATGACCGCAACCAGGCACAACAAAGGTATGGCATTACGCCACAGTAGTGGATGATTTTGGTGCCAACAATTTTTGCTAGAACCAACGCTCTACTTATGATACTAAATCACTTTGAATTTTGGTACAACCAATTAGCGCTAAATATTCGGCTAACCAAACAATCTAGTGGCTGAAAGAGGCAATTTCTGGTAAAATTGGATCTTACCAGCTCAAATCACGGCTATTTTGGCTGTAAAGTAAATTAACTTTACATTATTTGTCAAAAGGACTAGCCAGCGTTAGTAAAAAATGATAAACTAATACTCGTTTGAGACGAAGGTCGAAAAAAATATAAATATCAGGGAGGATTTCAATATGCGTGTCAACATTACGATGGAATGCACAGATTGTCATCATCGCAACTACTTAACTAGCAAGAATCGTCGTAACAATCCTGATCGGTTGGAATTAAATAAATATTGCCCAAACGAACGGAAAGTTACGTTACATCGCGAAACTAAGTAATACCGATTGCGCGTTTACTTAGCGTATCTGGGTAAATGTGTGCACGGCCACCATTACTCACCGAGTAGTGATCAACGTGTAAGTAAGTTCGGGCTAATCCCCGAGCTTATTTTTTTAGGAATAGTAATTAGTGTCTGTGATAGCAACATTTGTTAGTATTTTAACTGATAAACGATCATTCTATATAGGGGAGTGATTCAATGGATAAAGCGGCCCTACGACAGGCACTGATCAAACAACTTGCAACATTGCCAACTAAAACTGTGGAGGAGCAGCAATTATACCAACAATTGTTTGCGCTACCGCAGTGGCAACAGGCAAAATCAGTGGCGTTGACGATCAGTCAGGCCATTGAGGTCAACTCACAACCGTTGATTGCTGCGGCTTGGACGGCTGGTAAGAACGTGTATGTGCCTAAGGTAATGCCTCAACGGCAACTTGCTTTTTTACCTTATACAAAAACGACTCGTTTAATAAAAAGCAAGTTTGGCTTGTGTGAACCTGCTTATCAAGCTGATTTAGTGCAAACGAAATTTGATCTATTGATTGTTCCGGGCTTAGCGTTTACCGGTAAAGGGCAACGCTTAGGCTTTGGTGGTGGCTACTATGATCGTTTCTTAGCACAGCATCCACAAACCACGCTTGGTTTGGCGTTAAGTCCGCAATTTTACCCAGTGGCAGACTGGCCGGTAGAACCGTTTGATATCAGAATTGATCAAGTCATTACGGTAAGTAGGTGATAAGATGCAACGAAAATTAAGACAATGGCGCGACGAACCCTATATGATGTACTTTTTTCTAGGTTTACAGATTCTGTTATTCTTAGTAATGACCTTGTTTGGTGGTAGTCAAAATAGTAACGTATTGGTTTTCTTTGGCGCTAAGGTCAACATTTTGATTCAGCAAGGTCAGTGGTGGCGCTTGATTATGCCGATCTTTTTGCACAGTGGTTTGATGCATATCGCGGTTAATTCAGTAACCTTGTATTTTATCGGTATGCAGATTGAATCGCTATTCGGTCATTGGCGCTTTACGCTGATTTATTTATTAAGCGGAATCGTTGGCAATATTGCTAGTTTTGTGTTTAATATGGGGATCTCAGTTGGTGCCAGTACGGCGCTGTTTGGCTTATTTGGGGCTTTCTTCATGCTAGTAGAGGCCTTTCGCCAAAATACCGCGATTCGGGCAATGGGCCAGCAGTTTGCGCTGTTCATTGTATTAAATTTAGCTTTTGATCTATTTAATCCGGGAATTGACTTAGCTGGACACGTTGGTGGTCTATTAGGCGGTTTTTTAGTAGCTAATATTGTCGGTGTTCCGCGAATACGTAGTGTTTCTGTCTTGCGGCGAATCATTACTTTAATAATTTTAGTGTTAGCTAGCGGAATTTTTCTCTATATGGGTTTTACTAACTGAACTTTCACGGTATAATTGTGAGGTTATTGCGAAATGAAAACATTATATGATGTTCAACAATTGCTGAAGAAATACAATATTTACGTGTACGTCGGAAAACGGCTATGGGATATTGAATTGATGGCAATCGAATTAGATCATTTGTACGAAGCAGCCGTCGTCGATCATGACACGTACCTGCGTGCGAAAATGGTACTCGAGCACGAGCATCGAATTGAAGAACGTCATGAAAAACAAACTGGAGGCATGTGAGTCATGGATAAAAAATTGATCGGTGTCGATTTAGGCGGCACGACCACTAAATTTGCCATTCTAACTGTAGAAGGCGACATTCAGCAACGTTGGAGTATTGATACGAATGTTTTGGATGAAGGGGCACATATCATCCCTGATATCATCGAATCAATCAATCATCATATGAAGTTATATGATATGACGGCAGACCAATTTGCTGGTATCGGTATGGGTTCACCTGGTACGGTTGATCGTAAGTTAGGCACAGTTATCGGGGCTTATAACTTGAACTGGAAGACTTTACAGCAAGCTAAGAAAGAAATCGAAGCCGGTACAGGTATCGAGTTTGCTATCGATAATGATGCCAACGTTGCGGCTTTAGGTGAACGTTGGAAGGGTGCTGGCGAAAACGATGATAACGTGGCTTTCGTAACACTAGGTACTGGTGTCGGTGGCGGGATCATCGCTGATGGTCACTTGCTACACGGAACAGCCGGTTCTGCTGGTGAAATTGGTCATATTACAGTTGATCCAAAGGGTTACCTTTGTACTTGTGGCAAGCATGGCTGCTTAGAAACCGTTGCTTCAGCAACTGGTGTTGTCCGCGTAGCCCGCGATATGGCGGAAGAGTATGCTGGTACTTCACAATTGAAACAGATCTTAGATGATGGTAACGAAATTTCTTCTAAAATCACGTTTGATTTAGCTAAGCAAGGCGATCCGTTGGCTAAAATGGTCGTTGACAAAGTAGCTAAGTATTTAGGTATCGCTTTAGGTAATGTCGGCAATACTTTGAATCCAGCATTTATCGTTATCGGTGGTGGTGTTTCAGCCGCTGGTACGTTCTTGTTAGACCAAGTACAGGCTTACTTTGATGAATATACCTTCCCACAAGTTCGTGAGACAACTAAGCTTAAATTAGCTGAATTGGGTAATGTTGCTGGCGTCATTGGTGCAGCTTCGTTAGCCTTAGAGTTTGTCTAGTCGGTTCGTTTATTGGGAGGTTAGTTGGTCATGTTGAATCTGATTTTAGAAATCTTTGTTATCGTTGTATTACTCTATATAGTGGGGCAACAAGTCTATTTTATGGTGCAACGCAAAAGAGTAGGAACGGAACTGAGCGAAGAAGAATTTAACGCCGGAATGCGTAAAGCGCAGATCATTGATTTACGTGAAAGTAAGTATTTTGATTCTGGCCACATTTTAGGGGCGCGTAATTTACCTTATTCACAGTTAAAACAACGTTACAGCGAGATCCGGCCTGACCTACCTGTTTATTTGTATGATCAGGGCCGCACGCTAAGTACGCGGGCTGCCATTCAATTACACCGCAAAGGCTATCAAAAGATTTTCTGGTTGAAACGCGGCTTTCAGGAATGGAACGGCAAGACGAAGCGCAAATAGCAAGCTAAAAGGTTGGCTCAATCAAAAGATTGTGGTCAACCTTTTTTCTATGAATTGACGTTAAGTAGTTGAAGGGCGGTTTGATAGATGAAAAAGCAAAAAATTATTTTGATCGTAGGACCGACTGCAGTGGGCAAGACTGCTTTGAGCATTGAACTAGCGCATCAATTTAAGGGCGAAGTTATATCTGGTGATTCAATGCAGGTTTATCGCCAGTTGGATATTGGTACGGCTAAGATTCGACCAACTGAAATGCAGGGCGTGCCCCATCATTTATTGGATATTCAGTCAATGACCATGCCATTTACGGTGGCTGATTTTCAAAACTTGGCCGATCAAGCCATTACCGAGATTACCCAACGCGGCCATCAGCCATTTGTCGTTGGCGGGACTGGCTTTTATTTGCAGTCGCTGTTACGCGGTTATCAACTTGGGGGTGCAGCTAGTGCGGCTAGCCAAGCAATTCGTGATAAATGGCAACAAGTTGTGGCTGACAAAGGGGTTGCAGCCGTACAAGCAGCGTTAATGCAAGTAGATCCCATTAGTGCACGCAAAATTCCAGCCGGTGATAGTCGCCGTTTGATCCGCGCGTTGGAAGTATTTGAGCTGACGGGTAAGCCGATCTCAGCGCAAACCGATCAGCAAAATGAACGCTATGAGCCGTTTATTATTGGCTTAACGACGCAACGGCAACAACTTTATCGGCGAATCGATCAGCGGGTAACGCAAATGATGGCTGAAGGGTTATTGACAGAGGCTAAGTTAGTTTACAGTCAACGCCAACAAGCACCACAAGCGAGTAAAGCAATCGGCTATAAGGAATTTTTCCCATATTTTGCTGGGGAGATCGACTTAGCAACCGCTGTCGCCAAGGTACAACAGAATTCACGTCATTTTGCCAAACGACAGTTGACCTTTTTCCGTAATCAGATGGCCACGCACTGGTACGATTTAGTTGCACAGCCGGAACAGTTTGAGCAAATTAAAACAGATGTCGCTGATTTTTTGGCGCCATAGACAAAGCCGTGTTTTTGATAGGTAAGATTGTAGTGATCAAAATAGTATCGTCGATAGCACCAGAAATTTTTGGTACGAAAAATTAACCACTTATTGTGGAGTAGAGGAAGATCATCATGGAAGAAAATTGGCAACAAATTGATCCTAAATTAGCAGCATTGGTCACGCAAGTTGATCAACAAATTCAACCAGAATTGGCTAAAATCAGTGCACGAGTACTATATAATCAACACAAAGTTTTGCGTGCATTTCGTGATCAGCGGGTAGCGACTGCAAGTTTTGCGGGTACAACTGGTTATGGTTATGACGATGAAGGCCGTGATCAGCTCGATGCGGTCTATGCGCAAGCTTTTGGTGGCGAGGCTGCAATTGTACGGCCGCAGTTTGTTTCTGGTACCCATGCGATCGGAACGGCCTTCTTTGGCTTGTTACGGCCTGGTGATGAACTATTATATTTGACGGGGATGCCTTATGATACGTTACAAGAGGTCATTGGCGTTGCCGGTGACGGCGTGGGCTCGTTAAAAGAATTTGGAATCGGTTTTGATTATGTACCGTTGACAGCTGCGGGTAAAGTGGCTACTGATCAAATTGCGGCGCATTTGAAGCCACAAACCAAAGTCGTTGCGATCCAGCGTTCACGCGGCTATGCCAGCCGTGATAGCTTTACGGTGGCGGAAATTGCGGCAATGATCAAAGCGGTGCGGCAACTAGCACCAGAAGTGACGATTTTTGTCGACAACTGTTACGGTGAATTTTCGGAAACACAAGAACCGTTGTCAGTTGGTGCTGATTTAATGGCCGGCTCACTGATTAAAAATCCTGGCGGCGGTTTGGCTAAAACGGGTGGCTATATTGCTGGTCGGCGTGACCTAGTTGAAAAAGTGGGTTATGCCCTGACCGTGCCTGGTATTGGCGCTGAAGAAGCAGCCACGTTAAATAATTTAAGCGATATGTTTCAAGGCTTCTTTTTAGCACCCCATGTAGTTGGTGAAGCCATCAAAGGTGCAATCTTTACGGCGGCCTTATTAGCACAACTGAATTTAGACGTCCAACCAACTTGGCAAGCACCGCGAACGGATCTGATCCAAACCGTTAACTTTGGTAATGCGGATGCGATGGTTACTTTTGCGAAAGCGATTCAACAGTTTTCGCCGATCGATGCCTTTGTCGCACCAATTCCAAGTGAAATGGCTGGGTATGAGGATCCGATCATTATGGCTGCGGGCACCTTTGTACAGGGCGCCAGTGTGGAGCTTTCCGCTGATGGGCCACTGCGGCCACCGTATACATTGTACATTCAAGGTGGGTTGACGTTTGAACACGTTAAATTGGCGATCACTGCAGCAGCCAATTCCGTCTTTTTCGCCGAAAAATAGAAAATGTCAGTTAATTAGCGAAATATATGTTATAAAACATAACATATCCTGTTGACAAACGCTTTCTAGCTTGCTATGATAAATTTGTCTTTTAAAGGAGGGTCGCTATGAAAGAGAAAGAATTACGGCGTTCATTATCGGTTTTTCCAATCGGGACAGTAATGAAATTAACTGACCTGACCGCTCGGCAAATTCGTTATTACGAAGAGCAAGAATTGATTCAGCCACAACGCAATGACGGTAATCGCCGAATGTACTCATTAAATGATATTGATGTACTGCTGGAGATCAAAGATTACTTAGCTGAAGGCATCAATATGGCTGGAATCAAACATATCTATGAAATGCAAGAGCAGGCAAAGCAAAAGAAACAAGCTGACATGAAGCGTCCAGTAACTGATGAAGATGTTCGCCGGATTTTCCATGACGAATTACTGCAACAGGGGCGGCTAAACAATACTGATGAACAAGGGCCATCAACACTTTTTCATACGCATAAGCTGCTTTAAGGACACTACACAGGTGAATTGATTTGGTTACTAAATTGAAGGAGCGATGACCATGGCTAGAAAGAACTACACTAAAGATGAGATCCGCAAAATTGCACAAGATGAAAACGTTCAGTTTCTCCGTTTGATGTTTACTGATATCAGTGGTGTGATCAAAAACGTGGAAGTACCCGTTGATCAACTGGACAAAGTGCTGGATAACAAAGTGATGTTCGACGGTTCTTCAATTGACGGTTTTGTCCGCATTGAAGAAAGTGATATGTATTTATACCCAGACCTCAATACTTGGATGATCTTCCCTTGGGGTTCTGAGCACGGTAAGGTTGCCCGCTTGATCTGCCGGATCTATAATACAGACGGTACACCATTTAGCGGCGATCCACGGAATAATTTGATTCGTGTACTCGATGAGATGCGGGCCGCTGGCTATACGGACTTTAACATTGGGCCAGAACCAGAATTCTTCTTATTCAAGTTAGATGATAAAGGCGAACCAACCTTACAGCTTAACGATAAAGGTAGCTATTTTGACTTTGCGCCAGTCGATCTTGGTGAAAATTGCCGTCGTGATATCGTGTTAGAATTGGAAAACATGGGCTTTGAAGTCGAAGCTAGTCACCATGAAGTTGCTCCTGGCCAGCACGAGATTGACTTTAAATATGCGGATGCGTTGGAAGCGGCTGATGATATCCAAACCTTCAAGTTAGTTGTCAAAACCGTTGCCCGTAAGCATGGTCTGCACGCAACGTTCATGCCGAAACCACTTGATGGTATTAACGGTTCTGGGATGCATATGAACATGTCTTTGTTCCATGACAAAGGTAATGCGTTCTATGACGCCAAAGGTGAAATGCAATTATCTACTGAAGCTTATTATTTCTTAGCTGGTTTATTGAACCATGCGCGCGGTTTGACAGCGATTGCCAACCCAACGGTCAATTCGTATAAGCGTTTAGTACCTGGTTTTGAAGCACCAGTTTATGTAGCTTGGTCTGGTAAAAATCGTTCACCGTTAGTTCGTGTTCCGGCAGCACGTGGTTTATCGACCCGGTTGGAATTACGTAGTGTTGATCCAACGGCTAATCCATATTTGGTGGTTGCTGCAATGTTAGAGGCTGGCTTAGATGGTATTCGTAACAAAGTTGAACCACGGCCAGCGGTTGATCGCAATATTTATCGGATGGATGAGGATGAGCTTAAAGCCAATCACATTACCGATTTGCCTTCTACTTTGCATAATGCCTTGAAGGACCTTCAAAAAGACGAAGTATTGCGGACGGCTTTAGGCGGTCATTTATACCAAAGCTTTATGGAATCTAAACGATTAGAATGGGCTTCATATCGTCAAGTTGTTTCACAATGGGAACGCGATCAATACTTAGAATTATACTAAATATAAGTAATCAAAAATGCGCCAAACAGCTGAATTTAGCTGCTTGACGCATTTTTGATTAACGTTCTAAAGGTTGAAAGTACCCAAATAACTTCAAACTCCTGCTAGTCCTGAGTTTGAAGACTAAAAATTAGTTAATTCAGTTATTACACGCCATTGCCCAATAATTGGGCCAGATTATTGGGCAGTGTTCGGATAAATTGATCGAAGAGTTCATCAATGATGGTTGTTGTGAGCCCTAACTTTTCACCTAGACCAGTTAATTGGCGCATCAACCAAGCTAAAGCGACTGCGATCTCAATATCCGGCAACGGGCGGCCAAAATTATAAAATAAATCGCCAAGCGTTCGTTCATCAACTTGTTCGCGTTGATGCAGCGCTAAAATATCGTAACTCATCATGACCATGGCCATATGGCCGCACAGTCCATCGTAACTTTGGACTTGGGTTTGATCAAAACGCAGGTATTGTTTGGCTACTTTGAAGTAGCCCTCGATCTGCCAGCGACGACCATAAAGTTGAATGATTTGGTCAGGTTCTAGGGTCGTTTTTGTTGTACCTAAAACCAGATACTGACTGTGATCTGTTCGGTTAGGAACGAAAACTAATTTAACTTTCATGGGCTGACCTCCAACTTCGAAAGTGACAATGGGACTATAATGATAATTCTGATGCTGAGGCCATTTACTCCGCCGAAGGCGCTCGTACAACGATTTAACATCCATTTGGCGACCACGATAACGAAAATAAACTTTCTCACTGCGTTTGAGCATACCTACACCAAACTGACCGCGTTGCAGTAACTCAAAAAATAGTCTTGGTGAAGCAAACCAGCTATCAAACAGAACGTATTTAGTTTTAATGCCAGCACTTAAAGCCGAATCAACTAGCTCTAAGGCAACCTCATTCATTTTTCGTTTGGCTTGTGCTCGTCGCTGTGCGGCTAATGTACGCGGATCAAATTGGTTGATCGGACCTAATTGATTTTTGGCTTTGCCAGATGACATCAGCGCAAAATCAACGGGCAAGAAAGTATTCCCATCACTCCAACCTAAAGTTAACGTACGAAAGCCATGATAATAGCGCTGGTGATTATGATCAAAAACCCGAGCTAATAACTCAGTTTTACGCGAGAACTCACGCTTGAATAAGGAATCATCTAGGATGAGCGCTTGTGCACGGCGGGTATCCGTAAAGTGTTTAACATATTGAATTAGCCGCACTGCGAGTAAAATAACTAGACGTTGCCAATTTGTATGGCGATTATTGAGACAGTTGCGGGCGGTTTTCTTAGTAAAATGTGGATCAGATTCGGCACGAAAGATGGAATAGCGCGTAAAAATAGTGGTGATCAGCCATTCAAACAGGACTGGCACCTGAATACCACGAGTTTTATGGATATTAGCGCGACGTAAAACGTCAGGTAACTGGACCAATTTAGAAAAATGTTGCATTGCTAGGTGAATATTAGGGGTAGAATGTTGTATAGTAGACATGGCACGAAAACTCCTCTGTATGTTTGTTTTTTAGACGACTCAATTATACAGATACGGAGTGTTTCGTGTCTATTTTTATAACAAAAAAGCCCCAACAGATTGGGACTCAATTGGGAATATTAACTTTCAACCTTTAGTAACGTTTGGTAAATGGTACACTCAACTGACAAGCGTTGAGATCAAGCCGATAATTAGCAACGGTTTGTGGCCGAACAGTCATACCCATATCACTGGCATAGACGATCACGCCTAATTGGTGACCAGCAGCTAGCTGAAAATGAGTTGGTTGCAGTTCAAAATTCACTGTATAGAAGCTACCAGGTTCAACTGGCAAGCTAGTGCTGCGGCTGACACGATTTTGTAAGTTGATGTGGCCGCGGGTGATCAATTTAAAATCGGTGGCTGCTTGTAATTTGAATTCAACTAGATTATCCGTTTTACCAGCTGGATCAAGTTGATAACCGTTACGTTCGATGATTGCTGGTACCTCACCTAAATGCTGTGCTTTACCATAATCAACGACCAATACACTGAGCATCCCAGTCGGTTGATCCACGGCAGCTTGCAAGGTCACTACAATATTACCGTCAATCACTAATGGTTGCGTTAATGGGCCCGTTTTTAAGCGGAACTGTTGTGCCTGGTAAGCGGTTGGTTCAGCAATGAAGTCGTGCAGCCAACGGGTTTCATTCCGCTCATGTTGGTCAAATAAACGGCGGTTATCGTCTTTAAAAGTCACAAAAGCAGCATCAGTTGGTTCATCCAAAGTCAAACTAGCTGGTGTGAAATGGTATAACTGCCGTTTTCGGTCGGCGGGGGCCCAATCATGATGACCGCGCCAAGTTTCTGGCTGTAAATTATCTTGGATCGTCACATTCGGCAATATCGCAGGTGCGTTATTTGCCACGCCGTACAACTCGTAACTTAGCCATAAATTCATCATATCAGTGAAATCTAATGAGGGCATATTGTTGATGTAGATATGTTGCCCTTGATGTAAAATAAGTTTCCGTTGGACCTTAGTTTGCTTTAAGGCTTGCCACATTTTTTCGGCGTTACGCGGTTTAACGTTCCAATCGTTGAGGCCGTGAACGAGCACCACGTCAGCCTTAACGTTAGCTGCTTGATTACGATAGTTACGTTCATCCCAAAAGTCATTGTAATTACCGGTAGTACGATCTTGGCTGATCTGTAGTTGGTTAAGTTCGTTAGCGAAGACTTGTTTGACTTTGGCGTAGTCGGCAGCGTCTTTTTGGCGGGAAAAACATAGCTTGGCTAAAACGTCTGTATCTTCACCTTGGCAATCAACTGGGGCGACCACTAGACCGTTATCGCGATAATAATCGTACCAACTGGAAATCGCCGCTTCAGCAATGATCGTTTTTAACCCAGGAACGCCTGTAGTGGCTGCGGCAGTGGCCAGCGTGCCAAGATAGGACTTGCCGGTCATGGCCACGTTACCATTGCACCAGCTAGCCTTGATTTCGATATTATCGGTGCGGTTAGTGAAAGCACGGCGTTTACCGTTGAGCCATTCGATGATCGCAATCGTGGAGATTGTTTCTTCAACGGTACCGCAAGTACGAATGCCATCGGAATCCCGTGTACCGATTCCGCCAGCGTAAACACTAGCAAAACCACGAGCGAGCATGTAGTCGTTTAAAGCGTAGCTACTGAGATCAGTGGCCGTTTTTTCGGTTTGATTGGCTTGACCAGCAACTTGTCGTGGTGCGGGGAGCGGTTTTTGCAGCGTTACCGGCGGTTTAACCGGCGCTGTTTTGACTGCTAATTCTTGATCGACATCGTGCAACATCGCATCGACGTCGTTGATACCCTTAAAATAAGGATTAGCGGTGTACAATGCCGGAATTTTTAAGTCGTCAGTGACTCGGGGCCGGAAAATCGTGGTGGCCAGTAGATCGCGTTGATCATCTTGATCAGTGTCTAATGGCGCTTCAACGTAAACGACTTCTTTGATCAAATTTTGCGTATCAAAAACTGCCTGAGCTTTACCGTTGAAGAAAAGTGGCCGCGGGCCTGTATAATTGGCAAAGAAGCCGCGGTTAGCGAGATCATCCAAGAATGTTAGTCCTAACTTGGTATGAGTCGTTAATAATAGGTAGATGTTGGTCAACAAGGTCGTATTATCCACTGGATCAGTGGCATCAAAGGCCAGCTGACTGGTGCGCATGAATTTAAGCGGGTCAGCTAGGTCAAAATCGGTGCCAGCTTCAAAGCCAAGTAATTGTAAAGCTAGATTATAAAATTGTGCTGCTGAAAGGGCAGTTGGTGCTGCTAAAAAGTCACTAACAGTGGTTTGTCCATCAAGTAAGAGTTTAGCGATGGCTTCGTCTTGACCACTTTTAGTAGTGGCTTCAGGAAAGCACGAATGTAGGAAGTGCGCTAAATTGGTGGCTAGCGGTTTTTTTGTTGCACCGACTGTAAATAAGCCGATAGTCTGTAATTCAGCTAACGCTTGTTCGGCGTCAACATGAATTTGTGCAAATTGATTGATCTTCAATAATAGGACCCCCAAAATTAGGTTTGCCTTTATTATTGATTAAGTGTCACTAAAATACAAACATGAAATAAAGGATCTCAGGAGAATTCTGTTATAATTAAACCGGAAGTTTTAGTAAAGGAATGATGACTTATTCAAAAATTAGCAAATGGACAGTGGGACTGGCCAGAGTACTCTGCGTTTTTACCAGAATTTGCGGCAACTTATCGGGAAGTTGATCCCACGGTTGTTGATGACTTTGACCGTTATGCGCAAGATTTTCCCACGCGCCAAGAAATTATGCAGCACTATAATAAAAGTTGGTACAATCTTAAACGTGGGGCGGGTTTGGCATTTGCACCACAATCGTTATCAGCGGGCGAGCTACTGAATATGGCCAGCGAGATTTTCGCTGATGATCCAGTGAGCTTAACTTCACTGCAGCAATACGGCATCACCGATGCATTATTGGCAGCGCGATTTGGCAGTGTCGAGCAGGTATTTAAATTACTTAAGGTGACACCGGAGGACTAAAAAAGCAGACACGTAGTCTGCTTTTTTATTAGAATTAATCGCGTAAAGTAAAATTACGATTAAGTAATATTTGTTTTGATGCGCTGTCAGCGGCTTGATAGCCTTGGCTTAAAAGCTTATTAATGTAGATTCGATTATAAATAAAGGCGAAAATGATTGAATAAATACTAGCGCCGATACCGTATGAGGGTAGACCGATAAAGAGCTGGATAATTAAGCCGATTACTGCCCATAACCAATCGCCACGAAATAACGCTGGCCAAAAACCAAAGAAAAATGTTGTCCACGAAAAGCCGACCTTAACTTGTTTCAATTGGTTGGTTCGTGGATTTGTTAAATTAGCGCGCATGAATAACTCCTCCTTGTGATGGTAAAAAACAATACCGTCACTAAAAATAACATATATTAATACTAATTGAAATATAATTAAATGCAAAAAAACGTGTACCTAGAATCTAGGTACACGCAGAATTAAAATTATGCCCCGAGTGGGATTCGAACCCACGGCCTACGGTTTAGAAGACCGTTGCTCTATCCAGCTGAGCTATCGAGACAACAACAGTATTGATTATAAAGTAAACTTAATACTGCTGTCAATAACAAATGTGATGCGTGTTTTTCGCTATGTTATCGGATAAATTAATAAGATGTGATAAATAGTTTGCAACTTGCGGCAATTATTGGTATGATATTAGCGTTGTAATTGTGGCTGCCACAGCTACAACCGCTCGGAACGAGTTTAAGTCGGGTAACCGCACTTGGTTTCGGCGAGTCTAAGACGAGGAGGTGCAGCATATGTACGCAATTATCAAAACTGGTGGTAAACAACTTAAGGTTGAAGCAGGTCAAAAGATCTGGATCGAAAAGTTGGATGCTAAAGAAGGCGACGAAGTTACATTTGACGACGTTGTTTTAGTTGGTGGTGAAGGTGAAACAAAAATCGGCACACCAACAGTAGCAGGTGCTACCGTTATTGGTACGGTTGAAAAACAAGGCAAGGAAAAGAAAGTTGTTACTTACAAGTACAAGCCTAAGAAGCATAGCCACAACAAAGTTGGCCATCGTCAACCATACACACGTGTATTGATCAACGCAGTTAACGCATAATTAAAGAATAGGTGGTTATATGATCCAAGCGCAGTTTGAACGGGATCAGGCAGGTGTGATCCATTATTTTCGCCTAACTGGGCACGCGGATTCGGGGCCTTACGGTAGTGATATCGTTTGTGCTGCGGTTTCGGCAGTTGCTATTGGTGCGGTGAATGGAATTGAGCAGATCGCGGCGGTCAAGCCAAAGGTCAAGGCTGATTCAGTTAATGGGGGGCATTTAGAATGTCGTCTACCTCGTCAAATGAACACAGCGCAAGCTAAGACAGCGCAAGTTATTTTAGCTAACTTATTGTTAAGCCTGGAAAGTATTGCCGAAAATTATTCTGATTATGTCATGATTAAAAAATAAGTAATTCAAACGCATAGGAGGTGCACGGATATGTTGAAAATGGATCTACAATTCTTCTCTCATCATAAGGGGGGCGGCTCGACTTCTAACGGTCGTGACTCTGCTGGTCGTCGTTTGGGTAGCAAACGCGCTGACGGTCAAACTGTTACAGGCGGTTCAATCCTTTATCGGCAACGTGGCACAAAGATTCATCCCGGTGCTAACGTTGGTATCGGCGGCGATGATACTTTGTACGCTTTAACTGATGGCGTTGTTAAATTTGAACGCTTCGGTAAAAACAAGAAAAAGGTCTCTGTTTACCCTGCAGAAGCAGCTGCTAAATAAGTCCTTTAAAGAAGTTCGGAACACACTTGTTGGGTTCCGGGCTTTTTTTGTGCCGTGCATCATGACTTGATCAGGTTTTTTAAGCAAGTAAAGTGCGGTGCCATTTTGTTTACGGTGGTTTTTTGTTATAATAGAAATTAATTTAGTTTGCGCCTAGTAGTTGAAGCAACAAGAAAAGAGGCAAACGATGGCACAAAGATTGGCAGCTTTACGGGACAAATTAGCCGCAATCGAATTAGACGGTATGATGATTACTAATATGGCTAATTTGCGCTACCTAACTGGTTTTACGGGAACAACAGGTGCAGCTTTGATCACGCGAACTAGCGCTTTTTTCGTGACCGATTCACGCTATACACAACAAGCCTACCAGCAAGTTGCACCGCAGGGCTTTGCAATTGTAGAAAATAAAGGTCCGTTGTTCACGGAAATCAGCCACTTATTAGAAAAATTACAATTAACCACTTTAGGTTTTGAAGCCGATCATATCTCATTTAATACTTATGATGATTTAGCGGATATTTTTGATGTTGGTTTAGTCCCTACATCAGGAATCGTGGAAAAATTACGCGAAGTGAAAGATGCAGATGAAATTGGCTTGATTCGCGAGGCCGCAGCTATTGCCGATCAAGCTTACCAACATATTTTAAATATGGTTCATCCTGGTATGACTGAACGGCAAGTTGCTAATGAACTTGATTTTTACATGCGGAAATTAGGGGCTAGTGGGGTTTCTTTCGAAACTATTGTGGCTAGTGGTGCACGGTCAGCGATGCCCCATGGGGTCGCAACGGATAAAGCCATTGCACCGCATGAACTAGTGACATTAGATTTCGGCTGTTACTATCAAGGCTATGTTTCTGATCTGACGCGGACTTTTGCAGTTGGTGAGCCCGATACGGAATTAAAACATATCTACCAGGTCGTTCTAGCAGCTCAGGAGCAAGTGATTAAGAATGCGCGAGCTGGTTTAACGGGTCACCAATTTGATCATGTGGCTCGCCAAGTGATCACTGCTGCTGGTTATGGTGACTATTTTGGTCACGGCACTGGTCATGGTATCGGTTTAGAAATTCATGAAGGCCCTATGGCGACACCTAATTCAGAAGATGTGACCTTAGTGGATGGTAATATTATCACCGATGAGCCGGGTATTTATTTACTTGGTTTAGGTGGTGTGCGGATCGAAGATGATTTATTGATCATGTCATCCGGCAGTCAAGTCCTAAATAATGCACCAAAAAAAGAATTGATTATCGTGTAAAAGCTTGCCAACTAGCGATATAGCTTGCTATAGTTAGTTGATGCTATTTAAGTGTGGCGTGGTACTTTTTAACCGTCATTGTATGATGATCTGATTTACGGCGGCTTATGCTGTAAAAATGAACTTGATCGATGACGTAGAGGAGGAAATATAAGTAGTGATTTCAGTAAATGATTTTAAAAATGGTTTAACAATCGAAGTTGAAGGTGAATTGTGGCGTGTTGTTGAATTTCAACATGTTAAGCCAGGCAAAGGCAGCGCCTTTGTTCGTTCAAAATTAAAAAATTTGCGGACTGGTGCAGTACAAGAGAAAACGTTCGCGGCCGGTAAAAAAGTTGGTAAGGCCCAGATCGACAATAAAAAAATGCAATATTTGTATCAAGATGGCGACAATTATGTATTCATGGATAATAATACCTATGAACAATTGTCCTTACCTGCTGAACAAATCAAAGACGAGCTGAATTATTTAAAAGAAAATATGACGGTCAGCGTGATTATGTATGGCAGCGAAACGCTTGGTTTAGAGTTACCGAATACCGTTGAATTGACGGTTGCGGAGACAGAACCGGGAATTCGCGGTGCAACGCAGTCAAGCAGCCCTAAACCAGCAACAATGGAAACTGGCTTAGTCGTCCAAGTACCGTTCTTTATTAATAATGGTGATAAATTGATTATCAATACTCAAGATGGCTCGTATATTTCACGGGCTTAAGTATTGTTGATTAAAGTAACCTATTAGTCAACTGATCGCGCTGGTTTGTGCATTTAACAGCGCTAATCAGCGGAGTGTGTTGAGAATTAGACGTTAATTGTGAAGTAGGAGGTTTATGAGATGGCTGAAGATACAAATATTGTTTTAGACAGTAAAACAGAAACATCGCTTGGACAAATTGAAATTGCCCCTGAAGTGATCGAAATTATTTTAGGCATTGCCGCTAGCCAGGTTGACGGTGTTTATAAAATGCGTGGCACTTTGTCTTCAAGTATCAGTCAATTACTTGGGCGTGAAGATCGCGGCAAGGGCGTTAAGTTGACTGTAGACGCTGGTCAGATCCAAGCAGATATTTACGCTTATTTAAATTATGGTGTTTCAGTACCGCAAGTCGCTTTAAAAATGCAAGATACGATCAAGGAACAATTATTATTTATGACTGATTTAGATTTAACTGAGGTCAATATTCACGTAGTGGGTGTGATCCCAGAAAAATTAGTTAATGCAGTAGATCCAAATAATTTATTTGCTGAAGATGGTGAAGACGAGTGATTAACCGACATGAGATCCGTGAGTTTGCTTTTCAAACTTTGTTTGCAATCAACGCCAATCCAGAAGTCGATACTGAGGCTTTAATGGAATCGTTAGCGGCGACACCGGGTGAAGAAGTTGAACTACCGGCTTATTTATTGAGTTTAGTGGCTGGCGTGCGTGAACATACGCCACAATTAGATGAAGCAATCAGTGCGCATTTAAGTGCTAATTGGTCACTGAATCGGTTAGCTAAAACTGATCTAGTTATTTTACGAGTGGCAGTTTATGAATTACTAGAAGTCCCTGATGTACCCGCAAAAGTTGCGGTCAACGAGGCATTAGAGTTAGCTAAGAAATATAGTGATGAGCGTTCACGCAAATTCATTAATGGGGTTTTATCAGCGATTGTCCGCCAGCATGAGTTGGTTTAGGAGAATCAGTAAAAAATCAGGCTGGGCAACATGACTTAGGTTGTGGGTCCAGCTTTTTTAGAAAGTGAGCGAGTTGGGGTGACAATATTAGATGGAAAAGTGGCGTCGCAGGCGTTAAGTGCGGAGTTACAAACACAAATCGCTGAATTAAAAGCGGATGGTGTAACGCCCACATTAGCGGCGGTGTTAGTCGGAGATGATCCGGCTAGTCAGGTTTATTTGCATAGTAAGCAAAAACGGGCGGCAAAATTTGGCTTACGTATGTTGACCACTACGTTACCAGCTACAACGACAACGGCAGAATTGATCGTGGTGCTACAACAATTAAATCAAGATCCGCGGGTACACGCAATCATGCTAGAAATGCCTTTACCTGCGCAGATTGACAGTCAACAAGCAATTTTAGCGTTGGATCCAGCGAAAGATGTGGACGGGGTTCACCCACTAAATTTAGGTTATTTATTTGGCGGTCAACCACATGCGATTCCGAATACCCCATACGGTATCCTAAAATTACTAGATCATTATCAATTGTCCGTTAAGCATAAAAATGTGGTCGTTGTTGGTCGTAGCGTCGTCGTTGGTCGACCACTAGCGGCTTTGCTTTTAAATCGAGATGCGACGATTACGATTGCGCATAGCTATACTGAAAATTTAGCGGAACTGACACGACAAGCCGATATTTTGGTCGTGGCTGTTGGTCGAGCTAATTTTATTGCCGCGGATGCGGTTAAACCTGGGGCAATCGTGATCGATGTTGGGATGAATCGTTTAGCAGACGGCAAATTGGTCGGTGATGTTGATTATGCCAGTGTGGTAACTAAAGCTGGTGCGATCACACCGGTACCAGGTGGTGTTGGTCCAATGACGAGCCTAATGTTACTGTACCAAACAGTGCAATTTGCAAGGAGTCAGACAAAACATGGCTGAACAAAGAGATTATTTAACGGTCACAACGTTGACCAAATATTTACGGGCCAAGTTTGAACGCGATCCGTATTTGGAGCGGGTTTATTTAACTGGCGAAATTTCCAATTTTCGTTTACGGCCTAATGCACATCAATATTTTAGCTTAAAAGATGATCACGCTAAGATCAATGCGATCATGTTTCGCTCGGCGTTCAATAAGGTAAAGTTCACTCCAGAAGAAGGAATGAAAGTTTTAGTTGTCGGTCGAATCTCATTATATGAGCCTAGTGGCAGCTATCAGATTTATGTTGAGCGCATGGAACCAGATGGTGTTGGTGCCTTCTATCAAGCTTATGAACAGCTGAAAAAGAAGTTAGCGCAAGAAGGGTTATTTAGTGCACCTAAACGGCCACTGGTTCGTTTTCCTAAGCGAATTGCGGTAGTCACTAGTCCTAGTGGGGCGGTGATCCGTGATATTATTACGACAACCCGCCGCCGGTTCCCCATTGCGCAGCTGGTCTTGTTTCCAACCTTAGTTCAAGGTAATGAAGCCGCTGCAGATATTGTGGCTAAAATTGAGCAGGTGAACCAGCAGGGCGATTTTGACACGTTGATCGTTGGTCGTGGTGGTGGTTCGATCGAAGATTTATGGCCGTTTAATGAAGAGATTGTGGCGCGTGCGATCGCGGCAAGTCAGGTGCCGGTGATTTCTTCAGTCGGCCACGAAACCGATACAACGATCGCTGATTTAGTAGCAGATGTGCGTGCTGCCACGCCAACGGCCGCTGCTGAATTAGCTGTGCCCGTATTAAGTGATGAGGTTGTTAAATTGCAGCAACAACAGGTGCGGCTACTGCAAGCAATGCAAAATCGGATTAGTTTGGCTAAAAAACAAGTGGAACGCTTGCGGCAATCTTACGTTTTTCGGCAACCACAGCGATTATATGACGGTTACTTACAGAACGTTGATCAATTGAATCGGCGTTTACAAACTAGTTTTAAGCAAGTATTGCAGGTCAAACGTCAGCAAGCTTTGTTGGCCGAAAGTCACTTGCAGCAACACCAACTACAACCGCGGGTTCAGCAGGGACAGCGCGATTTAGCTCGTTTACAGCAGCAGTTAACCGTCGTGATGCAACACTATATGTCAAACAAGCAACAAATAGTGCAGCAACGCATTCAATCATTGGACTATTTGAGCCCACTAAAAATTATGGGTCGTGGCTACAGTTATGTGACGGATGAACAAGGTAATGTATTGAAGCAAGCAACTGATTTTCAGCCAAATGCGGAAGTTGCGTTGCACGTCACCGATGCGGTGGTCACAACGAAAGTCATTGCGGTCACACCGCAAAAGCAAGATAAATAAGAACGGAGGCCGTTTTAATGGCAGAACCAACTTTTGAACAAAATTTGGAAGCATTGAATACGATCGTCACTAACTTGGAGCAAGGGGATATTCCTTTGGAACAAGCATTAACCGAATTTCAAAAAGGTGTGACGCTGAGCAAAACATTGCAAGATACGTTAACACATGCAGAAAAAACATTAACTAAAATGATGGCGGAAAATGGAACCGAAGTGCCGTTTGAAGAAAAAGGAACTGACGCGGATGATTAAATTGACAGATTTTCGGACTGAACTTGTCCCCGCACTGGATAGTCTATTGTCAATGAAGTTACACCAAGATATTAAGGAACCAGCGTTGCAAGCAGCGATGACTTATTCAGTTATGGCTGGTGGTAAGCGGGTACGGCCGCTGCTACTATTAGCGGTGGTCCAAACTTTTCAGGCTAGTTTGATTCCACAAAGTTTACCGGCGGCGGCTGCAATCGAATTGATCCATACGTACTCGCTGATCCATGATGATCTACCGGCAATGGATAACGACGATCTACGGCGCGGCCAGGCGACTAACCATAAAAAATTTGGTGAAGCGCTGGCAATTCTTGCTGGTGATGGTCTACAGCCTTTAGCTTTTCAATGGCTAAGTGATCTACGCTTTACTGATGCTGTCAAAATTAAATTGATCCGTGAATTAGCTTTAGGTGCTGGCCCACTGAATATGGTTGCTGGGCAAGTGGCTGATATGCAAGGTGAGCACAAAGCATTGAGTTTAACTGAATTAAAAGCGTTGCATCGGCGTAAAACTGGGGCTTTGTTGAAAGCTAGTCTATTGATGGGTGCAGTGATCAGTGAGCTTGATAGCAAACGGACAGCTGCTTTAAGTGACTTTGCTGACCATTTAGGCCTAGCCTTTCAGATCAAAGACGATATTCTTGATGTGACTAGCACTGCTGCAGAGTTAGGTAAACCTGTTCATCAAGATCAGGCGGCTAACAAAAATACTTATCCTGGTTTATTAGGCTTAGACGGTGCCCAAACAGCGCTGACGACTGAACTTACGGCGGCGCGGCGTGCGCTTGATCCGTTGGTTGCGTCAACCGATATCAGTTTATTGGCGGCATTTTTAACTGAGTTGGCAAATTAACGGAGGCAAATTGAATGAAGAAAGAACGAATTGATGTCTTATTACAACAACAAGGTTATTTTGATTCGCGGGAGCAAGCTAAACGTGCGGTAATGGCCGGTGAAGTTTATGACGAAAATAACCAGCGTTATGATAAGCCAGGTAGCAAAATTCCCAATGATACTATTTTACATTTAAAAGGTAAACATATGCCTTACGTCAGTCGTGGTGGCTTGAAGTTAGCGAAAGCGTTGGCGGTATTTAAGCTGGATGTCACTGGTAAAACAGTATTAGATATCGGTTCCTCAACGGGTGGTTTTACTGATGTTATGCTACAAAATGGTGCGGCACGTAGCTATGCCTTGGATGTTGGGACTAATCAATTAGTCTGGAAATTGCGCGAGGACCCGCGCGTCACTGTAATGGAGCAAACGAATTTTCGTTACAGCAAGTTGGCTGATTTTACGGAAGGCCAACCTAGTTTTGCCTCAATTGATGTTTCTTTTATTTCGCTGCGGCTGATCTTGCCTAACTTGGCGACAATTTTACAACCTGGTGGCGATGTGGTTGCTTTGATCAAGCCCCAATTTGAGGCCGGCCCAGAAAATGTGGGCAAAGGCGGCATCGTACGTGATCCTAAAGTACACGAAATGGTTTTGCAAACAATTTTAGACTTTGCTGTTGCCCATCATTATGATGTATTGAATCTAGATTTTTCACCGATCAAAGGTGGCGAAGGTAATATCGAGTTTATCACTCATTTACGTTTGAATTTAGATGCAGATGGGCAAATGGCTGCTAATGTATCGATTGCCGCCACATTAAAAGCGGCCTATCAATCGCTGAATGCGGCTAAAGAGTAACCACCTGTGATGGCACACCTATGCAACGTTTATGCATAATCTAACAGATAACGCTTTAATTTTAGTAGCGAATAAGCTATTATGAAGTTAGAATGTGGAAAGCAAGGTGACGGTATGCGAAAATCTGAACGACAACGTTTAATCAAAAAATTGATGAATGAGCATGATATCCAGAAGCAAGAAGATTTTGTTGCATTGCTTGAGGGTGCAGGTGTCAATGTGACCCAAGCGACGATTTCGCGAGATATTAAGGATATGCAATTGATTAAGGTACCGTCACCAAGTGGCGGTTATCGCTATAGTTTGCCGGCACAGCAGACTGTTGATACGGAGAAGAAGTTGAAACGGGTGTTATTTGATGCCTATGTTTCAATGGACGTCCAAGACTATTTTATTGTTTTAAAAGCTTTACCTGGTAATGGCACTGCAATCGCAACTTTGATCGACCAAATGGATTTTTCGGATACTTTTGGCACGATCGGTGGCGATGATACGGTGTTGATCATTGCCAAAACACCGGCGGCAGCGCAGGATCTATATCAAACATTAACGAACTTGCTTGAGCGTTAAGCAGGTTCTTTGTTTTACTGAATGGAGGATGGTTGTGTTACAAGAGTTGGATATTCGTGATTTTGCGATCATTGAAAAATTGAATATTGCTTTTCAATCTGGAATGACTGTTCTGACTGGGGAAACAGGTGCCGGTAAGTCAATTATCATCGATGCGGTCGGCGTGTTAGCTGGTGGCCGAGGGTCACAGGAGTTCATTCGTAAAGGCGCGAGCAAAATGCGCCTGCAGGGCTTATTTCATTTACCAGATAATGCAGCAACCTTTGCTGTTTTAGATCATTATGGAATCGAACACGCCGATGATGATATTTTATTACAGCGAGATCTGTACCGGACTGGTCGTAATGTCTGTCGCGTCAATGGCCAGTTAGTCAACACGACAACTTTAAAAGAGATCGGTGAAACGATCGTTGATATTCATGGTCAAAATGAACATCAGGAATTGATGCATCCAGAAAAACATTTAGCTTTATTGGATGAATTCTATAAAGCTAAGGTCAATCCGCAACGTGCCAAGTATGCACAAGCTTATGATGAGTATATGCGCTTAAACAAAGCTTATCAGGAGCGTATGGCCCACGCTAAGGAATGGGCCCAGCGTTTGGATATGCTACGGTTTCAAGTCGATGAAATTGAAGCGGCGCAATTAAAACCCAATGAAGAAAGCGAATTAGACAGTGAACGGGCACGGCTCAGTAATTTTCAGCGGATCACCACGGCCTTACAAAATAGTTATGAAGCTTTGGCCGGTGATGCAGCGGGGACAATGGATCATATCGGTGGTGCTATGAATGAATTACAGCAGATCACGCCACTGGATCATGCTTACCAAGAATTAGCGGATAATGTGCAGACGGCGTATTATACACTGCAGGATGCGGCATCGGAGTTATTACGCCAGGCTGATTTAATGGAATGGGATGAAGGTCGGTTAGATGAGATCGAAAAGCGCTTAGAATTGATACAACAGTTAAAGCGTAAATATGGTGATAGCATCGCCCAAATTCTTAATTATTACGCCAAAATCAAAGCTGAATTAGAACAAATGGTGGCTACCGAGGATAATGAAGATCAACTGGCAGAACAAGTTGATCAGGCTAAACAAACTTTGCTAGATCTTGGGCAGCAATTGTCCAAGACTCGCCAACAAGGCGCTAAAAAGCTAAGCCAAGCGATTCATCAACAATTAGCGGCTTTGTACATGGAAAAAACCGTTTTCTCAGTGCATTTTAAAGCGACTTCAACGGTGCATTTTTATCCAACAGGGTTAGATGACGTCGAATTTTATATTCAAACGAATCCAGGCGAAGCGGCTGGACCATTAGCTAAAATTGCTTCTGGTGGTGAGCTTTCACGGATGATGTTGGCTTTAAAAACAATTTTTACCCGTAGTCAGGGCATTACTAGTATTATTTTCGATGAAGTTGACACTGGTGTTAGTGGCCGGGTGGCGCAAGCAATTGCGGATAAGATCTCGGCAATTGCGCGGTTCTCACAGGTTTTATGTATTACTCATTTACCGCAAGTTGCTGCAATGAGTGATCAGCATTTCTTTATTCGTAAACAAATCAGCGGCCAGCGGACTAAAACAACCTTAACACGGCTTGAACCTGCCCAGCGGGTGGATGAGCTAGCCCGGATGCTTTCTGGGACAGCGGTAACTAAACTGACACGCGAGCACGCTAGTGAATTACTTAAATTAGCTGCGGCTGAAAAGAAGCGCTTACGGGAAGCGGTCACCCCAGCTTAAAAGACTATAAAAATACGGTAATGATCAAGTTATGTAAATTGATCATTACCGTATTTTGTTGTTTGCTTACGATTGTTTTTGGGGTGTGATAGCAATGTAACGAATTGCATTCGCAGTCACAAGATGAATTAGTTTGTGATCATCAGCAGTGAAGATAATCCGATCATTGTGGCGTTGTTTAAAATGGCCTTTGATCGTCGTTTGACCGCCATGATCAAAATCGTTAAATTGGACAGTGACGTTTAAGTCTTTTGTTAAGGCTTGTTCGAGAAAGTTTTTGATTTGAAAGTGAGGCATTTGCGGTAGCGCAGCAGTTGAGACTGGGTCCGCTGCAGGAACCTCGAAATCAACCATTTTTTGGTAAGATGCCTGTAAATGAGTGCCAAATTGTTTTAACGTTGCTTGGTTAAATTCCATAATGTTTGCCTCCGAACATTTGTTTGTGTCTTCATTATACGAACAACCGTTCTAAATTGCAATGCTTTTTTCATTTAGATGGAAATTCATCGAGCTCTTAGCGGAGTTATGCTAAAATAGATAGAATATGCAAAACGAGCAATTGCTGCAGCATTCTATGTTACTACTTTGTAGCACTTTTGTCTGAAATAATTGCTTGTTAATTCTTAGATTAGTTTATGATAGCGGGAGGTAATAGTAATGGCAGCACCGTTGGAATTTACGATTGAAGAGACCATTGGCGTGTTAAGCACCAGTAAAAGTGGTTGGACGCGCGAATTAAATTTAGTTAGTTGGAATGGTCGACCAGCGAAGTTCGATCTGCGTGATTGGTCACCAGACCATAGTAAGATGGGAAAAGGGTTAACGTTGACCAATGAAGAAATCGAGCAGTTGCGGCAACTACTTGATAGCATGGTCAGTGACTAAATTATATTTGGCGATTACTATTTGCGGCACTAATCTAGTCTAAGCAGGTTGAAAAATTCTAGCTAAGCGTAATTTCATAATCAGAAAGTTTTCCCCAACGTACGCTAGACTTGAAAAACACTAAGAAAAAGTGCAGAATAGAGATTAAAATTATCAGAGCAGAAGGAGAATTGACCGATGGCGACACGCGGGATGTTAATCGTTTTATCTGGCCCTTCCGGTGTAGGTAAGGGAACAGTTCGTAAGGCAATGTTTCAGGATCAACAACGAGATTTCGTATACTCGATTTCAATGACAACACGGCAACCACGCCCAGGAGAAGTTAATGGGGTAGATTACTATTTTGTCAGTAAAGAAGAATTTAAGCAGGAGATCGCTAATGACGGGATGTTGGAGTACGCGCAGTACGTCGACAACTTTTATGGCACACCGCTTAAATACGTCAATCAAACCTTAGATTCGGGTAAGGATGTTTTCTTAGAGATCGAAGTTAATGGTGCGATGCAAGTTCGTAAAAAATGTCCTGATGGGGTCTTCATTTTCCTGACGCCGCCAGACTTATCTTCATTGAAGCAACGAATCAAGGGTCGTGGTTCGGAAGATATGCAGACAATCGATAAGCGGATGCTTAAAGCGGTTGACGAAATTAAAATGATGCAGCAATATGATTATGCAGTGGTTAACGATACGGTGGCAAATGCCGTTCAACGGATCGAAAACATTATTGAAAGTGAACATCTTCGTGTCCCACGGGTGATCTCGCAGTATGAAAAAATGATAGGAGTTGTCGAAAAATGATTTTATATCCATCGATCGATAAATTATTAGACAAAGTAGATTCACGTTACTCATTAGCGGTTTTATCAGCAAAACGTGCGCATGAGATCGAAGCTGGCAGCATTAAGATGTTACCAGATGGCGATTATCATTCACCACAAACCGTGGGTCAAGCATTGGAAGAAATTGCCGATGGTGATGTAGTTGTTGATCCTGCTTCATTGATGACTGAACGTGAAGCTGAAGCACAAGATCAAGCAGACAAACACGAAAAATAAATTGTTGTCAGATTATGGGTTCGGCTGGTGATGACCGCGAACTCTTTTTTTATACTTAACGTGATAATTATTGTCAGCTAGGACGCTGATTTAGCCTGTATTTTCTGCTACAATAGCTATATTAAGATCATTGCTGAGGGGGAAACTATTTTGTTGGCTGGAAAACACGTTGCGCTGTACGTCAGTGGCGGCATTGCAGCATATAAGGCGGCTTATTTAGTGCGTGAATTGATTCGCCAAGGTGCTGAGGTACGCGTTGTGGAAACAGCAGGGGCACAAGCATTTGTGACTCCACTGACTTTCCAAACTTTGAGTAAGCATGCGGTTTATACGGACCGTTTCGCCCAACTCGCACCAGACGAAGTCGCGCATATTGAGTTAGCTGATTGGACCGAAATTGCCTTGGTTGCACCGGCTACCGCTGACTTAATCGCTAAAATGGCACAGGGTCTAGCGGATGATTTTGCTAGTACGGCTTTATTGGCGACCACCGCACCAAAATTTGTTGCACCGGCCATGAATGTGCATATGTGGGAAAATCCCGCGACGCAACGCAATGTGGCCACTTTAAAGGCCGATGGCGTCGAAATTATTGAGCCCGCAACTGGCTTTTTAGCAGAAGGTTATAGTGGTAAAGGCCGTTTCCCAGAACCAACTGCAATTGTTGCCGCGGTTACGGCTAAATTATTGGCTCAGGCTACCGATCTACCATTACATGGACAATCAGTTTTGGTCACTGCTGGCGGAACGCGTGAACGCTTGGATCCGGTGCGTTATTTGACCAATGATTCATCAGGGAAAATGGGTTACGCTTTGGCTACTGCTGCGCGCGACTTAGGGGCGCAAGTGACCTTGATCAGTGCACCAACGATGCTCACTGTACCTGCTGGTGTTGCCTATGTTGGTGTTGATTCAGCCGAAGCAATGCGGTCTGCGTTATTAGCGCGTTATCAGACGGCCCAAATGGTGATCATGGCAGCAGCAGTGGCGGATTTCCGGCCTGTAACAGTGGCGGATAATAAAATCAAAAAGACAACTGCAGACTATACGTTGACCTTAACGAAAAATCCAGATATTTTAGCGGAATTAGGTCAACAAAAACAACAACAATTTTTGATCGGCTTTGCGGCGGAAACACAGCATTTATTAACTTATGCGCAAAAGAAGCTGGCTAGTAAACGGGTTGACATGATCGTTGCTAATGATGTTGCTAGCGCTCATGCTGGGTTTAATCACGATACTAATGAAGTGACGATTCTACAGCCGAATGTAGAACCACAAACATTACCGTTAGCCAGTAAGCAAGTCATCGCACAGCAAATTTTACAAATTGCTTTGGCTACGCGGCAAGATAAACTGCAAAAGTAGCCATCTGTTGCTTACAGGCATATAGATGGCTACTGTTGTGCGTGTTTTTGTAACGTAGCCAGTCAAGCAAGCTCATGTAGTAGAAAGGTGGTTAGTCATGGTGCAATTTGCGCAAGTGATCGTTGATGTGCCCACTTTACAAACAAATCGACCCTATGACTACGTTATTCCAGCAATTTGGCAGGCACAATTACGTGCTGGTATGCGCGTCGTTGTGCCTTTTGGTAAGGGGCAGCGGCAAATTCAAGGGTTTGTAGTCGGGATCACTGATACGGCTCCGGATTATACGGGTGAACTGAAAGCAATCACACAAGTATTGGATCTACAGCCAGTTTTGAATCCGGAGTTGCTGGCGTTAGCAAAGTGGCTGGCGCAATGGACTTTTGCTTTTCAAATTAGTTGTATGCAGACGATGTTGCCTAGTGTGATGAAAGCTAGCTATAGTAAAAAAGTTCGTTTACTTGGTGCGCCTACACCAGCGACCACTGCAATTTTTCATGACCAAACTGAATTGGATTTTGCTGATTTAGCACCAGAGACGATCAAACAATTACTAAAATTACAACAAGAACAGCTTGTTGAGGTTGTTTACCAGGTGCATGATCGAGCAAAAGTTAAAACAATCAAAGCAATCAAGCCGTTATTGGCGGCAGCCGACTATACGACTATTGCAGCGCAAGTTCCGGCTAATGCGAAGCGTCAACATGAATTGTTGACTTATTTAGCGGCCCATACAACTGCACAAGAACCAATTACGATGCAGCAAGTGACGGCAGAGACGCAGTTGACGTTAACGCATGTACAAACTGGTGCTGCCAAAGGGTGGCTACGTTTAATTGAACTCGAAACTTATCGTGATCCTTACGCTGAATTAGCTAGTGCGCCACGGACCCAACCGCTGACTTTGACGAAAGAGCAAGCTAATGCAGTGCATCAGATCACGACTGCTGGTCAGCAGCAACGTGATCAAGTTTTTCTAGTGGAAGGCGTAACCGGCAGCGGTAAAACGGAAATTTACTTGCAATCGATCCAAGCCGCGCTCAATAGTGGTCGAACCGCATTAATGTTGGTGCCAGAAATTGGCTTAACACCGCAAATGGTGGCCCGGGTTCGTGGACGTTTTGGTGCTCACGTAGCGGTATTACACAGTGGCTTATCTAACGGTGAGCGCTATGACGAATGGCGCCGCATTGAACGTGGAGAAGCCCAAGTTGTTGTCGGTGCCCGTTCAGCCATTTTTGCGCCGTTGACGAATATCGGTTTGATCATTATGGATGAGGAACATGAAGGTAGTTATAAACAGGATGAAATGCCGCGTTACCATGCTCGTGATGTGGCGCTTTGGCGGGCCAAATATCATCACTGCCCAGTGGTTTTAGGTAGTGCCACGCCATCGCTGGAATCACGGGCCCGTGCTCAAAAAGGGGTCTATCAATTGATTCGGCTCAAGGAACGGGCCAATCATCAGCCATTGCCAGAAGTGACGGTGGTTGATATGAAAAATGAATTGAAAAAAACTAAAGAGGACAATTTTTCTAGTTTATTGATGCGGGAATTGCGGAAACGTGTGTTGCATAAAGAGCAAAGTGTGTTGATGCTTAATCGGCGTGGTTTTTCATCGTTTGTGATGTGTCGTGATTGTGGCTTTGTCTTGAAATGTCCCAATTGCGATATTTCATTGACCTTGCATATGGACACTCACTCGATGAAGTGTCATTATTGTGGTCATGAAGAAGCAATTCCCCAGGTTTGCCCGAACTGTCAAAGTCGTAAGATCCGCTATTACGGTACTGGAACGCAAAAGGTGGAAAGTGAGTTGCAAGGCTTGCTACCAGAAGCCCGTATATTACGAATGGACGTAGATACAACTCGGCGTAAAGGTGCTCACGCGAAGATTTTACGGCAGTTTGGTCGGCACGAGGCTGATATTTTGTTAGGCACACAAATGATTGCTAAAGGTTTGGATTTTCCTGATGTGACTTTGGTTGGGGTGCTCAATGCGGACACTGCCTTAGGCCTACCGGATTTTCGAGCGAGTGAACGAACCTTCCAATTACTGACGCAGGTCAGCGGTCGCGCCGGTCGTGCTGAAAAAAAAGGCGAAGTGATCGTGCAGACTTACAATCCAGAACACTATGCGATTCGCTTGGCGCGGCACCATGATTATGAAGGTTTCTATCAGCGTGAAATGACTTTACGTCATCAAGGCGGCTATCCACCGTATTACTATACGATTTTGGTGACGGCTAGCCATGAAGAAGAAAATGAAGCGGCGAAGAAGATTTTTCAATTAATGAATCAAGTGAAGCCGGTTTTATCACCACAGGCGGTCTTACTGGGGCCGACACCGCGCGCCATCGCTCGGGTTAATAAACGCTATTATTATCAGATGGTGATCAAGTACAAGCATGAAACGCAGTTACAAAAATTACTAACCCAGATCATGCAAGAAAATCAAGCGCGTAATGGTATTCAGATTTCGATCGACCGCGAACCGCTTAGCTTTATATAGCTTTTTTGAATCAAAGTTAATTAACAATAGAAAGAGGAGAAGTACGTGACTTCAATTGTATTTATGGGCACGCCGGCATTTTCGGCACCAATTTTAGAAAGCTTGATCACTAATGGCTACGAAGTTTTGGCGGCGGTGACGCAGCCAGATCGGCCAGTCGGACGCAAACACGTGTTAACGCCATCGCCAGTTAAAGAAGTAGCGTTAGCACATGATATTCCGGTGTTACAACCAGAAAAATTAAGCGGCAGTCCCGAAGCAGAAAAAGTGGTGACATTAGCGCCAGATCTGATCGTAACGGCTGCTTTTGGTCAATTTTTACCCAAGAAAGTTTTGGCTGCAGCTAAGATCGCTGCAATCAATGTGCATGCTTCATTGTTACCAAAATATCGTGGTGGTGCGCCAATTCAGTATGCCATTTTAAATGGTGAGGCTGAAACTGGGGTGACGATCATGAAAATGGTCATGAAAATGGATGCCGGAGATATTTTACGGCAACAGGCAATTCCGATTACAGCCGACGATGATAATGGGACGTTGTTTGCTAAATTAAGTCAGGTTGGCGAAAAGTTGCTGTTAGCGACATTACCGGATCTATTAGCGGGTAAAATTACCCCACAACCGCAGGACGAAAGCCAAGTTACTTTTTCACCAACGATCAAGCCGGGGGAAGAACAAATCACTTTAGATATGTCAGCGGCAGCAATTGACTACAAGGTACGGGCGTTACGGCCACAACCTGGAGCGTTTGTTAAAATTGGCGGTCAACGGACGAAATTATGGCAAGTTCGGCCAACCGCTGAAACAACAATGTTGGCAGCTGGGCAAGTTGCTGTCATTAGTAAGCACCAATTGGGTATCGCCGCAGCTGATCATAAAGTGTTTTATATTGAAGAGATTCAGCCTGCTGGTAAAGCTAAAATGAACATCACTGCGTATTTAAACGGCCAAGGACATGGCCTTAAGGAAGGGCAACAACTCATTGAAGACTAACATAAAGCATTCACCGCGTTATTTAGCGGTCAAATTACTGGATCGGGTCGCTGATTCAGGCAGTTACGCCAATATTACGTTGGACCAAACCATTGAAAAAGAACAATTGCAACCGGCTGATGCTAGCTTGCTGACTAACTTGGTTTATGGTGTGATCCAGCGCCAATTGACGTTAGATTTTTATTTAAAGCCATTCATTAAAAAACCGCAACGCTTAGAACGTTGGGCGCGGCAAAACTTGCGGGTCGCTGTCTATCAAATGGTTTATTTGGACAAGATCCCTAATCGAGCAATTTTTTATGAAGCTACGGAGATAGCTAAAAAGATGGGTAATCGCGGGGTCGCCGGTTTAATGACGGCAATTTTACGTCAGATCGAACGTCAAGGCGTACCGCAATTGACAACAATTAGTGAGCCGTTAAAACGATTAAGCATCAGCGCTAGCGTGCCGGAATGGTTAGTTGCCAAACTGATCGATCAGCTTGGTGAAAAGAAGACGGAAGCGATTTTACAAACAATCAATCAGCCTGCTGCGGCATCGATCCGCGTTAATACGGCTATTGCTACGGTTGACGAGGTGCAAGCAGAATTAGCTGAATTAGGATTGGAAACAACCCCTAGTGAATTATCACCAGTTGGGTTAGTTCGCCAGGGTGGCTTTTTAGCGGGGACGACTGCCTTTGCTTATGGTCAATATACGGTGCAGGATGAAAGTTCAATGTTAGTTGCAGCTAGTATGCAGATTGAACCACAACATCAAGTACTGGATGCCTGTGCTGCGCCCGGTGGTAAGACCACGCATATTGCTAGTTACTTGTCTGCTGAGGCTGGTGGTCACGTTGAGGCTTTTGATTTACATCCACATAAGGTAAAATTGATCAAAGATAATGCTAAGCGATTGCACGTTGCTGATGTGGTCAATGCACGTGCATTTGATGCGCGTAAACTGCGTGATGTGGTGGCAAATAAGTCATTTGATCGTGTATTAGTCGATGCACCATGTTCTGGCTTAGGTCTAATGCGGCGCAAACCAGAGATCAAGTATACCCGTCAGCCAGAGGATCTATTGAATTTACAGAAAATTCAATTAGAAATTTTGGATAGTGTCGCAATTAAGGTAAAACCTGGTGGCATTTTGACCTACAGTACGTGTACAATTGTTAATGAAGAAAATCAGGACGTGATCAAGCAGTTTCTCGCAAAACACGCAGAGTTCGAACCGATTCCCGTGCACACAGATAAAGCGCTCAAAGTGGCTACAACACCGTATTTGCGCCTTTATCCAGATGATTACGGGACGGACGGCTTCTTCATTTGTAATCTGAAACGGAAAACGAGGTAAAAAGGATGAAATTCGCTTACCGGACGGATGTTGGTCAACGCCGGGCCAACAACGAGGATTATGTAAGCGTCTATCAAAATATAGCTGGGGTTCAATTCGCAATCGTTGCGGATGGCATGGGCGGTCATTTAGGCGGTGATGTGGCTTCGGCCATGGCCGTTTTACATATTGGCTATGATTTTGAGCAGACAGAGTTTGATAAAGTAGAACCGATCATCTCTTGGCTGGTGGCGGAGCTACAAAAGGAAAATGAGCATATTTTGAATAAGTCACAGCAGTATCCTGACTTGTCAGGGATGGGCACGACTTTTGTGGCGGCTATTTATTATCAAAATGAGTTCATCATTGCCAATATTGGCGATAGTCGTGCTTATTTATTTCGAGAACAGAAACTAAGTCAAATGACCGAGGATCATTCGTTGGTCAATGAGTTAGTTAAGCATGGCCAGTTAAGTGCGGAAGCGGCTAAACACCATCCCCAAAAGAATATTATTACCCGCACGCTGGGCGTATCCGAGCAAGCCGATGCTGATGTGGTCGTGCGGCGTGCGCAGCACGGTGATTATATTTTATTATGTTCCGATGGTTTGACTAATATGGTGTCTGACGATGAGATCAGTACGATCTTAGCCAGCCCTCGGTCATTAGAGTTAAAGTGTCAGGCCTTGATCGACGCGGCGAATGCAGCTGGCGGGCTAGATAATATTACGGCGTTACTATTATATGAGGATCGTGGGGTGACCGCACAATGATGGAAGCAGGATATAAGTTAGGCGGTCGCTATCGCGTGATCCGTCCGGTTGGCGAAGGTGGCATGGCCAATGTTTATTTGGCTCAGGATCTAATTTTAAATCGTGAAGTCGCAATCAAAGTATTACGGCTAGACCTACAAAATGATCCAGATACGATTCGCCGTTTTCAGCGTGAAGAGTTAGCTGCGACTGAATTGGTTCATCCTAATATCGTTTCCGTTTATGATGTTGGTGAAGATAGCGGGTTACAATACATTGTAATGGAATATGTTTCGGGCAATGATTTGAAGCAATATATTGCTGACCATTACCCAATTCCGTATGCTGAAGTGGTGCGGATGATGACGGAAATTTTAGCGGCAGTACAGCAAGCCCATGCACACGGTATTATTCATCGTGATCTGAAACCGCAAAATATTTTAGTGGCGCCGTCGGGTCATTTAAAAATCACCGATTTTGGTATCGCCGTGGCTTTATCGGAAAATTCGATCACCCAAACCAATTCAATGTTAGGTTCCGTGCATTATTTATCACCAGAACAAGCACGAGGCAGTATTGCGACTAAACAATCCGATATTTACTCGTTGGGGATCATTTTATACGAGATGTTGACCGGCAAGGTACCGTTTGAAGGCGAAACAGCGGTGAGTATTGCTTTGAAACACTTTCAAAGCGAGATTCCTTCAGTACGGAAAATCGACCCGAATATTCCCCAAGCGTTAGAAAATGTGATCTTACGCGCAACAGCTAAGGAACCAGCTGAACGTTATGAGTCTGTTGCCGCTATGACGGCTGATTTAAAAACGACGCTGTCACCGTTGCGTGTCGGTGAGCCTAAATTTGTGTCACAAATCAATAATGAAGAAACTAAGATCTTACCGCGGATCGACGCTGAACAGTTTGCAACTAGTTCGGCAACGTCTGAAGCGGCACCGGCAAGCGCTAATACTACGACGGTAACAACGAAAACCGTATCGGCGGCAGCGACTAATGAGCCAGCACCGACCCCCAAGAAACGGCTCGCTCGGCCTTGGGTCGTGATCACAACGTTGCTTGTTTTAGTCGTTTTGGTGGTTGTAGGCTTTTTCGTTGCTAATCAATTGCAGCCGGTAGCGGTACCTAATGTGGCGGGAATGACTCAAAGTAAAGCACAGTCAACTTTGATGGCCGCTCAGTTTAAGGTTGGTTCAGCTACCAAGGTACATGATGACCACGTTAAAGCAGGTCGCGTGATCAGTACAACGCCGGTAAAAGGAGAAAAGGCTAAGCGTCAGTCAGTGGTCAAAATGCGCATCAGTACTGGGAAAAAGGAATATACATTGAAGGATTATACGGCACGATCCTATTCCTCAGTCGCAGCTGAATTGCGTAAGGCCGGCTTTAAGGTGAAACGAACAACCATTGTTTCACGCAGTTATACTAATGGTCAAATTGTCCAACAAAGTCGCGATGCTGGCACACGCCTAGTTCCCAAGGGTAAAACAATCACGCTAACAGTTAGTGTAGGTGCTAATGGTTTCAGCTTATTGGATATGACTAATTGGTCGCAAGCAAGTGTACGTCAGTATGCAAATAGTATGGGTTTTACCCTTAATCTAAAATATGATTATTCGGCTGCGGTCCAAGCTGGTTCGGTGATGTCACAATCGCCTAAAGCAGGAACTGCAGTACCGCACAGTGCAAAAATAACGGTGGTTATCTCGCGCGGTAGCGAAGTACCAGAATAAAATGACCTTAATGGTGAAGTAGAAAGTGGAGGCGACAGTTTGGCACAAGGACAGATTCGGAAAGCATTAAGTGGGTTTTATTACGTTTATTCAGATCAACAAACGTTTCAAACACGTGGGCGAGGTAATTTCCGCAAACGTCAGTTAACGCCGTTGGTCGGTGATTATGTTGAATTTGAGAGTACTAATCAAACAGAAGGCTACGTGTTGAAGCTACTACCACGTAAAAATGCTTTAGTCCGTCCTCAAGTGGTCAACGTTGATCAAGCGGTGGTCGTTACGTCTTGCGTTAAGCCAGACTTTTCTAGTAATTTATTGGATCGTTTTTTGATGACCCTGGAAAAGAAAAAGATTCGGCCTTTGATCTACTTTACTAAGGGTGATCTCTTGGATGAGGCAGCACGGGCTAAGCTAGCACCAATCGTGGCGTACTATCAGCAGTTGGGCTATCCGACATTTTTTGATGCGGAACCATTTGCACCGGCGCAAGTCAAGCAATTGACGACGTACTTTGCTGATCAGTTGACGGTATTTATGGGGCAATCGGGTGCTGGCAAATCAACTTTGCTGAATCATATTGACCCTGAATTACAGTTGAAAACCGCCGCGGTATCGGAAAGCTTAAGTCGAGGTAAACACACCACGCGACATGTGGAGTTGTTGCCATTGTTTGGTGGCTTAGTGGCGGATACGCCAGGTTTTTCTTCATTAAATTTAAGTGAATTTGAGTTAACTGAATTGCCATTACTTTTTCCTGAATTTGTCGCTGCGTCTGCTGAATGCCGTTTTCGGGCGTGCCAACATGATCAGGAGCCTGGTTGTGCCGTTAAGCAACAGGTGGAAACGGGGCAGATACTCGCCAGCCGCTACGCGAATTATTTACAATTTCGAACTGAGAAAAAGGCAGAAAAGCCGAAGTATAATGGAAAGCGAGGCAAAAAATGATGAAAATTGCACCTTCAATTTTAAGTGCTGATTTTGCAAATTTGGCACAAGATGTTCAAACAGTTGAATTAGGTGGCGCTGATTACTTACACGTGGACGTGATGGATGGTCAGTTTGTTCCTAATATTACTTTTGGTCCGAGTATGGTGGCGGCGTTGCGGCCAGTGACTAAGTTAGTCTTAGATTGTCATTTGATGATCGAAGCGCCAGAACGCTTTGTTGCTGATTTTGCTAAGGCTGGGGCCGATATTTTGACGTTACACGTCGAAAGTACGCCACATATCTATCGGGCACTACAAATGGTCAAAGATGCAGGTGTTAAAGCGGGGGTTGTATTAAATCCTGGCACACCACTGGAACAAATCAAAAATGTTTTACCATTAGTCGATCAAGTGTTAGTGATGACGGTCAATCCTGGCTTTGGTGGTCAGAAATTTATTCCGGCGATGTTAAGCAAGGTTAAACGGCTAGATCAATTGCGGCAAACCAATGACTATCATTTTGATATTGAAGTCGATGGCGGGGTCAGTGATCAAACGGTCAAAGCGTGCGCTGATGCTGGGACCGACGTCTTTGTTGCTGGTTCGTACGTTTATGGTACGGCTGATCCAGCACAACAGATTCAGACTTTGCGTAATATTGCTGCAACCAATGACTGAGTTTAATTTATTAGTGGGGGGGCCTCCGGCGATGTGGCCGGCCGAACTTGCGCAGCAAACGGCGGTTCCGTGGATTGCCGCTGATCGTGGGGCCTTGCGTTTACTTGAGTTAGGGATCACGCCGCAGGTTGCCGTCGGTGATTTTGATTCGTTGAGCACGGCTGAACTGAAACGGGTGCAGACGCAGGTGGCGGATATTCGCTATGCGGTAGCAGATAAGGATGAAACGGATACTGAATTGGCCTTAAATATTGCGTTAACGGAAGGTCAAGCGACACGAGTAACTATTTATGGTGCTACTGGTGGGCGTTTAGATCATTTGTTAGATAATTTATTCATGCTATTACAGCCGCGTTTTTTACCTTACTGTCAACGCGTACGGTTATTAGATCGTCAAAATAGTTTGCGTCTGTTTTTACCGGGCGTGCATACGATCACGCAGGAGGCAAGGCAGCAGTATTTAGCTTTTGCACCGTTGACGGCGGTGACGGGCTTAACGTTGTATGATACTAAATATAAATTGACTAACGCAGATTACGCACAACCAATCATGTTTGCCAGCAATCAATTCACTAAAAAAAGTGCGACCTTTAGCTTTCGTACTGGGGTGGTTGCGGTGATCCAAAGTCATGATTAGATACAAAAAGAGCTTGGGTTGCCCCAAGCTCTTTTTTAATCGTCTAATTTAATTAAACGCGAGTAACCTTACCGGATTTTAATGTCCGTGCAGATACCCATACACGTTTTGGCTTGCCATCAACTAGGATGCGTACTTTTTGCAAGTTAGCTTTCCAGCTGCGACGGCTATGGTTTAACGCGTGTGAACGCTTGTTACCGAAGGTTGTACCCTTGCCGGTAATGAAATCTTTAGCCATGTCTAGTCCTCCCTTAAGCATTTTTACATGCTGCTCGTTAACACTTACCTGATTTAATTTATCATAATAGCCCCTTGATTGCAATACTTTTCTTTCAAGTAAATTTGCTTGACAGGGTAAAATTGAGGTAGGTGAACGCCAAAAATTTAGCTTAAAAAGCAGTATTTAAATCGATTCAGCAAAAGTAGCTAAACACTGAATACTTAAGTGTTTAGCTACTTTTGCGTGTGCAGAACGGCCAAAATCGCGTGGTTGCCAATTGTTTAAGTCGGTCATTGTGTCAGCGGTGAACAATAACTGACCGAAAGCAACTTGCCTGAATTGCGCGCAAGCTGCTAGTGCAGCGCACTCCATTTCAACAACGGTGTAACCAGCTTGCGTGCGCTGCTGGACCAATTGTTGTGTCTCACGAAAATAGCCGTCAGTCGTCCAAGTCTTAACAAATTGTGGCGTTAATTGTTGGGCTTGAATCACCTGTGCTAATTGGTTGTACCTGCCCATGAAATTTGAAAAATTGGCGTTGTCGCCGCAACGGTTTCAATCACCGCGATTTGTTGACCATTGTGTGTGGTCACAAATTTATCGATCGTTTCTCGGGTTAAAAAAGCCAATAAAACTAATTGCGGGAAGTTTTTAAGTGCGGGTAGATCATGATCAGGATTTAAAAGCGCTTTTGGCGTGCGATCGTAATCTAAAAAAGGTAATTGGTCCATCAAAGTCGCCTCACTATATTTGAATTGCATTGCGCGCATGGTCGTAATCAGTCCACCCAAAATATGAACTAACTTAATGACTAAAACGAACGCTTCAATAACACTTAGGTATCATCTAGTTTATAACCTAATTAGTTATTTGCCTAGTGCAATATCAAAAATAGGTGTGCATCTATAACCGAATTTTTGGTTGAATCAATTTTTGCATCGTGCTGGTTGAGGCAATGCCGGATTGATCCTGATAATCTAGGCTGCACCAAAAGCTATCTTTTTTGTGTGGTGCGGTAAATAATAAGGTTTCTAATTGGGGATGCGTAAACTCAGTGGCGCAGGACCAAGTTTTTTTACCCAGTAATAATAAGGTGATCGTATCTTCTGGATGCTGGGCTAAAAAGTTGTGGATTTGTTCGCGGTCACTAGCCAGAGCAAAGTAAATATTTTGGCGTTTAAAATGCCGTAGTAATTGACCTGTGGTGAAATTACGTTCAATATGGCGTAACTTAGCTTCGATTTGCGGACGACCAAGTAAGAAGGCCATCAGTCGGCGATATGATTTTGTTTGTGGAGTCAGGGGTGTCGGAATAAAGGCGGCTGTATTAAATGGATAGTAAGCAATTTGGTCGCTTGCGGTATAATCAGCAGTAGGTTTGTATTTTTTATCGCCAACGATTATGGTTATAGTAGTCATAGCGGGCACCTCCGTTTACTTCTAGTGTACGGGGATAGGTTGATTATGCGCAATAAATACGCAAATCTACTGCTTAATTAGCGTTATCTAATGGAAGATAACTTTTCAATATTTTCAGGCTATGATAGAATGGCGTGTAGAAGTTTTTTTAAAACGTACCAATTTTGATACGCAGAGTGAAAATGAGCCAGATTTTTGCTGGCTGTGTGCGGCCGTCTAATGGTCCAAACAGCAACTGCAAAAGTTTTTGGAACAAAAATTAGCTACTATTGTGGAATAGAGGAGGTTCTTTTAATGGCTGTACACATTAAAACCCAATACGGTACAATCGATATTGCTAACGCAGTGATCGCCACAGTTGTCGGTGGTGCGGCGACTGACGTTTATGGCATCATCGGAATGGCAAGTAAAAATCAAATTCGTGATAACTTAAATGATATTTTACGTAAAGAAAATTATGCGCGCGGTGTTGTTGTGCGCCAAGAAGAAAATGGCGTGGCAATTGATGTTTATATTATTGTCGGCTACGGAACAAAAATTTCCGAAGTTTGCCGGAATGTACAATCAAAAGTAAAGTACAATTTAGAAACAATGCTTGGCGTTACCGCCAATTCGGTTAATGTTTTCGTACAAGGTGTACGAGTATTAGCTGACTAATTAAACTAAAATAAAGTCGTATAATGCGGATACGAATGTGTCCCGCTGGTTTTGTTTTGCGCTAAAAGCAGGCAAAACAGCAAGGAGGATAATTTTGGAAGTAACAGAAATAACGGCAGCAAAATTTCAAGATATGGTGCGCATCGGCGCGCATCGGCTGACCAAAAATGCTGAATTTGTCAATTCATTAAATGTTTTCCCTGTCCCTGACGGTGATACCGGAACGAATATGGGGCTATCTTTTGGTAGTGGTGCTAAAGCGGTCAACGAATCTAATGCCACTAATGTTGGTGAATTAGCACAGTCACTGGCTAAAGGATTATTGATGGGTGCCCGCGGTAATTCCGGGGTGATCACTTCACAATTATTCCGTGGTTTTGCTAGTAGTGTAGCTGGTAAAGAAGCACTGACGGCTCAAGATCTAACTGCAGCGTTGATGAGCGGTGTAGAAACGGCCTATAAGGCAGTGATGAAACCCGTTGAAGGTACGATCTTAACGGTTGCCCGTGAGGCGGCGCGTGCTGCTAATAAGCAAAGTAAAGAAACAACTGACGCCGTCGTTATTTTACAAGCCGTTGTTGCGGCTGCTAAAAAAGCGTTGGCAAAAACGCCTGATTTGTTACCCGTTTTAAAAGAAGTGGGTGTCGTTGATTCTGGTGGTCAAGGACTAGTTTTCATTTATGAAGGCTTTTTAGAAGGTCTTTCTGGTGAAGTGGTTGACGATGATACTTATCAGCCAGATGGTTCTGAAATGGACGAGATGGTTAATGCCATGCATCATCAAAGTGTCCAAAGCCAAATTGCCACGGAAGACATTACTTTCGGTTATTGTACAGAAATGATGGTCGGGTTAGGCCAAGATGGTGCAACGGCTAAATTTGACTATGAAGAATTCCGTAATCATTTAGATGGTTTAGGTGATTCATTACTAGTGGTCAATGATGATGAAGTGGTCAAAGTCCATGTGCATACGGAACATCCGGGCACGGTTTTAGCCTATGGCCATGAATATGGTTCGATGTTGAAGATCAAGATCGATAATATGCGGTTACAACATGAAACCATTCTAGAACAAGATCAAGCTAACGAAGCTGAAGCTCAAGAACCGATTGATTTTGGCATTATCGCGATTGCTTCTGGTAAAGGTGTCGGGACATTGTTCAAGAGTTTAGGCGCTACAACGATCTTAAATGGTGGGCAAACAATGAATCCAAGTACACAAGATATTTTGGATGCGATCAAGTCAGCTAATGCCAAGCAAGCCTTAATTTTACCGAACAACGGTAACATTATTTTGGCCGCACAAGAAGCAGCAAAAGTGGCTGATATCCCAGTAGCAATCGTGCCAAGTAAAACGATCTCCCAAGGGATGACGTCATTACTTTCATTTAATCCAGATAACTCATTGGCTGATAATGAGGCGCAGATGACGGCTGGCTTGAAGGATGTTATTAGCGGTCAAGTGACACAATCAATCCGTGATACAACCATTGATGGTTTAGCAATCAAGAAGGACGATTACATGGGGATCATCGATGGTAAGATCAAGGTGACGGCATCTGAGCGGCAAACAGCGACAGTCGATATGATCAAAGCGATGCTTGATGATGATAGTGAGATCGTGACGATTTTGATCGGCGAAGGTGGAACTCGCCAAGAAGCCCAAGCGATTGCCGATGCAGTCATGGCAATTGATGATGAATTAGAAGTTGAATTACATGATGGCGGTCAGCCAGTTTATCCATATCTGGTTTCCGTTGAATAGTGTGAATAGTGTGACCCAGGCAAGCTGAGGTAGGTGCCTCAGCTTGTTTAGTATGGTGAATTTGGTCAGAATAAAGGTGGTGGTCTGACATGACCAGTAAAAGTTTACTTGATCCGGTGGCGGTGTTACCAGGGGTTGGTCCTAAAAAAGTCCAAGCGCTACATGAATTAAAAATTAATACGATCAACGACTTGCTGCATTATTTTCCCTTTCGCTATGAAGATCTAAAGGTTAAGTCATTGGATGAAGTGATCGATCAAGAAAAAGTAACCTTGAAGGGGGTCGTTGTCGGGCCGCCAGTTGTCAGTCGCTTTGGCCGCGGCAAAAATCGGCTCAATGTTCGGCTCTTGATTGATCAAGCTGTGATCATGGTGACCTTTTTTAACCAACCATGGTTGAAAGATAAGTTTGAAACCGGTGCAGAAGTTGCAGTTTATGGTAAATGGGATGCTAAGCGTAAAAGCATGACCGGAATGAAAGTTCTTGCCATCAAGAATGATACTAGCCCAGAATTTGCATCAATTTATAGCGCATCGAAAAGTATTCGCCAAACGACATTGGTCAAGCTGATTCGAACTGCTTATGATGCCTATGCGGATCTGATCGTCAATATTTTACCGCAAGCCTTGATCGACAAATACCGATTGGTGACGGAGCGGCAAGTAATCCATGGCATGCATTTCCCTAAGACGCAAACTGAAGCTAATGCGGCTCGTCGTACAGCTATTTTTGAGGAATTTTTCTTATTTCAAATGGCGATCCAGTTACTGAAAAAGCGTGAACAAGCGCCAGAACAAGGGTTAGCGTTACACTACGATAATCAAAAATTACGCGCCTTTATTCAAACCTTGCCGTTTGAGTTGACCAAAGCGCAAAAAAGAGTTGTCAATGAAATTTGTCGTGATTTAAAAAGCCCGCGGCACATGAATCGATTGCTGCAAGGTGATGTTGGTAGTGGTAAAACGATCGTTGCGGCCTTAGTCATGTATGCTGCAGTTACAGCTGGTTATCAAGCAGCGCTGATGGCGCCAACCGAAATTCTGGCGGAACAGCACTATAAGAACTTACAGCGGCTGTTTGCTGATTTTGATGTCCAAGTAGCTTTATTAACGGGTTCAATCAAAGGCAAAGCGCGACAAGCAATCCTCAGCGATTTGGCTGCTGGTAAGATCGACTTGATCATCGGTACACACGCGTTGATCCAGGATGGCGTTGACTTTGCCAAATTAGGTTTGGCGATTACTGATGAACAACATCGTTTTGGGGTCAATCAGCGCCGTGTTTTGCGTGAAAAAGGCTATCGGCCGGATATTTTAGCAATGACGGCAACACCAATTCCACGGACGCTAGCAATCACCGCATTTGGCGAAATGGATGTCTCAACCATCGATGAATTACCGGCTGGCCGAATCCCAATCAAAACAAGTTGGATCCGGGGTAACCAAGTGGCCAATGCGTTAAGCTTTATTCAAAAAGAATTAGCTAAAGGCCGCCAAGCTTACGTGGTCACGCCGTTGATTGAGGAATCAGAGAGTATGGACTTGAAAAATGCTCAAGCCGTCTTTGCGAAAATGCAGGCAGCTTTTGCGCCGACTTATCAGGTTGGCTTGCTTCATGGTCAGCTGAAAAATGAAGATAAAGATCAAATTATGCAGGCGTTTAAAGCCAACGAGTTTCAAGTCTTGGTGGCAACCACAGTGATCGAAGTCGGTGTGGATGTACCTAATGCCACCGCAATGCTGATTTTTGATGCCGATCGTTTTGGTTTATCCCAGTTGCACCAGCTGCGCGGACGGATTGGTCGGGGACAAGAAGCATCCTTTTGTATCCTAGTGGCCGATCCTAAAAATCAAAATGGTATTGAGCGAATGGAAACAATGGTGGCGACTACTGATGGTTTTCAGGTATCGCAAAAAGATCTGGAGTTGCGTGGCCCAGGGGATGTGCTCGGTGAAAAACAGTCAGGGATGCCTGAATTCAAAGTCGCTGATCCAGTAGCCGATTACCGCGCATTGGAAACGGCGCAGATCGAAGCACAAGAATTAGTGACGACTGGTGCCTGGCAACAACCAGAAAATCGGCCTTTAGCCAATTATTTAGCTCAGCAAGAGCAAAATTATCAGAATTTAGATTGAGTGAGGAAAGAGGAATCAGCCATGAAAATTGCAGTAGACGCAATGGGCGGCGATAATGGCCCAACAACGATCATTCCTGGTGTTGAGCGCGCCCGTGATCAGTTCCCCGATATTGAATTTTTACTTTATGGAGACGAAGCTAAAATTCGCGCTGAGATCAAAAATGATCAGCGCTTAACGATCGTTGCCACTAGTGAAGAGATTTTAGCTGACGAAGAGCCAGTTAAAGCAGTTCGACGCAAAAAAGATGCTTCGATGGTCGTTGCTGCCCATGCGGTTAAAGACGGTGAAGCGGATGCAATTTTCTCTGCTGGTAGTACTGGGGCGTTGTTAGCTGCAGGTTTATTTATCATTGGTCGAATCAAAGGTATTGATCGCCCAGGCTTAATGCCGACATTACCTGATTTTCGGACAGGTAGCCAATTTAATATTTTAGATATTGGTGCCAATGCCGATAGCAAACCAGAAAACTTGTATCAATTTGCGGTCCTAGGAAATTATTATGCCAAAAATATGCGGGGCATTGAACGGCCGCGGATCGCCTTGCTAAATAATGGGACTGAACCGGATAAGGGTGACTTGACACATAAAGCGGCTTACCAACTGATCGCGGCAGAAAAAGATTTTAATTTTATTGGTAATATCGAAGCGCGTGAACTTTTAAATGGTCGCGCCGATGTAGTCGTCACGGATGGCTTTACTGGTAATGCTGCATTGAAATCAATTGAAGGTACGGCTATTTCCATCTTACATTTATTGAAAGATAGCATCATGAATGGCGGCGTTAAAGCCAAGCTCGGTGGCGCTTTGCTAAAGGGTAGTTTAGGGACATTACGTGATAACTTTGACTATTCACGTTACGGTGGCGCTGTTTTACTTGGCTTGAAGGCACCAGTAGTCAAAACGCATGGTACAGCTAGTCCAGACGCCGTTTATTATACGATCAGCCAAATTCACGACATGGTTTCTAAGCAAGTAGTCGCAGATGTAGTTGATTATTTTAGCCGAAATGAACTCGCACGGCGCCCAGAAAAAAACGATTAAATTGGGCTAGACAATGGCGGTTAAAACCATTACACTACTATTTGAACCTTGAAATCGACTACTAGTGAAGAAAAGTGTGCGGTCAGATTCACTGAATGTGTATTTGTGAATCGATACAACAGGCTAATTTTTACCAGTGATCTACATTTGAAGCGTTGTTAGTAAAAATAAGCAGCGACGAATTTGATTTGTCCGGCGCAAAACTATTGGTCAGCGTGTTGACCAAGCAAGGGGGGATTAGATGTCTGAGCAAGAGATCTACGATAAGATCGCACAATTGATTGAAGAACGGTTTGAATTATCAGCTGACAAAGTTAGTCAGTCACTTGATTTTAAGAAAGATTTAAACGCTGATTCGATCGACATTGTCGAATTTATCTTGGAATTGGAAGATACATTCGGTGCTGAGATTTCGGATGAAGATGCAGAAAAATTAGCGACAGTGGGCGACGCAGTCACTTACATCAAAAACCATCAATAAATAAGCGAGTGAGTTGGCGTTATTCAGACGAATAATGTTAACTCATTTTTTGTTGTTGGCGCCTATTTTTGACACAATATATAGTAACTGACTAAGCGCTAGTCTTTTCCTAGGAAAACCTGTATAATACGCTGGTGTGATTAAAGCAAGTTTTATTAGAAGTGCTGCCTAATATTGACGTGTCGTGTGGTAAATTTTAGGCAGTATCATTTGTAAGTGACATTAAAAATTACTAGTGAATGCTGCTAGTAATCGACCTTAATTGTTTTGTAGTAGAAAGGGGCTCAGTTGTGGAGCAAGTATTTTTAAATGAGTTACGTGACCGTTTTGGCATTGAGTATCAGAATGTCGATTTATTATCTGAAGCGTTCACGCAGTCCTCATACGTTAATGAACACCCAAACTTAAAGTTGCAAGATTATCAGCGCATTGAATTTCTTGGTGATGCGGTGATGGAGTTGACCGTATCTGAATATTTATATGCCAAGTACCCAAATTATCCTGAAGGTAAATTGACCCGATTACGGGCGGCAATTGTCTGTGAGGATAGTTTTAGTGCTTTTGCGCGTGAATGCCATTTTGACCGATACATTAAGCTCGGTAAAGGTGAAGAAAAAAATGGGGCGCGTGATCGTAATTCATTACTTTGCGATATTTTTGAAAGTTTTGTCGGTTCCTTGTACTTAGATCAAGGTAAGGAAGCGGTACAACGTTTTGTGGCGCAGGTCGTCTTTCCTAAAGTTGAACAAGGTGCTTTTTCCTACGTCATGGATCACAAAACCAATTTACAAGAATTTTTGCAAAAAGATGGTGAAGTTGAGATCAGCTATCCATTGGTTGCTGAAGCTGGCCCGGCTAACGATGCGCAATTTACCGTCCAAGTCGTCGCTCGTGGCGAAGTCTTAGGTCAAGGCACTGGCCACACGAAAAAAGCCGCTGAACAAGCAGCAGCTGAAGTGGCGTTACGTAAATTACAAGATTAAGGCTGGTATAGATAAGGCTGATGCGAATGAAATAGCATCATTCAGCAGGATAAAACACCTTAATTGTGGAATAGGGCCATGTTTCAACTTGGCGATATTTGCCTTAGTTGAATGGACACTGTCGCTCGTTTTTGCCAACACCAAATTGGCCAGCATTTGGTATTGAGCATATTCGTGAAACAGAGCTGACTTGTCGATGTCGATTGGACTAAAGCCGCAACTCGGCTAAGTCCAAGTCGCACTGTCTGAAACATCAATATTTATCAGTGCTTTTTGCTGATAAAACACCTTAATTGTGGAATAGGAGCTTACCGGTGTGCAACTTAAAACGTTAGAAATTAATGGCTTCAAGTCCTTCGCCGATAAAACCGTGATCCAATTTGATCATGGTATCACGGGGATCGTTGGTCCTAATGGTAGTGGTAAAAGTAATATTACAGAAGCGATTCGCTGGGCACTGGGTGAACAATCAGCCAAGAGCCTTCGCGGTGGTAAAATGCCTGATATTATTTTTGCTGGTTCCAGTGAACGTAAACCATTAAACCGTGCTGAAGTCACGTTGACTTTCGATAATTCTGATCATCAATTAAAGTCAGATTATGATGAGGTCAGCGTGACTCGGATTCTATATCGGGATGGCACTTCTGCCTTTTATTTAAATCAAAAAAGTTGTCGCTTAAAGGATATCGTTAATTTATTCATGGATTCTGGCCTGGGGCGAGAATCCTTTTCCATTATTTCACAGGGAAAAATTGCGGCAATTTTTAATAGTAAACCAGAGGACCGCCGCGGCATTATTGAAGAAGCCGCTGGCGTGGTCAAATATAAGCAACGTAAAAAAGAAGCGGATAGTCAACTAAGCGCCACGGCCGATAATTTACATCGGGTTTCCGACATTATCGCCGAATTAGCTCAGCAGGTCGAGCCATTAAAAGAACAAAGTAGCTTGGCCAAAGATTATCTACAGCAAAAAAAGCAACTTGATCAGATCACTAAAACCTTATTAGTCCGTCAGATCGAGTCACGAGCTGCGGCCAAGAAAGAACAGCAGCAGGCACTAAAAACTGCTCAAGAAAATGTGATCTTGGCTCGACGGAACCAAACTGACTTTCAGACTAAAGTGACTGCCCAAAAAGAGCAACAGCAAAAGAACACGCAACGACTGGATATTTTGCAGCAGGATCAACTGCGAATCACCAAACAACAAGCAGAATTATCGGGTCAGGCCGAGTTAGCTGGCGAACGGCGGCGGGTTGCTCAAGATAAATTAGCTGATTTAACGGCTGAACTGAAAACGCAGCAACAGCAATTAGCTGAATTGCAGCAGGTTTTAACCACTGAAAAAACAGCGTTACAACAAGCTGACGCTGACTTAAAACAAAAACAACAATTGGTGCAAAACTATACGCAGGCGCAGCAGGTCGATGAAGCCACGATCAAGCGTAAGGTGGAAGCACTACGGCAGCAGTATATTGATCAACTACAGCAGCAAACAACTTTGCACAATGAAGCTGCCTATTTGGCGCGGGAACAGCAGCAGACTAAAGTGCGCGATGAGAAGCAACAAGCAGAACAAGCGGCCTTAGCGCAGCAAACAGCTGAGTTAGCGGCACAAGTCAAAACGGCTGAAAAAACCGCAACTCAACTGAAAAAACAGCGGACCCAACAGCAGCAACAGCAACAGCAGTTAACGACACAGGTTCAGCATGATCAGCAGCAATATGATCAACAGCAGCAACAGTGGTATCAGGCTTTAGCTATCATGCAAAAGGTTGAAGCCAAACAAGCCAGTTTAGCTGAAATGAAAGAGGATTATAGTGGCTTTTATGCAGGCGTGCGCAGTATTTTACAGCACAAGACACAGCTAACCGGTGTGATCGGTGCGGTGGCTGAATTATTGACGGTGCCAGCGAAATACAATCAAGCGTTGGAAGCTATTTTAGGTGGCCAACTACAGGCAGTCGTGGTTAGTGATGAGGCAGCGGGTAAGCGCAGTATCAATTATTTGAAACAACAGCACTTAGGTCGGGCCACCTTTTTACCGTTATCGGTGATGCAGCCGCAGCAATTGAATAGTACTCAAATGCAGCAAATTGCGCAGCAGCCTGGCTTTATTGGCGTAGCAGCTGATTTGGTTAAATTCGCGCCAGAGCACGCTAACGTAATGCGCCATTTATTAGGCCGCATCGTGATTGCTACTGATTTAACGGCGGCAATCAAGTTAGCGGCGCTACTACAGCATCGTGTGCGCATCGTTACGCTAGAAGGTGACATTCTCAACCCTGGTGGTGCCATGACTGGTGGCGGCCGCACCAAACAAAATGGCCTATTAGCGCGCGAACAAGAGCAACGTGACTTAACGGCACAATTAGCCAAAATGAAACAACAATTGGCAACTAAAGAGCAAGCACTGCAAGCCTTAAAGGCGCAGATCGAAGCTGCTAATCAACAGTTGTCCACCACTGATGAACAGCTGCAACAGCTGGCACGGCAAGAGCTGGAAAATCAAGCCATTTTGAAGGATCTAACGCGGCAACAAGCCCAGTTAGTCCGGCAGCAGCAAGCGGTCGCTTATACAAGTCAACAGCAAAATGATGCCACGGCTGATCAGCAGCAAAAATATCTGGCAAATCAGCAACAGGCTAAAAAAGTTGCCGCTACGATTGAGCAAATTCAGGCTGATCTAGCGGCGCAACAAGCGGCCTTAGCCAGTTGGCAAGAAAATCAGGCGGCAACTGCCAGTCAGCGACAACAGGCGCAAACCGACTTGGCTGTAGCCCAAGAACAACAAAAACAGCGACAACAGACTAACCGCGAGCATGTTGAGCAACAAAGTATTTTGCAAGCAGCAATGGTCAGAAACCAGCAGCAATGTGATCAATTGACGCAACGGCTTAACACGCAGACTAAGGATCATGCCAGTAACGCAGCTGATTTAAAACGTGCGGCCGAACAGTTGGCACAGATCGATGTTCAGATCAAAACGGTCAAAGAACAACGTGAAGTGCTAGCCGCTACGCTACAACAACAGGAACAGCAGTTGGCACATGCACAAGCGGTTTATCAGCAACAAACGGCAGCTCAACAGCGAATCGAAGCAACCTTAGCCAGTCTTAATGATAGTTTGAATCACGCTTTGACTCAGTTAGAAAGTGATTATAACCTGAGCTTCGAAGCCGCAAAACAAGCTGCTTTACCAACGGACGTAGCTGAATTACAGCAGCAACAAAAGTTACTTAAATTAGGTCTAGCCGATCTGGGTGAGGTCAATATTGGTGCGATTGCTGAATACGAACGGGTCAGTCAACGCTATGAATTCTTATTGGCCCAGCGGGAAGATCTATTAAGTGCCCGCGAACAATTGACAACGACAATGACTGAAATGGACCAGGAAGTTAGTCAACGGTTCAAGGCCACTTTTGAAGCAACTGCCAAAGCGTTTGCAACGATTTTTCCACAAATGTTTGGTGGTGGTCAGGCTAGCTTGAGTTTAACTGACCCAGCCAACCTTTTAACCACCGGCATTGAAATTACCGCGCAGCCACCGGGTAAGAAGCTGCAACAACTGAGCTTGTTATCTGGCGGTGAACGCGCATTGACAGCCATTACGCTGTTATTTGCCATCATTCATGTACGTCCAGTACCATTATGTATTTTGGATGAGGTCGAAGCGGCGTTAGACGAAGCTAACGTTGAGCGCTTTGGTCGCTTCCTACAGCGTTATGATCAGCAAACCCAGTTTGTTGTCATCACCCACCGTAAAGGTACAATGATGGCGATGGATGTATTGTTCGGCGTTGCCATGCAGGAATCAGGCGTATCGCATATGGTTTCGGTTGCGCTGGAAGATGTAAAAACGGAGGCACATGCATGAGTATTCAAATGATTGCTTTTGATCTTGATGGCACCTTGTTGAATGATCAGAAAACGTTGACGCCACTGACGGTGGCAACATTGCAACAATTGGCGCATCAAGATATTCAATTAGTCTTATGTACAGGGCGGCCGATCAACGCGATCTGGCCTTATTTAGCCCAACTAGAATTGACTGGGGCAAATAATTATGTGGTGACCTTTAATGGCGCCTTAGTCCAACAAGTCGCGAGCCGGCAAATTTTGGCGCAGCAAAGCTTGACTAAAGCTGCTTTGGCGCCACTAGTTGATTTTGCCCACACGGTCGCATGGCCACTGGATATTTTGGACTTTGAACAAGTGTATCCACTGACGGAACTGCCCACTTCACTATATCAGCAAATGAATCCTAAATTAAAATTTGTGCCGCAGACTTTTGCCGACTTGGCAGTTGATCTACAATATAGTAAGGCGGTCGTTGCCGCTGATCATGAATTATTGGTTTTAGGCCAACAACAATTACCAGCTACGTTCAGTACCGCGTTTAATATCGCTTCATCACGGGATAATTTATTGGAATTTAGTCCGAAAACAGTCACGAAAGCGACAGCGTTGGATGTATTGTTACAACGATTTGGTTGGCAGCGGGCCAATTTGATGGCGTTTGGCGATCAGCTAAACGATCTATCAATGTTGCAAGCGGCGGGGGTCGGCGTAGCGATGCAAAACGGCGTACCGGCAATCAAGGCAGCCGCTGATCAGATTACTAGCGTCGATAATGAGCATGACGGGGTCGCACGCTTTTTGCAGGACTATTTTAAGTTATAAAACGAGAGGTGTACAAATGGGATTATTTGATAAAATCAAGCAGGCGTTCACCGGCGGGGCTAAGCCGGAAGAAACGGCAGCGGAAGAAAAATACGATAAAGGCTTAGAGAAAAGTCGGAAAACATTTGGCGATCGCTTAAATGCGTTATTTGCTAATTTTCGGACCGTTGATGAAGATTTCTTTGATGATCTGGAGGAAACCTTGATCGGCGCCGATGTGGGCTATGAAATGGCGGTCAAGCTTAGCGATGAGTTACGCGATGAAGTGAAGCTACGTAACGCCAAAAGCCAGCAAGAAGTGGCGCAAACGATTGTTGAAAAGTTAGTCAATATTTACGAAGCCGAAGGTGCTGACGAAAATAATGAGATCAATTTTGCGCCGGAAGGACCAACCGTGATCTTGTTCGTCGGGGTCAACGGTGTTGGTAAAACGACCACCGTTGGTAAATTAGCCCATCAGTATAAAGAAGAAGGTAAAAAAGTGGTCTTGGCCGCTGCCGATACTTTCCGTGCTGGAGCGATCGAACAGTTGCAAGTCTGGGGCGAACGTGCGGGTGTGCCAGTGGTTGCTGGTAAGGCGCAAAGTGATCCGGCGGCAGTGGTTTATGATGCCGTGCAGAAGGCTAAACGTGATCATGACGATGTTTTATTGGTTGATACTGCCGGCCGCCTGCAAAATAAAGTAAACTTGATGAACGAGTTGGAAAAAATCAAGCGGGTGATTGCTCGGGAAATTCCTGATGCACCGCATGAAGTGTTGTTGGTGCTTGACTCAACGACCGGCCAAAATGCGCTGATTCAGGCTAAACAATTTAAAGAAACGACTGCGGTTAGCGGTATCGTGTTGACTAAATTGGATGGCACCGCTAAAGGCGGCATTGTGCTGGCGATTCGCAGTGAATTAAAGGTGCCGGTTAAATTAGTTGGCTTAGGCGAACAGATCAATGATCTACAACCATTTGATGCCAACGCCTTTGTCTACGGTCTGTTTAAAGATTTGATCCAAGATACAGATAAAACAGAATAATTAGGGTAACAAAAAAGTCTTAGTAAAGTGGTCTGTGCCATTTTACTGAGACTTTCTTGTTAGCTATTTATTTAGCTGCTTGTGGGGAACGAACGCGGCCAAGAAAGAATTGTGCCACGATCAAAACAACGTTGATCCAGTTGTTGATCATTAACCAACCAGTCTGGGGAACTTTGCTAGATGCGGAACCCAAAGCCCATTGAATAAAGCCGTTGTCGCCATAAGCCCAAACGACTAATAAGCCAGCAATCAATGCAAAAACATTGAGCAACATAAATGCCCATAAGTTACCGCGTTCGCCGTTGGCTAAATACTTGAGTGAAAAACCGACGTTCCAGATCAACCAAACGGCTAAAACTAGAACGGCGCCCCAATAAATAATAACAGGTACCATCATCATTACCTCCCTAAAGGTGGACTGCATCACACAGCCTGATTAATTTTATTCTAGCAGATTTTGACTGAAAAAGCAGTTAAAATTGTTAATGTTTACACATGAACAAAAAACGCCCGTAAGATAATTGATTTTATAGTGCGGTTAGGTTACGCTTAACAAGTATGCAGAAAATGAAACGGTGGACTTTAACATGGAAATTGAAAAAAATAATCGCGTCAATTCGCTGTTTGAATTTTATGCGCCGTTATTGACTAAAAAACAATATCATTACCTGCAGTTGTATTACGCGGACGACTATTCCTTAGGTGAAATTGCTGAAGAATTCAGTGTCAGTCGGCAGGCAGTTTATGATAATATAAAACGGACAGAAAAAATCCTGGAAGACTATGAACAGAAGTTACAACTGTATCGGAATTTTCAGGTACGTAACAACGCCACTGATCGCTTGCAAGCCTATGTACAGCAGCATTATGCCCAGGATCAGCAATTGATGCAATTGATCAGTGAATTAGAGCAAGACGAAGCAGATTAATTAAACAAAAAACAATTAGAGCCATGTTTCTTGCGGTGACCGAAACGGTTTGAGTTGAGGAAACGCAGTTGCGGACTGTGCAACTACGCCCTTTAACCTTTGCCACAAGAATGGACGTCGTCCGTAACATTAGAAACTTTTGATACAAAAATTATCCACTATTGTGGAGTAGAGGGTGAAATAAATGGCATTTGAGGGCTTAACTGAGCGTTTACAAAATGCAATGAGTAAATTACGGCGTAAAGGTAAGATCACGGAATCTGATGTCCGTGATGCAATGCGCGAGATCCGGCTAGCATTATTAGAAGCCGACGTTAACTTTGGCGTGGTCAAGGATTTCGTTAAAACGGTGCGCGAGCGGGCAATTGGGTCTGAAGTTTTAGAAAGCTTGACTCCAGCGCAACAGATCGTCAAGATCGTTGATGAAGAATTGACGAAGGTCATGGGTGAAGAGGCCGTTCCGTTAAATAAAGCACCACACATTCCGACGATCATCATGATGGTCGGGCTGCAAGGGGCTGGTAAAACGACGACAGCGGGTAAATTAGCTTACCGGTTAAAGGAAAATGAACACGGCCGGCCGTTATTCATCGCCGCCGACGTTTATCGGCCCGCCGCAATCGATCAGTTACAAGTCGTTGCGCAACAAGTCGGCGCCCCCGTTTTCCAATTAGGGACTGACGTTGATCCGCGCGAGATCGTGCGTCAAGGGTTAGCTCAGGCCGCCGAAAATAAAAATGACTATGTGATCATTGATACCGCCGGTCGGTTACAGATCGATGAAAAGTTGATGCAAGAACTTGCTGATATCAAGGAACTCGCGCAGCCTAACGAAATTTTGCTGACGGTCGATGCCATGACCGGGCAAAATGCCGTTAACGTTGCCGAAAGTTTTAATCAGCAATTAGATATCACCGGGGTCGTCTTAACTAAATTAGACGGCGATACGCGTGGTGGGGCGGCATTATCGATTCGTGCCGTCACCGGTAAGCCAATTAAGTTCACCGGCCAGGGCGAAAAGCTAACTGATTTGGATGTTTTCCATCCAGATCGTATGGCTGATCGGATTCTCGGCATGGGTGATATGCTGACCTTGATCGAAAAAGCACAAACTGATTATGACGAGAAAAAGGCCAACGAGTTGGCCGAAAAAATGCAGGAGAACACCTTTGATTTTAATGACTTCATCGATCAACTTGATCAAGTTCAAAAAATGGGTGGTATCCAAGACATTTTGAAAATGATGCCAGGGATGAACAACGTACCCGGCCTAGATAAGATCCAAATGGGACCGAAAGAAATGGGGCACATGAAGGCAGTCGTTTATTCAATGACGCCAAGTGAACGCACCAACCCGGATTTATTGAATCCAAGTCGGCGGCGGCGGATCGCCGCTGGTGCTGGCCGGCCGATCCAAGAAGTCAACCGTATGATCAAGCAATTTAAAGAATCGCGGAAAATGATGAGCAAAATGTCCAATGGGAACTTTGCGGGGATGGATCAGATGTTTGGCCAAGGTATCTCGGGTCGTTTAGGCAAGATGGCTATGGGCTCCATGGTCCGTAAACAAAAGAAGCAAAAACAAAAACGGTTAAAGCAAGCACGGAAACGGCGTAAATAAAAGTCAAGTGTAACATAAGGTGTCCAGCTACTACTTCACAGTAGCAGTCGATTTTCCGGACGCTGACTATTTCTGTGGTAAAAATCATACCGCAGGAGACATAGCAAGGCGAAAACCGCTAGCAAGTGAAAAAGGTTGCCTTATGGCATACGTTTTAGCTATATTGTTCAGAAGTAAAACGAAGGAGTTGGACATAAATTATGTCACAACTCCTTCGTTTCGTCTTCATCGATTGCATCACGCTGAATTTCTTCACGCTTTTCTTGGGTTTTACCTTCGGCATGGTGTTTAGCATCTTCCTTAGCTTTAGCCTGATCCTGTTCCTGTTGGCCTTTGGCTTCTAATTCGTCATTGTCGACCAATTTGCCCGTTGCCTCTTTGATTTTACCTTTTAACTTATCGAATTTACTATTCATGGACAAACCTCCTTTACCGGTGGTTCTGACTGATCTTTTCCTAATTTAATTATCGCAAGAAAGTGGTAATAGTGCGAGAAATATGCTAGTGAAAAAGCGGCTGATGAAAGTTTTGGGGTAGGTACGGAATATTTTAAAGTGAGCAAATTAATTTGACGACAAATTTAAAAACTAAGTCGTGAAAGTTCCAATTCGAGTAATCCCTTAGTCCACCAAGCTTTACAGCCTGAAAATTAACCTTCAACTATTGCTCATGCTCAGCGTGATCAGCGCCGAAGTTTGAATCGATAAGCCATTTAAAAATTGGTCAATCAGTGTCTTGATCTGCGCAGTCATTTTTGCAGGTGATTTAGTCACCTTTAGGTTAGTCAACTCACCTAGTAACTGGCCGATTGCAGTCGCCAGATCAATGATCGGCAGTAAGGTATCCAATTGATAGAAAATATCGCCAATCGTTGGGTCGCCTGGTTGGCGCCGCTGTTGCCAAGCCAACAGATCATAGGTCATCATGGTCACAGCCATATGCGCACAAAGCCCGTCATAATCCTGGATCTGAGTCTGATCAAGGCGTAAATATTGTTTGGCGGCCTTAAAATAGTTCTCAATCTGCCAACGGCGACTATAAAGTTGAATGATCGCTGCCGGGGTCAGATTGGTTTTTGTGGTCGCTAACACCAGGTAGTCGTTGGCGCAATGGCGTTTAGCGACAAAAACTAAGCGTAACGGTAACTTTGCGGTAGCGGTCTGAACCACGCAACTATATAAATAGTCGGCTCGTGGTTGACGATGCGACTGACGTAAGTACTGATAGAGCGTTTTGACGGTGTATTGGCGGCCACGATAGCGGTAATAGATCTTCTTGGTCCGTTTAAGCATGCCAATACCGATCAACTTTTGGTCGTTTAACGCCGCAAACATTTTAGGCGAGGTAAACCAACTATCGAATAGCACATATTTAGCTTTGAGCCCATTTGCCCGCGCTTGCTTGATCAGTTCTAGTGCGACCGCTGGCATTGGCCGCATCGCTTGGGCCCGCCGTTGTCCGGCTAAGGTGCGTTGATCTAAAGTTTTAGCTGGTGTGCCCACCCGATTACGTGCTTTCTGTGACGACAAAACTGCCGTCGTGACTGGCAACACGAGCTGGCCGTTACTCCAAGCCAAGGTCAAACCACGGTAACCTTTTAAGTAGCGTTGCCGATCATGATCGAAGGTGTTGGCTAAAAGCTCGGTTTGTTTCGCATTCAGTCGTGAGATCAGGGTGTCATCAATGATCAGCGCACCACTTTTGCGAGCGTCGAGCCACTGTGCTAGGCCAGTAATCACCCGTTGTGCCAATAAACAACTAAGCCGTTGCCAATTGATCCGACCGTCATTCAAGATATTGTAGACCGTGCGTTTGGTACACATGCCTGGTGCTTCTGCTCGGTAAAGTGTCCGCCGCTGGAAAATAACCTTGAGTAACCAAATCAAGATTGCAGTTAGTGAAACGTTAGAATGGCGGTGATCATTGAGCAAGCGGACCAAAGCTGGTAGGTGCGCCAAGGCACAAAATTGGGTAATTATTTTAAAACTTGATTTTTCAATTTTATTTTGCGGTATACTAGCCATAGCACAAGCACTCCTTTGTATCGTGGTTTAGACGACTCAAGTATACTTCAAGGAGCTGCTTGTGTTTAATTTTGGGCTAAAATAACTTAGTGCAATCAGGGTTTAGCTGGGTTTTGAACTTTCACGGTTTAGTTTAAAAAGATTTACTTAGTTTGACACGAAATACAGTGGTTTAACTGTTGATTATGATCATAAACGCGATAAGATAGGCATTTTATCGTGTAAAGAAAAAACACTTTACAACGCTGCAAATAACTGGTATATTTATTAGCGTTGAATAAGTTAAGGAGGTGCAGAAATGGCAGTTAAAATTCGTTTAAAGCGGATGGGTTCTAAGAAGCGCCCATTCTACCGTATCGTTGTGGCAGATTCACGTTCACCTCGTGATGGCCGTTTCATCGAAACAGTCGGCACATATAACCCATTAGTTAATCCCGCCGAAGTTAAATTAGAAGAAGAAACAATCCTTGATTGGTTACAAAAAGGTGCGCAACCTTCTGATACAGTACGGAACATTTTATCCAATCATGGCATTATGCAAAAATTGCACGAAGCAAAATTTGCTAAGAAATAGGGATTAAATGATGACAGATGTGAAAGAACTGATTATTACGATTGTTCAACCACTCGTCACCTATCCTGATGACATTAAGGTTACTGTTCACGAAACAGAACGGTTTCACGAATATGATCTCCATGTCAACCATGAAGATATTGGTCGCATCATTGGTAAACAAGGTCGTGTGGCACAGGCGATTCGAACAATCGTTTATAGTGTGAAAGTACCGGGTAACAAACGGGTGCGTCTCAACATTATTGAATAAAACAGCTAAACGCCTCAATAAGACAGTGATGTTTTATGAGGTGTTTTTCTTTGGAAAGCGTGTGTTGAAAAAGCTTTTTCGAGCACCTTTCCGTTTGAATAATATGTAATGAGGTCACCAGCAACTTGACTAAAATGGGTTATAAAACGCACGATTGCCTTTTATAATTGTCTTAGAAAGGATCAAGCATGAGCGAAAAATATTATACGGTCGGTAAAATCGTCAATACGCACGGTATCCGCGGGGAAGTCCGAGTAATGGCGACAACTGATTTTCCAGAGGAACGTTTTCAGCCTGGGGCGAAATTGTACGTCAAACCAGCAGGTAAAACGCAAGCTTTAACGGTGAAAACACATCGGCGGCATAAAAATTTCAATTTGCTATCATTTACCGAGCTACCTGATTTGACGGCGGTTGAACCTTTGAAGGGGCAAATGCTTTATGTTGCTGGTGAAGATCAGCATCAATTGGCCGCTGACGAAGGTTTCTACTATCGTGATATCATTGGTCTTAAAATCGTTGATCAGACCACTGGCGCTGATTTAGGGACGGTTAAGGAGATTCTCAGTCCTGGTGCCAATGATGTTTGGGTCGTGGCGCGGCCAGGCAAAAAAGATTGGCTGCTGCCTTACATCAAACAAGTTGTTTTAGACGTTAATTTAGCGGCTAAAAAGGCGATAGTTGATTTACCGGAAGGATTGATCGATGATGCGGATTGATGTCCTCAGTTTGTTTCCTAGTATGTTTACCGGTGTGTTTGAACAATCGATCATCGGTAAGGCGCAGGAACGGCATTTATTAGATATTGAAGTGACGGATTTTCGTGCTTACTCTGATGATGTTAAGCACCATACCGTTGATGATTATCCCTATGGCGGTGGCGAGGGGATGTTGCTGAAGCCTCAGCCGATTTTCGCAGCCATGGCTGACTTAGAGCAGAAACAGCCTGGGCCCAAGCGCGTTATTTTACTGGATCCCGCTGGTAAAAAATTTGATCAAAGTGTCGCGGCAGATTTATCAGCTAGTGATCACTTGGTCTTTATTTGCGGTCATTATGAAGGTTACGATGAACGGATCCGTCATTTAGTGACCGACGAAATTTCACTCGGCGATTACGTGTTGACCGGCGGTGAGCTGGGGGCGATGGTGGTGATCGATACCACGGTTCGTTTATTGCCAGGCGTGCTGGGGAATGAAAGTTCTGCCGACAATGACTCGTTTTCTGATGGGTTGCTCGAGCACCCGCAGTACACACGGCCAGCTGATTTTAACGGTATGCAAGTGCCACCAGTACTGACCAACGGGAACCACCAGCTCATTGCCCAATGGCAGGAGAAAGAATCACTACGGCGGACTTATTTACGCCGGCCTGATCTGTTGCAAAAAGTTACTTTAACTGAGCAGCAACAAAAACTATTAGCCGAAGTTAAAACCGAGGAAGACGCTAAGTAAAGGATTTCCCCTTTACAGGCTGAATTGAGTGTGCTAAAATTTAACTTTGTGATGAAGAGTCACTGATCACGATATTCCGCTGCTGCGGTTGCGGCAAGAGTGTCTGTAGAAAAGGAGAAATTTTCATGAATCCATTAATTGCAGAAATCACTAAAGAACAATTACGTTCTGATATCCCAGCATTTCGTCCTGGTGATACAGTACGTGTTCACGCTCGTGTCGTTGAAGGCACTCGCGAACGTATCCAGTTGTTCGAAGGCGTTGTTATCAAACGTCGCGGCGAAGGCATCAGCGAAACTTACACGGTTCGCAAAGTAAGTAACGGTGTCGGCGTTGAACGGACATTCCCAATCCACACACCACGTGTTGCCAAAATCGAAGTTATTCGCTTTGGTAAGGTACGTCGTGCTAAATTGTACTACTTACGTGCATTGCATGGTAAAGCAGCTCGGATCAAAGAAATCCGTCGCTAGGCTTTATTTACAAAAGTCGTCCAGAAATGGGCGGCTTTTTAGTTTATACTGGAATTGTGCTTGGTCGCATAAAGTACGGGAAGGTGTGGCGTTTATGAAAATTGCAGTTAGTTGAAGTTAGTTTGCCGCGGTTACGGCGCTTATTGCAAGCAGTTGGTGGTGACCTAGAGTGGCGGGTAGTTTCTTAAAAAAATGCTTTTAATTGCATACAACTTAATTGTGAGCTAAACACTTGCTTAAATTCAGCGAAGTGCTAAACTATTAATTGTACCAACTGGTAGGTTTTTATTTTAAATAAATTTTGAGGCTGATGTAAATGGACAGTAAGGCAAAAATTATTACAGCAGCGCGGCAATTGATTTACCAAAATGGTTATGAAGCGACCTCGATCAGTGACATTATGGCGGCGGCCGCGGTCGGTAAAGGCCAATTATATTATTATTTTAAGTCGAAAAAAGACATTGGCTTAGCCGTTTTGCAGCAGATCGTCGCCGAATGGGATCAGCAATTGGTCCACGGTATTTTGGCGGCTGATCAGCCGACGGCACCGGCGTTGACAGCGATGTTGGCTTGGGTGTTGGATTTTCATCGCCAGCAGGATGAGCATTATGGCTGTCCGATCGGGAAGGTGATCAGCGAAATGTCGACTAAGGATGAAGATTTTCGTGTTTTGCTAGATCAATTGATGACGGCATGGACAACGGCATTGGCGGTTAAATTACAACAATTAACGCCAGTGATTGCCGCCAAGGAAGCACAGGTCAAAGCACAAACGATCATCGCCACATTACAAGGGGCGATCTTGTTGATCAAAGTACACCAAGATATTGCGCCATTGGAACAGGCCGTTAATTATTTACGGCAGTCGGTTTTACAACTTGAAGCATCTCGATAAGGAGCGATTATAATGAACATTAATATTAAAGCAGCGGCAGCAACTTATTTAGCAAATAAAATTCCCGCCGGCAAGCACGTTTTTTTAGCGCTAGACGACGGTTCTAATAAGTTTTCCAAATTAGGTGGTTCATGTGCGATCGGCAATAAGTTCCAATTAGTTATCGCTGATCAGGCGGATGCAGAATACGATGTTGTCTTGGACAATAAAGCAGGGTTGAATTTGACCAGTGCAACACCAGAAATGGCTTTCCTAGGCAGCGGTTTGGCTTTGGACTATAACAACGGCTTGTTGAAATTAACTGATGACAGTGGTGTTTTGGATGGTGCCGTTAGCGTGGCTGATTATGTGGCGCCAACTGCAGACGAACAAGCACTGAAGGCTGAAATGCAAGCTTTAGGTGGCAAGATTTGCTAATTTAATAGCGGGTGACTGGTGACGTACGGTTTGAATCGATCGTTCGCAAGTACAAAAAAAGCGGTGCGGCATAAATCCATTATGTCACGCCGCTTTTTTTAGCTAAAACTTGACCGCGGTTAAGTTTTGTTAGGGTGGTTTCCGGTATGCTAAGGCTATCAAATGAAAGAAGGAAGCCATTATGACCACACAAACTTTTATCGACGCTGAATTTGCTAAGTTAAATTTCTATACGAGCCAGATCTTAAAAGTCCATGGCGCTCATCATCCGGAACTAGCGGTCGTGCGTGATTTATTTGTCACGATGCAAGAAAAAGTGGCGACGACTGCCAATGCTGATCTCACACCTGAATTAACGCAATTAGCAGCCGTCACCAATAATTATGAGGTTCCCGCCGATGGTTGCGAGGCTTACCAAGCAACTTATCAGTTGTTACACCAATTTCATTCTTTAGCGTTAGCGGGCTAGAAAAGTAAGGGGATGTGCCAGTTAGGGGCGCATCTTTTTTTTGTGGCAAGTTGGACCATACAAAGAAGGAGCTGGACATAATTGCTGTCACAACTCCTTGTGGTTTACGCTGTTTGCTTGGTTTCAACGCGGTATTTTAAGAGGTAGATATTGATCGCTGAAAAAATCAGAATGATCACGGCTAGCGCACCGCTAAAGGCTAAGGTCCCAGGGAGGACATCGGGATCGAGTTGACCGGTAACTAGTGGCGCGATCAGTTTACCCAACAAGTCGCCGACGGTGTTTAAAATGCGGATCAAGATCACACCAACGATCACATAAAATAGGAAGTAAACGAATTTTGAACGCATTTCTGGTAGCCAACTGCTGATGGTGCGGCCAATCAGATGAACTAAGCTGATGAAGACCCAGCCGTACAATACTAGGGCAAAAAAGGCGAGCATGCCGGACCCAGCGTAGCGGTAACTGTCACTGGGGATGCTGACGTTAGGTACGGTCAATAGCGCGAGGCCACTAAGAATTGCTTCGATCACGATAAAGTAAACGTAGCCTAATAACGTAGACACTAGATTAGCCACGTACAACTGCAGGTCGGTGGTCGGTAGTAGACGATAAAAATTGTTGGTCCAAACTTGTTCGGTGTGGCGTGCCAATAAGATAAATAGGATCATGCCGCCGAAAAAGCCGTAGCCTAAAAGGCTGCCTAACAAGATCGTACTGTCATATTGTTGTTTCCATAGTGCCATGATGACCGTGATCACCACAGCGATCAGTTGTAGGCCGACGATCAGGTGAACGCTGTTGCTTTTCTTTTTGAATAAGGTGCTGCCAAGTGGCCAGAATTTAGTCATGTTGCTCGCCTCCGGTATAAATAGTTTCGTAATAGTCTTCGATGCTTTGGCCGTATTTTTCGCGGATGGTATCGGCTTGTTCACTGGCAGCCACGCGTTGGTCTTTGAGCACGATCACGCTGTCCAGCAGGTTGGCGATGTCGTCGACATGGTGGTCGCTGATCAGGATCGTGGCTGCGTCTGGCTTCCACTTTAAAATACTGGCGATGATCTTTTTGCGGCTCATGCCATCGATACCGTCAAACGGTTCGTCTAGTAGGTATAGTGGCACTTGGCGGGACAAGGTCAGAGCAACGATCATTTTCTTGCGGTTACCTTTGGATAACTGGTTGAGGCGCTTGGTTAGGTCCAATTCAAGAAAAGCGGCCAGTTGTTCGAATTCATCATTGGCAAAATCAGGGTACAAGACGCGGTAGTCGCGGACGATTTTGTCCAAACGGGCACGGTCGCTGACGCCATCTAGTTGGTGGCTAAAGCTGACAAATTGTTTCCGTTGGGCGGCGGCGGTGGCGCCGTTGACGGTGATCTCACCGTGATAACCTTTGGCCACGCCGCTGATCAAGCGCATCAGGGTCGTTTTACCGGCACCGTTTGCGCCGAGCAGGCCGACGATCTTGCCTTCAGGTACTACGCAGGTCACGCCATCAAGAATACTAGCGAGATTTAGTTTATAAGTTACATTTTGGATATTTAAAACGTCAGTCATTTTGCGTCATCCTTTCGTTGGGCAATGTAGTCTTCCAGGTACTGGACCATCTCAGTCGGGCTAATGTTCAGCGCCGTGAGATGATCGTAAAGCTCACTGAATTCGGCGGTCAGGACCCGTTGCTTTAATGCCACCAAGATTTTGAGGTCCGTGGTGACAAAATTACCTTTGCCACGCTGGGAGATGATCACCCCTTCACTGATCAGTTCGCTGAGGGCGCGCTGGATCGTGTTGACGTTGACGGTCAGTGTGACCGCTAATTCGCGGATCGCTGGTAATTTATCGCCGGCGCGTAGGTGTTCCACGATCAGCTCACGGTAAATATATTGCTTGATTTGATAATAGATTGGCACTTTATCATCGAATTGCATGTTGACCCTCCTTAGTCGTGTGTATTTGGACAAGCGGTTAGCTTCTGCGTATCAGCCTAGTGGCGCGGAAGTAGCTGCTTTTTCAATCACGTTAAAAACTAACCGAACAATTTACTAAACCTGATCTAGTTTAATACGTTAATAGTGTATTAGCTTTCTATTACACTATAATACAAACTGATGAATTTGGCAAGTTATTTTGCTGGGCAACTTTGGCTGCGCTTTCTTGGCGCAACTGCTAGAATTTTTGGGAAGACTAAAAAGATAGGAGCGGTAAAATGAGCCAAACAGAAAAAGTGGTCGCAACGCTACAAACATTAGCAACAGGTGCAACGGGACAAGCCACGCACCGTGGTATTGCGGCGCAGATTTTTGCCAGTCAAGGTTTTACTAAGTTAAGCGATAAATACACAGGTCACGCCACCGAAGAACGTGATTTTGCCGGCCAATTTATGGCGCGGATCCTGGATCTGGATGGGCAGTTGCAACACGAAGCCCAACCCGCACAGCAGGTATTCACCGACATCAAGGCTTATATGCAAGCCGAAGCGGACATTTCACAAAAAGGCATCGCCGCATTGACGCCGCTATTGGATCATCAACTGTTGGATATCACCAGTTATGACTTGGTCAAAGCTTACATTGAAGACGAAGTGGAAGATTTGAATTGGACGCAACAACAACTTGATCTGATCACATTGATCGGCCAGCAAAATTATTTGACTAAAATGTTGTAGACTTGTGCACCCCGCTATGGCAGCTACCTAGCGGGGTGTGTTATACTTTGGTCAGGGTAACGTCAAAAGTTCTATGAAAACCGTGGTTCAGAAGGTGGTGTAGATGCAACTGTAGAAATCGACTTAAGGATTGAGTGGTCTAGTTGGTTAGTTCTGTACGCGCACAGTATTAATCCGGCCAATCGCCCGTTTCGAGGCAACACAAAGTCAGCTTAGACAAGTTTGATTCTAGTCCTAAACTAATGCTTGCTTATGCAGTTGGTAATTGGCTTTGTGCTAGATCAATCAAGGCCAACCATTTATCGTACATGCGCGGTTTATTGTCCAGCTCTGGTAGGTGTACCGGCACCTTATAATCTAGCGCTTCGTGCGGGCGTAAAAAGTTATAAGCCGCTGAATATAAGGCGGTATAACTGGCTGAACCGGTTGGTGAGTTAAAACCAGTGGCCGACCGATAATTGCCCTTAAAACTACGGTTTAAACGCTCAATTGTTTGTTTCAAGAAACGATACTCTTTACTGATTGGATCTTTGTTGGTCAACCCTACTACTTGCTTGATTTTAAAATTGATCCCTTGTTGAGCAAAATAAAGTTGTGCTACTTGATAAATGGGATTGGCGTCGACTACGAACTGTAGGTCGGCTGGACGTTCGGACATCTTCTGTAGGACTTGATTGATGGCAACGACCGCTGATTCAGTTGTGCGGTTGGGCGTTATATAGTCGGCTAGAATTAGCTTTTTAACCGCGTCGTAAAAGTAAAAGATATAGTTCCACTTACCTTTGACCTTGACGTAAGTCTCATCACCAACTAATTGGTTGGAAAGTTCGTAAGGATAGTTAGCCCAGAATGGTCGAATAACGGTCGCTACCGCCTCTTCGTAGTTGTGAATGGTTTGGTGGGAGATCTTAACGCCGTGAACGTCGTACATGATGGCTGCGGTACGACGGGCCGACAGGCCATAGTTAATGTGATAGGTCAGGGCAAGCCCTAAAACCTCAGGGCTGGCTTGGATCTTACTCAAATCGACCTTGGCTTGAACTGGCGAACTAGCCGCTAAGCCTTTGAGATCGAATTTAAAGTTACGGAAAGTGTAGCGTACTTTGAAGCTAGATGGCTGTTCCTTGAATTGTTTGGCTTCAGCTACGGATAACTGCTTGATTTGTTTTAAACGAAATGAACATTGGTCATTAGGACAACGTAACACATCGAAGTTACTACGGTGGTGATGAGCTTCCAATCGATGTTGGCAGTATGGGCAACGAAGTACCACCGCTTTCTTCTTCTGCGCATCACCATTTTGGAAGCTAAAAGCGCAGATCTTACACTTAAGCTGATTACCTTTACCGTTATTAGCGTATAGATAGTCGCTTGGGGCATTACAGCGTGGGCAACGTTGGTTCTGGAACGTGATCACGGTGCCTTGTCGGCGCCGAATTGGTTTTAGATCTTTGCCGGTTTTGGTCATGTAGTCAATGATCAGTTGCTCATAATTAAGTGATTCTGGACCAATATCGGCTGCTAAAATTGGTAATTTATCGTCAACTTGAAATTGATTAAAGCGTTTATAGGTTGGTTTATCGGTGCTGGGCAAGCGCGAATGGTCAAAAATATCAATCAGCTGGGCCAACAAAAAGATGATCAATGCACGTTGGAACTTGATTATTTGGACTAAATAAGTTAATAATGGTGTAAGCACTCGGATCTCCTTCTTTCTTGGAATTCTTGTTGGTTGCACACCAAGGATAACAGAAGAATTGGTCCGGGTGTTTTTTAATTTCACTTAGATAATACAAAACCATTAGAAACAATAATTAAAACTAGACAAAATCGGGTACGTTTGACAGTACCTTGGTCAGTGAGGAGGGAGTTTAATGAAAAAGCGGCAGGAAAAGGTGGAACAGATGCTGGATCAGATCAGTGCGGCCTACGGCGATGCGGCGGTGAAAGCACGGCCAGAATTGCGGCAGTTGCTGTTAAAAGCAGCGACTGAATTGGACAAAACTGGTGACTACGCATTGACCGCAACTAAACTATGCAAAACGATCGCCTTATATTATTGGACGCACCAACAAGACTTCCCGCCGGCAGTCGGTCGCTTACATCAACAATTAAAAGGTGAAGCCGTCAAATATGATGCGACAGCTGCGGCGGCCTTTTTGCTGCCGGTTTGGTTTTAGAGTAAATAAGCGCTTTTTTCATGAAACTCGCGGCTAATCAGTAATTTTGGAACCGTTATTTCAAATTTTCTATTGACCCACCCAATTAATGTGCTATATTAATTACGGCAATTTGTGGGAAGGGGTGGAAAATAATATGCACGAAAATGACGAATTACTGGATTACTTGGCAATCAACACCGTGGTCGACTATTTATGCGCGCAGCATAACACAGATCCACTGGCGGCGATCGCTAAATTGATCACCGCGGTGGCCGAGTATCGGGTTGAAAGATTTGTGGGTGATCGTGATCTGTATCGGGCTTCCGTTTGTTACGCTGATCTCCCGGCTAGTGGGCGTCGCTTAGTTCGTGAACGTTATTTCGCTTATTTGAAGCAGACACAGTGCCAACAATCTGACGATGATCATTGTTCAACGCCGAGAGTCGAGTCATAATTGAAGAGTGTTTTAGGTGAGTTTCTGGCGTTGGCTGGGGGCTTTTTTTATTGGTGTAGATCAAAAAGCGATAAATAGGGTTGACAACGCATACATTAATTGATAGCATATTATTTATAGTCGCAGTGTGATTACGTCATGGTAAGCACGAGCGAAATTCATAGTTAGATCTTAATTGCATATTATAAGGTGTTATCAAATTTTTGAGCATGACTTATTTGTTGCTAGGCGTTTTTGAGCGCCTAATGGCAGGTAGGTCTTTTTTTGGAGCGGAGCTAAGCGTGAAAATAAAACGAGTACTAAATAATAATACTGCGATCTCAGTTAATCAAAATGGCTTAGATGTTTTGCTGATGGGTCCGGGGATCGCTTTTGGCAAAAAGCAAGGTCAGGATGTGCGCTTAGACAAAGTCGAAAAAACGTTTATTATTAAGGATAAGGCGACTTTGAATAAGTTTACTGATTTAGTGATCGATGTGCCGATGACCGAAATTTTAGTGGCGGAAAAGGTGATCAATTTTGCTAAGCTAAAACTCGGTAAGCAGTTCAACGAAATTATCTACGTTAATTTGACCGATCATATGCATAATGCGATTGCACAGGCGCATGAGGGTATCACGTTACGGAATCCGTTGAAATGGGATATCGCGCGCTTTTATCCTGATGAGTACGCGGTGGGGCAAAAAGCGTTGGCCGTGGTCAAAAATGATCTGGGAACTGAATTAGAAGATGACGAAGCGGCTTTTATCGCTTTACATTTTGTAAACGCTGAAGTTGAAAACGGTAACGGTCAGAATTTGGCTTATGACGTGACGCGGATCGTCAAGGAAGTTGAAGATACGGTCAAAAACTATTTTCACACTGAATTTGACGAAACGTCATTGAATTATTACCGGTTCATCACGCATTTGAAGTTTTTCGCGCAACGATTATTGGCGGGCAAGCACTATGAAGACGATGATGATGACTTACTAGTGGTAATCAAGCAGCGTTACACCCGCGCCTTTGCCTGTGCCCAGCAAGTGCAAGCCTTTGTCAAAACTAATTATAACTATGCGATCAGTGGGACTGAATTATTGTATCTAACGGTTCATATCAATCGTTTAATTAAAAATCTATAGGAATGTGATCTTAATTGAGCATGACCTAAAGCTACCGTGAAATAACGGCAGTTTAAGGCCATGCTCATTTTTATTATTGGAGGCTATTTATATGAATTACAAAGAATCTGCCCAGGCAATCTATGACGCGGTGGGCACAGAAAAAAATATCGTATCGTTGATCCACTGTATGACGCGCTTGCGCTTTAAATTACGCGATGAAAGTAGCGTTGATGATGCGGCGGTCAAACAAATTCCTGGCGTCGTTGGCGTTAATCATCAATCAGGGCAATATCAAGTGATCATCGGTAATGACGTGGCTAATTATTATAATGAACTGGCTAAGTTAGGTAACTTTACTGATGATAATGACGATGCCGAACCAGAAAAAACAGGTGAAAAAGTTAATTGGTTCAGCCGTTTCGCCAGCTTTATTTCTTCTTGTATGTCACCCTTGATTCCCGCCTTGATCGGTGGTGGGATGATCAAAGTTATCCTGATCTTACTGCCTTTATTAGGTTGGTTGAGTACCAAAGGCCAGACCTACGCGATCTTAAGCATTTTCGGTGATGCACCATTTTATTTCTTACCGATCATGTTAGCGTACACAGCGGCGCAATACTTTAAAGTTACGCCAATGTTAGCAGTTACGATCGGGGCGATCATGATCCATCCGAACTTCACTGCAATGGTCACCGCCGGCAAAAGTGTTTCGTTTATGGGCTTGCCGGTAACTTTAGCCAACTATTCGTCATCGGTTATTCCGATCCTGATCATGGTTTGGTTGATGAAATATATTGAAAAAGGTGTGGAAAAAGTTTGCCCAACCTCGCTTAAAAGTATTCTGAAACCATTATTGGTGATCTTCATTTCCGGCACTTTGGCGTTAGTTGTCGTGGGACCTTTAGGCACTTACGCCGGCGATTTATTGTCCGCAATCATTTTATTCATTCAAGGCAAAGCTAGTTGGTTGGCGATGCCGTTAATGGCGGCCTTCATGCCATTGATCGTCATGACTGGGATGCACTGGGCCTTTTCACCAATTTTCTTGGCGGCATCGATCGCCCATCCCGATTCCTTGATCTTGCCTGCTATGTTAGCCGCTAACGTTGCCCAAGGTGCTGCTAGTTTGGCGGTGATGTTCAAAGCTAAAAATAAAAATACTAAACAAATTGCCGGTGCTGCAAGTATTTCCGCATTATTAGCCGGTGTAACTGAACCTGCATTGTACGGTGTGACTTTGAAATACAAAAAACCATTATATGCTGCAATGATCGCCGGTGGCGTCACTGGTTTGTTCATGGGCATCGTCAATTTGAAATCATTTGCCTTTGCCGTACCATCGTTGATCTCGATTCCACAATTTATCAATAAAGCCGCTAGTGCTAACTTTATCAACGCGCTGATTGTCTTAGTGGTATCATTTGTCATCACCTTTGTCTTAACTTGGCTTTTCGGCATCGATGAAGAACCTGAACCCGTTGCTGCTACAGCCGCACCTGTTGCTGAGACACCAGACGATAACGTGGCTTCTGGTAGCCAAACAACGACAAAAATTTACAGCCCCATGGCCGGTGAAGTGATCAACTTGGACAGCGTGGCTGATGCTACGTTTGCCCAAAAAATGCTCGGTGATGGCGTGGCAATCATCCCTCAAGACGGCAAAATCTACGCGCCATTTGCTGGCACTGTGATGACTGTTTTCCCAACAAAACACGCGATCGGCCTGAAAAGCGATTCCGGCGTCGAATTGTTGATTCATTGCGGCTTGGATACGGTAAACTTAAAAGGGGCACCATTCACCCAGCACGTACAAACGGACCAACGTGTGGCCCAAGGTGAGCTATTAATGGAAGCTGATCTAGAACAGATCAAACAGGCTGGTTACGACACCACCACACCACTTGTTGTCACCAATACCAAAGACTTTGTCGCGGTCGAAGCTACCGATAAAACGGTGGTGACCAAAGATGACGTTGCACTGTATGTGATCTAGAGAGTGATTGAAAAAGCGGTTAGATTTTGAGCACTAGCCTAGTAAGGCAATAAGTAGCACGCAGTGATACGTTTGACTTACGTAGCTAGGCGCAGAAATCTGCTTTTTTAATCACGTTTACGCCAGTTCAGTTATTTAAACAAAAACACAGCATCAAGAAAGGAAGACTAAACATGCAAAAATTTCCCGATAATTTCTTATGGGGCGGCGCTACCGCCGCTAATCAATTAGAAGGCGGCTATCGTGAAGGCGGCAAAGGGTTATCGATCGCCGATGCATTGCCTGGGGGTCCTGAACGATTTACGATCGCTAACCAGCCAGATTTTGACTGGCAGATCAAGCCAACGCAGTACACTTATCCCAACCATGAAGGTATTGATCATTACCACCGTTTCCGTGAGGATATCGCGTTGTTCGCCGAAATGGGCTTTAAATGTTATCGCTTCTCGATCGCCTGGTCACGGATCTTCCCGCAAGGCGACGAAACTGAACCTAATGAAGCTGGCTTAGCCTTCTATGATCAAATCATCGCTGAATGCCTGAAACACAACATCCAACCGGTGATCACCATTTCTCATTATGAAATGCCATTGAATTTGGTGACGACTTATGGTGGCTGGAAGAATAAGCAGCTGATCGCTTTTTATGAACGCTTCGCCCGCACAGTGTTGACACGCTACTACAAGCAGGTCAAGTATTGGATGACGTTTAACGAGATCAACAGTGCGCTACATTTTCCAGTGATGGGCCAAGGTTTGGTGGCTAGCAATGGCGCCAACGATATGCAAAATATTTATCAAGCGTGGCATAATCAGTTTGTGGCTGGTGCTAAGGCTGTTGCAATCGGCCATCAGTTGGACCCGGACTTAAAAGTCGGTTGCATGTTGCTGTACGCGACGACGTATAGCTACAATGCCAACCCAGTCAACCAATTAGCGACGTTGAAACAAAATCAGGCGTTCAATCAATTCTGTGGCGATGTTCAAGTTCGGGGCGCTTATCCGAGCTACACCGACAGTTTGCTGCAAGAATACGGCTTTAGCTTTAGCGACTTAGATACCACCGCGGCCGAGCTGGCATTGCTTAAAGCCAACCCAGTTGATTACATCGGCTTCAGTTATTACATGTCGGCCACCGTGGACGTCACCGGTGAAACGAAAGACACCGCCAGCGGCAACTTGATCGGCGGTGTGAAAAATCCTTATCTTAAAGCCAGTGATTGGGGCTGGCAGATCGATCCCACTGGTCTACGGATCGCGCTAAATGAAATGTACCAACGTTACCAAAAACCACTTTTCGTCGTTGAAAATGGCCTCGGCGCCAAAGACGAGATCGACGCCCAACACCACGTTGATGACGATTACCGCATCGACTACCTACGCCAACATATCGAAGCAATGGCTGGTGCAGTGGCTGACGGCGTTGACTTAATGGGCTACACACCGTGGGGCTGCATCGACTTAGTCAGTGCTTCCACCGGCCAAATGTCCAAGCGTTACGGCTTCATTTACGTTGATCTAGACGATAATGGTCAAGGGACACTCAATCGTTATCCAAAGAAATCATTTGGCTGGTATCAGCGGGTGATTCGCAGTAATGGCGCAGAACTATAATTTGTAGGACGAGCCACATCTGATCGGGGTGTGGCTCGTTTTTTTATTGGGACGAAAAATAGATTGGAATTTTATGTCATTTAAATATGAGGAAGGCGATCAAAGCCAATGATGATGTTTAGTTATCTGCGATCTCCTGTTTGTGCCAGTGAGCAGGATTTTTAATTGCTACCTGCATTTTAAGTAATCGGTTATCTACTTTCATGAAAGTGTCTGTAAATCAATCGATAAGTTATGATTATGATTGCTTGCTTTTGTTAGACAGGATTTTTATAATGGAAAAATCAGCTTAAAAACTAACAAAGTGAGTGAACAAATAAATGAATTTATTAGTGACAATTATTATGACGCTTTTCCTACTGGGGCAAGCGGTGATTTTTTGGCTGTTATATCGGCGCAATCAGCGAATCAGTGGCCATGGCCAGGAAGCCAAATGGGTCCATTACTATCATAATGGAATGCTGGCGTTCGGTGTGGTTGTGATCACAATTGGCTTTTGCTCGCTATTTTTCTACGGCGGTGCCCGGCTGAACGTGGTCAACACGGTGTTTTATTGTTTGGCTGTTGATTTTTGCGCCTATGAGGTTAAATCGGTAGTGCGGTCAAAGTAGGGTCGGGTAGATGCTAGGATATAGGAAAAGCCGCGCGGAAATTGATTTTCTGCGCGGCTTTTTGTGATTCAATCAAATGACGTAACAATGACTTTAATTTATGATTAATTAATATTTAGTGATTTGTCTATGCTACAATTCTTATGAGATAATTGTAAAATCTTATAGGATAGAGTAAGTAGGGGTGAACTAATGGGTGCCAACTTAACACAATTTACACAATGGTATGAACAAAATCAAAAGGAGCTACTCGCTCAAGCAGAGCAGGATAAGGAGAAAAATAAGCGGCTTGGCGCAAAATTCTTAATCGATTGGCCGCTGGAACGCTTAAAATCATTGGCATTGGATGAGTATGTTACTGGTAAAGGCCCACAAAATAAGTCCTTTTGTTATGAAATTGAGAGTGGCAAATATCGTGATCTGTATCTAGGAATTCGCGGTGGTACGGCCGGCAAATTTGGAATTTACTGGAGTAAAAAGTATCACGCCTATTGTGATCAGAACAACCAAGTAATTGCTGAAAATGAGCTCAACCAGCAGTTTTCTCGATTAAAGGCAGATCTAGTTGCAATCGTCACTAAGGGAATTAATGCTGAGTTTTCTGATCCGGTTTTCCAGAGCAGGCAATCAACTAATTCTTTCTTTGGCCGTTCGGCAATGGTAACTAAGCTATTGTGTGCTTATTCAGCGACGCCGGTTTTTTCGGGTATTAACCTGAATAAAGATCAGAAAACGGTTTGGGGACCCATGCTCTCGCTTGAAGCGCAAGGCGGCGTTTATAAACAAAATTATGAGCTGACGCGCTTAATTTCGGAAAAGTATCCGCAACTTGATGGCGCCTTGCTTAGCTCATTACTATGGTGGTATCGGAATGCGAGTCTAGATGTTAATGCGCAAGAAAAGGAGGTCGTGAATTTGAAGGCTAAAACCGATTTTAAAAATAAGTACACATCAGCTTTATTAACAAGCAAGAACATTATCTTTCACGGTGCCCCAGGAACGGGTAAATCTTATCTGGCTAAAGAAATTGCAACGGATATCATCAGTGCAGGTCAGTTTACTGATTACACACAATTAACTGCAGAACAAAAACAGCAAATTGAATTCGTTCAGTTCCACCCGAGTTATGATTACACCGATTTTGTCGAAGGCTTACGTCCAAGAACCAATGCGGATGGCTCAATGGGTTTTGAATTGCAAGATGGTATTTTTAAAAAATTTGTTGGCCGCGCGCAAAAGAACCTTATTAATTCAAAAAAATCGAAGTCAGCGATCGAAAAAGAAGTCTCCGTGCAAGAAATGATAACCGATTATTTTGCCAATATTGAATTAGGCGTCGATGAATTAACCACGACTCGCGGTACGAAATTTTACATTACTGATGTTGATGAAAATCATATCAATGTTTCCATACCAGAAAATGCAATAGCTGATAAGCTTAGTTTAAGTGTCGATACTATCAAGCAAATGCTGACATCTGGGCGAAAATTTAAACAGGTTACAGACGTTACCGGATTCTTTGGAAAATTAAATGGTACGCAAAGCTATTCTTATGATCTGGCTATTTTTAAGGCAATTAAAGCAACCCAAACATCGTTGGCTAAACCGACAGTACAACCGGAAAAATTAAAACCCTATATCTTTATCATCGATGAAATCAATCGTGGCGAGATTGCTAAAATCTTCGGTGAACTTTTCTTTTCAATTGACCCAGGTTATCGTGGTCCTGCTGGTGAAGTTACTACTCAATATGCCAGTTTGCACGACGACCACGAAGAAAAATTCTTTATCCCGGAAAATGTCTATATTGTTGGTACAATGAATGATATTGACCGTTCAGTTGATACGTTTGACTTTGCCATGCGCCGTCGTTTCCGCTTCATTGAAATCAAAGCAGGTGAACGAATCGAGATGTTGGATTCACTCGAAAATGCAGCTGAAGCAAAACAGCGCATGAATGCATTGAACAATGCGATTGCTATGGTTGAGGAACTTAATGAAAATTATCAAATTGGGGCCGCTTATTTTTTGAAATTAAAAACATTGACCTTTGATCAATTATGGACTGACTATTTAGAACCGCTGTTACAAGACTATATTCATGGAATGCAAGATGAAACTAAAATCATGGTGCGACTTGCGCAAGCATATGACCATTCTAAGGTAGGTAGTACTGATCATGGTATTGAGAATTAAAGATAATACGACCTATGCAAAAGACACTTTTACGACTGTGCAGTCAGTGACAAAGAAAATTGCTGATCAAACATTAGGACAACTAGAACGAGAAGGTATCTTCGTATTTCCAGAAACAATTACATCCGCTGCCGATATCACTAATGAACAGATGGTGCTAAGAAGTAAGAATAATTGTTACTGCACCTGTAATGTAATGGGGTTCCTTGGTTATGGTCAGGAACATTTAATAATCGAATCACGCTTTTCAACTGGTAGACGAGATAATTTTTTTCAGTATCTACTTGAAAAGGTGCTTGCTCTGCCTAATGTGGTCAATCTAAATACGAATGCCAGTCAGGAGTACCACTTATTTGATTGGTCAGCACTTTTGTTGCCGTATTTTTTGAAAAAGGCGATGCGTAAAGGTGTTTTTAAAACTTATGTACGACACCAATATAATGATAATCATGTTAAAGGCGTTATCGACGTTGCTCGCCATGTTAGAACGAATACACCATTTATAGGTAAAGTTGCCTATAATCAAAGGGAATTTGCGTATGATAATCAGTTAACTGAATTGATTCGGCACACCATTGAATTTATAAAAGCTAAGCCCTATGGTCAACGGCTGTTACGATCGGTTAAAATGGAAGTTGGGGCAATTATTGCTGCAACGAATAAGTATGAATTCTATGCGCGTACTAAAGTGATTGCTATAAATAAAAAAAATCCGGTGCGTCATGCTTATTATCACGAATATGGTATGCTGCAAAAACTCTGTCTTATGATTTTACAGCATGATAAATACCAAATCGGTTTGGGCGTTCATCAGGTTCAAGGTATTTTGTTTGATGGTGCCTGGTTATGGGAAGAATACGTTAATTTGTTAATCGGCGATTCGTTCCACCATCCACGAAATAAAGGTGGCGAGGGTGCCCAAGAACTATTTAATAAGGATGATGGTGGGCAAATTGGTTTGATCTATCCCGATTTTATTAGCCAAAATTCGACGTCACGGGTTATCGCTGATACGAAATATAAACCCCAGAATAATATTGGTAATAAAGACTACTTGCAAGTTCTAGCTTATATGTTCAGATTTGATGCTAAGAAGGGGTTCTATCTGTATCCAGAAAGTAGCGAGACTAACGATTTGAAGCTGTTCTTGAATAGTGGTTCGACTTATGATGATAATGTCGTGGCGCGTTCTGATATTCTGCTGATTAAATGTGGGCTAAAAATTCCCTATGATATTGAAGATTATGGTGAATTTAAAATGGCCATGACGCAAAATGAGGCAATTTTTAAGCAGACGATTCTGAATTAGGGTGTGGCGTGAGTTGGTGGAAAGAAATGCAGTTAAAAAGACGCGTGGAATTTAGCTTCTACGTGTCTTTTGCTGCTCTTACTGATTAACTTTTAACGGGAAAATCCAAACTTTGCGCGGTTTTTCGTCAAAATCAAGCTGTTGTTCTTGAAAGGGTTCCTGACAAAGAGTGACTGGCCCGCGATAAATGTATTCCGTCTTCTTCAACACTTCAAACAGATAAATATTGGTGGCAGTAGCAATTGAAACACTTTGCAGTCGTTTGTTTTGACCGAAGTCCAGCGATTGATCGCCATATTTACCCATACCAGTATAGTAGAGAATATCGTGCTCGCGGTGGTCGTCGTAACCTTTGGTGTGGTCGGAGATCAGAACTAGCGCGTTATTTTTTTTTGAGTAACGCATACCGCCCATATTACTGACGTTGAAAGCGGCAGACAGTTCTTTGTTGGTATAGGTGTTGCCAGGTGTTAGGTTGACGGTGAAATTAGTCATGTGGGGGACCTCGATTATATTAAGTAAGTTCAGCATTTGATTAATGATCTTTTTTATTAATTCCAGTGCTATTTTAGTGCATCCTGTAGGGAATAAAAATACTCTTCATGTTCAATATTATCATCCATCCAATCGTCAAATAGTTCTTTATGAGTGTAATCAGCTTCGGCTAAGTAGCGCTCAGTCGTTAATAGTAATTTTTCGACAGTCACCAAACCACCTTTTGCTCTAGTACGAGATCGTAAGTCATTTAGAAGTCGTAAATAGTGACCTGTAAAGCTGCCAGAAATATATACGAATTGTAATTTATTTTTTACATCAATATATGTTGGAATACTTTGCCACCAACGAGATATTCTTTGTATATCTTTATCGCGCACATCGTTAATATAACGTGCAACCCTATCAGTATTGTTAGATAAGGTATATCCATGTTTATAGGCCTTAGTATCAAAGATTAAAAAGTTACCGAGAGGATCCCAAGCAATGCCATCCGGTTTATTTGCACCACCTAATGACTTACCTGAAAAGTCAAGGTATTTTAATACTAATTCCATAGTAAGTGTTTCAAACTGTGAATATTCACTATTTCGAGATGATTCGAATGCAAGCTCAACAAGTTGTAAATATTTATGATTTACATGTTTGAGCATTGGCCGTAACTCGTCTTGTTGCTTTATTACATTGTCCTTATGTGGCAAGTCAGTTGCCAAAACTGGAATTTCAAAATCACTGATTTTATCTTTAAGTATAAAACCACGATGGCTACTTGTGATTTCTAAACCAATGCCATTGAGACCAGTAATGTGATCAATAATTTCATCAGCAGTTACTAACTCACCGTTTAAAACTCTCTTGCTATTAATACGATTATTATTAATACGAGTTGCTAATAATTCTGCAGTTAGATATCTTGATTCACTTAACTCTTTTAGAATTAAGGCCCTGACTGTACGGATGTACGTTTGTTGACTACCTTTGGTAGCTAACATATCCCATATAATGTTTTTTTTTGAACGTGGATGACTAGACAGTCCTAGAGCGTATCCAAGAGCTTGTCTTCCAAGCCCGGTTAGAGAATATATACTGATTTTAAAAGATCTGTCTTTTTGTTCTTCATCTTTATATTTAATTTTTTGTTTAGAGGTATGGACAAAGTTAAGTTTGCCCAATAAAGAGGCAAGACTCCGAATATATTTATCACTAGTACTTTCCCAATTAGAATTTATTGTCTTAGCCAATTTTTCATCATTTTTACGATAAGCTTCTTTCAGTGCGTCTATAAATATTTTTGAGCCAAAACTGACGAATCCTTCTTCACCAGCAAAGCCAAATTTCTCACCTAGTTCGAATTTATTCAATCCATTTGGTGTATTTTTAAGTGTACGCATAAATCCAACAGCATAAGGAAGCGAAATAAATGCTCGCGTAAATAACTTAGTTTCGTCGTTTGTTAATTCTTCTGTTGAAAAATGTTTTGCTGTTGCTAGTTGGTAGCCAAAAGCTGTTAATGTAATATCACCGTTAACTCGATTCCAGTTTAAAAAGCCAAGTGAAATGGCCAATGATATGAAATTACGAATTGCCCAACTACGCATAGAGAGTTTATAAGGTTTTCCTTCCGGATCTAATAATAAGTTGTTGTTACGATCTCTGGCATATTTCTGGCCATCCATAATACCTTGTAGAATTCCACGTATATTTGGTGATGCATTAGTATGCTTTAGTTTTTTATATTCTATGCTTAAATCTTTTACTGTCGCTCGAACAGGGCTAGATGATAATATTTTTAAATATTTTTTATGCAGAGTTTGATCGCTCATACGCCAAGAAAGACGCTTAATTAATTTCTTCTGGATAGGGGAATTAATTACAAATACTTGTAACATATTTACCATACTGCGTAAACTACCGACATCTTGCCCTAAACCGATGGAAAAACGTTTTGTTTTTTTAGGATAATAATTTATAGTAATAGTCATTAAAAGGCCTTCAATCCTATGAGTTAATAAACTAATTATATCAGACTGAAGTATTGTTAACTTTTTTATTCTTAATAATTTGTAACTAGTATTTCACGACTATCAAGTGCTGTGGTATTGTGTGATGAATTTTTGTAATTATAATTTAGAACGTGTACGTGATATTTTTTAATCCATTCTTTCAAAATATCATTTGATTTACCTTTATGATCAGTAACGTTGCTTAATGCAAAATGTATACCGCGATCATTAATGTCGTCTAATAATTGATATAGTTCTTTTTCTTGCGTGGATGTCCAATTTTTAAATCCACGATTGCCATCATTGTATGAACCTGTAGTAATTAAATATGGCGGATCAGCATAAACAAACGACTTCTTTGTAAGAGTACTCATGTCAAAGTCCGTAAAGTAATAATCCGTGAAATGTGCATCAAGAATATTTAGTTTGGATACGAATCGGATCAAGTGATTTGCCATGCTTTCTGAAAAATGACTACGATTTCGACCAAATGGATTATTATATTCCATGCTGTTATTAAAGCGGAATTGATAGTTAAAGCTATAAGCCGCAAGTACATATAGGTCTAATGGATTTTGATGTGCATTATAATCAGCACGAAATTTCAAAAAATTTTTTTCATTCGTTTTAGATAGATCATAATCAGTTATACGTTTTTGTATTTTTGTGATTAAAGTATTTGGGTCTTGACCTTGAAAATACCGAAAAAGCTCATTAATTTTACTATTTAAATCATTGAAAAAAACTGTGTCGGCATTGACGTTAATGCCGACATTCCCACCACCGCTAAAAAGATCAATAAACTTATCCGCGTGTTTAGGTAGATATTGAAATAGTTGTGGCAGTAGTTTGTATTTTCCACCAATATAGTTTAACGGACTTTTAATGAATCCACTACTAGGTACTGTACTAATGGTTGCGGTATCTTTAAATAGGCTGGTTTGTATATTGGTTGATTTTACAATAGCCCTTTTTTTCTTTAGTAGGGCATGTGCTGGTTGAAAATAAAAAAGTAGTTCATACAGTTCATCATCAGGGTTGATTATTTTAGATTTATATTTCCGATAAGGAATTCGCTTTTCAATCACATGTCCATCTAATGCAATGTCTGTAATAAGTTGTTTTAACTCATCTTCAGGGATGATACCATCAGTTGAATAACTGACCACAACGTGAGAAAAATTTAAATTGGTTAGTAATTTTATCATTGCTTGTTTTGCACGTGATTTCATTGCAAAATCAGAACGCTTTTCCCGATTGTCACGTTGTCCGGTTACACCGTGTACAGTAGGATGGTCGTTTAGTGCGATTGTTTCTAAAATATGGTAATTTGGTGCATATTGACGATTATTATATGGCGTGTCAATATATAAAATATCGCCACTTATTTGTTTACTCAATATGACTGCGTCCATATTAAGTGCTTTATTTTTGTGGTGATTATTAATTATTGGCGTAGGAATTAACTCAATTTTTTTAAAGGATCGTTTATCCCAATGTTTTAAATAGGCACCGTATGTTCCGGTTATGTTTGACACAAATGGAACTGCCTGTAGTAAGATGCTTAATATATAGTAGAATTCCTGCTCGTTGATCAAGCTATTTGTGTGCCATTTATCAATGGTATTTCTGATAAAGTCAATACGTTTGGCATTTTCAATAGTGAAATACATACGTCCATCTGGTCCAGCAGGAGAGTATTCTTTTGTTATAAAGTCACCATCATATTTGCTTAGGTCTGTAGATTGTAAATACTTTAAGGGATCAGTAATTCCAACTCCTCTAAGGGTGCCAAAAGTAGGGGTTGTATTAAGTTCAATTGTTCCTTTAGCAATACAATTTGAAAATGCTAAAAGATCATTACTAGTTACTGCGTATCTTCTTTTATAATATTGTGCAACACTATTTGAACCAGCAAATAAATCCACAAACGTTTTTTCTTTTCCTGTTAAATTTGGTAATAATATTTCATCTATTTTTTTTAGTAGATGGGCTTTGCTTCCGATAAATCTCATTATCTCACATCCTATTACATCCTATCAACGCTAGTATAGCATTAGTAGCCATTCTTCTGCAAATACTATATGGCGTATCTATTTATTAATATACGCATTACACGATTATTTATTTTAATGTGCATATTGTTCTGACAGTGTACTGATTTTGATATTTCAATGCGTTACAATTATCATAATCTTATTGGGAGTGGTTAACATGGGCGCACATGAATTTGGATGGATTCAGAATCCATCCAATTTTGGTAAATTAAAAAGAACTGTTCAAATATTGGTGAGAGATTCACCTTATTATACGTACTTATTAGATACAGGATTAGACTATATTGAAGATAGTGTGCAGAGAAATGCTTTAAGGAATAGGCTTACACGGCCTGAGATTCAGATAACTTATAACCAAATGAAAGGTAAGGCTGTTTTTCCAAAGAATTATACGGGAGTAAAGGACAGAAAGCATCAAGTAGCATTTGGTTTAGCTCAATTGTCAGGTGGTGATAATAAGAAAGAAAAGGCATGGACAGATGAATGGACGGCAGAAGGATTCTTGAATTGGGCGTTGACATTACATTTCTTTGAAGTAAGTGAAGATACTGATTTATTAAGCATTACAGAGCTAGGCAAGAGATTTGCACAACAACCAGATGGAACTTGGAAGAATGGTAAGGAGAAAACATACATTTTAAGCGCTGAAGAAAAAGCATTTCTAGTTCCCGTAGTTATGGCTTATCCACCAGCCGTACGGTTCTTATATTTGTTAAATAATGTAAAATCAGATAATCAAGACACTACTGTTTTGTTATCGAAATTTAAAATTGGTCATGAGTTAGGATTTTCTGGGGAACCAGGTTTTACTTCTTTTGAGGAATCCGAATGGTTTGAATATTTACATGATACACCACAAAATAAAAAGGGCGATGTTCGTAGTGATGTAGAAGGGTCTGCAGATAAATGGGCACGAACTATTTCTAGATGGTTAATTGCTCTTGATCTGATCAAGTCACGTAAATTAGTTCGAGTAGTCGATGGTGATGAAGAATATACACCGCATGCTTATCAAATTAATGGTATGAGGGGTCGGCGAGCTTTGAAGCTGGCCAAGGGTTTTTCTCGCCACCATGCTATAGAGAAGTACGTTTCCTGGCATATGTTGGCAACTAAGGTCACTAATAAAAATTATGTAAAAATTCGTCGTGCATACACGCTTAAAGGGATGCAGCAAATTACAAAGATATCGGCGTTAAGTGAATATCTTAAAGAACGCGGATTATTTGACGGTATGGGTGTTCTACAAGCTGATATTCAAGGATTAATTCGATTTGGTCTAAACATTGATAGAGATGGTGGGAATATCTATTTTAGAGATAGCGTTAATAATTTTGAAGTACCAAGTGTTAATATGACACCGGTACTAAAGGATGCCGCCTTACAAAAAACTAAAAATACGCTACTCAATGAACTTACAGAAATTGATCCTGCCGATATAGAAGTTATTGAAATGTCGTGGAAAAAGGCAACTACACGTTCTCAAAACACCCTTGAAGCTACTTTGTTTGAAGTAAAAGTAGTTGAAATTTTTAAAAAGTACTTTGAATTGAATGGAGAACATCTTGGCGGACAAAATAGGCCAGATGGAGCAGTTTATTATAACTCTACTTATGGAATTATTCTGGATACGAAAGCTTATTCGAATGGTTATAACATCCCAGTGGATCAACAACGTGAAATGGTTGATTATATTACAGATGTGATTGATAAAAACCAGAATGTAACACCAAACCGCTGGTGGGAGGCCTTTCCAGCGACGCTGTTAAAAAATAATATATATTATTTATGGGTAGCAGGTGGCTTTACAGGTAAGTATCTGGATCAATTAACTCGCACGCATAACCAAACAAATATGGATGGCGGTGCGATGACAACTGAGGTATTATTGCGTTTAGCCAATAAAGTATCATCCGGGAATTTAAAAACAACAGATATTCCGAAATTGATGACAAATAAGCTGATTTTAAGTTAGTTTGTTTGGGTTTCCATATATCACTGTTTTTTCAATTGAAATGTATATGATTATTTTGCAAGTAGACACTGATATGGCACGGAATTATGCTTCGTCGTTTGACGTTGTCCCTGAATGGTGTTGTTTTAAGCAAGTAAAACAAGAGCTGGCAATTAACGACTGCGAGCAATTTACTATATAATGAGATACAAGGATGATCTAGTAAACATTGATCTGCGATTACGTAGCTTAGCAGTGCCAAAACAAGAGGTTCCTTATCGAATTAATGTCTTTCAATAGGTGCTGGCTCATTAACTATTATTGTGAAAAGTAGTAAGCTGTGTTTAAAAGTGAATTTGGTTAAAAAAGGGGGAATAACTTATGCTTATTCAGCGCTTAGATATCTACCAGCGGGAAACACTTAAAAACGGGGTAAGCCAAGGCAAAGAGCCGTACGCCTTGAGCCTATACACCGCTGATTTAACTAACTTTTGGGTAAATGGTGCTTTTAAGATTCATTTTGGCTTAGACTTACAGGGCGACACCTACCAGTTAAAGGATAGTTACTATTACGAGTTTAGTAAGTTTGGGTTAACCGCTCGTTATTACTTTGTGAATAGTCCTTACACGTGGGAGCCTAAGTTGCCGAAAATCGAGGCGGCTAATGATGCTAAACGGGGTTTTATCCGGTATTTAGTGTTCGGTCCCGATATCATGAACAGCGGGGACTTGCGTTGGTTAGGGTTGAACACCGGTTTGACCTTAGGTAACACTGATTTATCACGGTTATACAAAGGCTTGGAAGCGTATAGTTATCCGGTAGACCTTAAACGCCGCAAGCTTTACTCCGGTAGCTATGGCTACTATCTAACGCCGGCTACCGAAAAAGAAAAGGCAACCGGCAAGCTGCCAGACTTGGAAAAAGTCTTCAACCCGTCGACTACCTTAAGCCGACCGGATAACAACTATCACGAAACTTATTTAACCATGACCACCCGCACAAGGGTCAAGCCACATTATCAGCCTAATCTGAATTTAAGTGATATGTGGGGCGGCTTCTTTGGTGGGGTTTATCTAGGCGGCGGTTTTGATAGTAAGGATAAATAGTTTGGTCTTACCAACTAATAATATTTTGTATTCTTGCAAATAATTACTGTTCGGTAGCTATTTTTAGTTAGTTTCATCGAATAATGTGTAAGTTATACAACCATGGTTCTCAACGCAAAGAAGCCACACCGGCTAAAGTGTGGCTTCTTTGCATACAGTAATTATTCGGCAATCTTAGCTTTTGGTTCAGATTCAGTTTCACCGCCAAAAATTGGTGTCACTGTCCGTTCAATGTACTGCGCCTTGATTGGCGTTGCGTACGGATTAACCGCTTCCAACTCAAACATCTTCAAATCGGCGATCGTTTGCATCGCTGTTTTGATCGTAGTTTCGTCCAGGGTCTGGGAAGCGTAGTTCAGGCGCATATGTTTCGTTTTGCCGATTTCGTTCTTGAACTCCATATCAAGTTGTTTCATGGGAATGCTCCTCTCTGTGGTGGATTGGGTGTAGTGGTGTATTGCGTAGTAGTAGATAATTCAGTGGTGCGGTATTTCCGCGATTTAGCGTCGGGGCGTACGCTTGGCGGCGGAAATGGGGCGGTGCGCGTTACTCAGGGGTAGTGGAAACGTGATAAATTAGGCAGGATCTTCCGCTCAGCTACGCTATGAGAACGCGCCACTGCGTGTCTCTTATCTCCTAGCTGCCATGTTTCTTGCGGCATGAATTTTGCCACAAGAATGGTCAACGTCCGTAGCATCAAGATTATTAGTGGTGTTTGCTAATAATCAACTACTTTTGTGGAGTAGTAGGCTAGACCTCAAATCCTGAGCGCCTAATTTACCACTCTATCCTGCGTAGTCATGTCGATCATATACAACGGTGACCGCAGCGCTGTAGCCTTCGTTGGCTAGTTTAGCGATGGTTTTGCCGAATGTGTCCAGTTGTTCAGGGGTGGTGCCTTCTTTGACGTTCATGAACTTGTGCGTCGCTTCGCCGTCGATGTTGTCGCCGACGGTTTTGATCTGCAAGTCTGTTTTCAAAATAGCCATGGGATGACCTCCTCGTCAATTTTAGTGTGGGTTTCTGGAGCCAGAAACCCAGTTTTTTTAAGGGTCAATGCGGCCGTCATTTAGCCCTCACTTATATATACGTTTGAGCCTGCCGTTTTGTCCCGCTGTTTTCAAATAAAGTGGTGAATTTTCTTAAAAAGTTTGGCCCGGCGACGATAGAGGGCGCTGCGACTGATTTTTAATTGCCGGCAAGTTTCAGTCACGGAATCATTTTGTAGATACAGGTGGTTGAAGATTTGGTTTTCGACGATCGACAGTTCAGCAACGAGGTCTTCTAAGATCAGATGGTTGATCAAGTCGGCGTTAGTCGTTGGTTCAACGGTGGCCTCGTTGCCGAAATATTTGTGATAGCATTGATTTTTGCGCCAGTGATCATAGATCCGTTGGCACAGCTTGGTATAGAGATAGTTATTGCGGCTGATCTGCGGCGCCGGCAACTGTTCGTATTGGCAGTAGGCATCGACGTAAGCTAGCAGGCATTCTTGAAAAAAATCATCGTAATCTGAGCGTTGGCGGGTGATGTGGCAGTGTTTCAGCGCACCGCCGATTAGTTTTTTATCGTTGAGTGCGGCGTTAAATGCCGTATTGATCAATTGATTTGTCATTGGATCACAACCTTTGCTTGTAGTGATCCCAGACGTCTAGGACGCTATTTAGCATACCGGCTTGGCCATAAAAACGACAAACAGCGCATTTTGTAAAAATGCAGCGCTGGTTAATTGAAAATACAATAAGAAAAGGCTTTCATTACGGCAATCGATTTTTTCTAATCTAGTCTTCATTAAATTTTTAGTAAATAGTTAACCGCTTCCAACTAAATAAGATTTAGCTTATGCTAATCTGAAAGATGGCGCGATTGCAGCGACCAATTGGAGGGGATCAGATGGGACAACGACCAAAGGGATTGCCAAATAATTGTTTTTATTATGATTTGGCGGATCAGACGACGTATGCAGAAACGGCAGAATTATGCGCTGATTTTGCGATTCGCAAGACCACTATTTTTGTTGGCAGCTTGGCGGATGACTTAAAGCTTGGCAACGTGATCTACCGCACGGCGGTGATCGATGTTTCTGGTAAAGTGGTGCTATGTTCGCGGACAGCAGTGCAGTTAATGACCGTGTACAGTCAGCATAATTTGTTAACGTGTCGACTATCACGGTGGATGGCCGATGAGTTGGGGCTACAGAACTTTCCTTATTTTCACGGTGAAAATTCATTTATTCCGGATTCTAGTCCACAGCGGCAACAGGCGGCTTGGGTGTGCAGCCGCTGGTATTCAACGATGCGCGCATACGCAAATGCGGTGCTGGTAACTTTTAGTCAAGCAGATGAGCGCCAGCCCAAAGTGGTGATTCGGGTGCAACTTAGTGTGCGCAGCTTGACCACCCAATTAGGTTTGGTGCGCGAATTTCTGCTGGCACTGACCAATGTAGTTCAGCAAGGCTTTAAAGAATTGTTGCCGTCAAGTACTTGTGATCTCATGGTGCCGGCCAATTTACCGAAGTTGACGGCCTTGGATATTCCGCAAGTACAGCCGGCGCAGCTCCGGCAATTTATTTATGATTGTTTCAGCGAAGATGTTTGTCAGTTGGCAGAAGTGGGACAAATGTCAGTCCGCGAAGCCACTGCGTCGGCCGATTATCATATACGGCCACCGCGCGGTTTGAAGCACCGGAAAAGTAAGGCGGATTAGCGGGTACGTGGGGTGAAGTGGCTGTAACTATGCGCGCACCGATATGATTTTAGGGTCGATCTAAGATCACTTGAACTTGATCTAAGATCACTTGAACTCGACTAAGATCACTTGAATTTGATCTAAGATCACCTGAACTTGATCTAAGATCAAGTAAAAAATAACTAACATGAGAAAAATAAAGTTAAGTAAACGCTGTTAAATCAGTGTTTCGTGCTTAACTTTATTTTTTTGCCAAAATAGCGGGACAAAAGCGGTCGCTCAAACGTATATATAAATGAATAGCTAATTTGAGGTGAGGGTTTTGGAAACGGTTATTAAAATACCAATTAACTTATTTGAATTACCTGAATTTATAAAACTAGAACAGTTGGCAAGTAATGGTCGTCAAGAAAGAACTGCACAAGCACTTTGGTTGCGTTTAGCTTGTATTGCTGGCCGTGCGGGTTGTGCTGGCTACGTTACTGGTACTGATCAACCAGCGTTGACTAACAGCGAATATGCACACCTAGCGCATATTACTCGTGCTAACTATGTACCGCAGTTATTGGCGCTACTAGAAAAGGCTGGTTTACTGCAACGACATGCGGATGACCGCTATCAGATCAGCCACTGGGAACGCTATGCAGTTGACGATGTCGATCCTAATTATTGCGGGCTAGTTAAATTTTACGACGTGGATGATCCGCAGCCAGCCCCACCAGCACCGCCATTAACCGGCGTCACGCCACTGGCCCTGCAAAAATACACCCCAGCACAACGCGCTAAATTAGTAACGACCACCGGCAAAATTCTGGCGTACCTGCACCAGCAGTCGGGCAAGCAATTTAGCAACGAGCCGGCAACACAGATTTTATTGGCGGGCTTATTTGATCAAAAAGTGACGATCAAGCAGATCAAACAGGTGATCGATTGGAAGTGCAAGGATTGGTACGAGACTGATTTTTGGAAGTTTGTGCGGCCGCAGACGTTGTTTGGACCGAAGTTTAAGCAGTATTTGTTGGAGGCGCCGCCACCGGCGCACGTGCAGCCGGCAGCTCAGCTGACGCGGACGCAGTATTTGCGTGATCTGTATCAGTTAAGCTGCGGTGATGTGGCAATGGTGTTGCGGCGGGCGGCTGATGAGGTAGTTGACGTGACCGAAGAAGAAGTGGAGGCGATTGGGCGTGACCTTGGATACTAATGTGGTCCATTATTTATTGCAACATCCGGCGGCGATCAAAACAGTGACGATCGCGCCGGAATGGTTCAGTGGCAAGAGCTGCCGTGAGTTTGTCGAATTTATGGTGACTGATCCGGGACCGTTTCAGAGTTTTGTGGATGTGCAGCGGCGCTTTCAGGCGGCGTACCCGCTGGCGTTTGAAGAGGCTGATTGGCAGACGTTTGCCCAACCTTGTGACAACGAGCAAATTTTTCGTGACAGCGTGCAGGCGCAGCATTTTTGGTACGAACAGGGCAACACGCAAATGGCGGCCCAAGCCTATTTTGCCACGCCGAACGCGGAAAATTTGGCGGCGTTGCAGGCGCAAAGTCGCTTGTTGCTGGGCTTAAACGAACCGCCGACACCAACGCAACCGATCACTGAACACGGGGCGACGTTAGCGGCGGAACTGGCACAGCCACAGCCGTTGGGCATCAAAACTTTCGCCAATGTCGATCGCGTGTTCAACGGCGGCTTGCGCGGCGGGATGTTGTGGACGATCGGCGCCCGCCCCGGTGTCGGTAAATCGGCCTTTGCGCTGAATCTGATCGAACAGGCGATCAAGTACACACCGAATCTGACGGTGGATCTGTTTTCGCTGGAAATGACCGCCCAGGATAACTACCAGCGGATCGTCGCCTGCGAAACTGGCGTGGCGGCTGGCAAGTTCACTAACCCGTACCAAATGAGTGCCGCTGAGAAAGAAAAAGTCCGTGCCGGCATCGAACAGTTGAATCGACAACAGTTGTATTTACATGATAAATTGCTGATTTTGCCGCAGATCATCAAGACGATCCGCGCCCACGCCGCCAAAGCTGCCGCCGGCGAATATTTAGCGGTGATCGATTATTTGCAAATTATCAGTTTAGAACGACTGGCGGCGCGCACCGATCGGCGGCTGGAGATCGAAACGATCACCCGCGAGTTAAAGTTGTTGACCAACGAAATGGGCATCCCGATCATTTTATTCTCGCAATTAAACCGCGAGCTGGAAAAACGCGTTGACCGCACGCCGCAACTAGCCGACCTGCGCGAGTCCGGCAGTATCGAGCAAGATTCCAATACGGTCAGTTTTCTTTATCCAATCAGCAATGACGAAGAACACAAGGCAGTCCGCCACCTAAACTTAATTTTCCGCAAAAACCGTTCTGGCTGCCTGACCGAGTTGGCCTTTACCTTTACCCCAGGGCAAATGCGCTTTACGCCGCAGTTGGTGCTGGATACGCCGGTGGCAGCGGGCAACGGGACGGTAAATATGCAGCAAGATGTGGTGCCGCCAACAATGCGGCGCAATTAAAAAGGAGGTGAAGCCGATGATCGAAACACTCCCCGTCAGTAACGCCAAAATGCACCTCAATCGCCTCGTCCGCGAGCTTGATCGCAGCGACGGCGTGGTGGTGATCCGCAATATGCGCACCAACGATTGCGTGGTGCTGGTCGCCGCGCACAAATGGCAGCAAGAACTCACTGCAATGCTGGGCCAGGATCTGCATATTTAGGTCGCTTTTCTTTCATATAAACAAAGGAGGACTTCAATGACTGATTTAGGCATTCCCTTAGACCATGAGCTGGCGCGCCACGACTTTTTGGATCGGCCGGTGTCGGCTAAGGATGAACTGTACTGTTTAGGCGAATTTTTGTACCGGCAACAGGATGCGGCGGAATTTTTACAGTTTCTACAATTTTTGTGTCAGAATCAGAAAAGTGCCGCGGGGATTTTGCGGTTGCTGGGGGCGCAGACGATTAGTGGGTAATAAAAGTTTTGGGCAAATATTTTTCGTATCTGCAGTTTGTTTTTCATCCATAAAAGCTGTTCCTCTTGTTTATCGATAACTGTTTTGGAGTACAGGGTCAAAGAAAGACAGCTTTATAGTCATGAACTTGATTTGTCGGGTTGTAAAGTTTAAAATGGCGTCCTATAGTTTGATTATTAATGAATGTACATTGTCAAATTTTATCAAGTAATTTAAGCATAAGAAGAAATTCTATGCTGGATGGTGCGTTATCTATTTTTTGGTAATTAACCTTGAATTTTAAAGAAGCATTAAAAGCTTAGGCGATAGAAAAAACCACTAAAAATAAGTTGAAAAACTATTTTTTAGTGGTTTTTATTTTAAATAAATTTGCCTACTAATAGCACTTATTAATAATAAAAAGCATTAATAAATAAAATAAGCGCTAAAAATAAAGCATAATAAACCTTGTAAGCGATTGCGGCAAACTGATGAGGAGGACCTAATATTGAAAATTAATACCATTAGTATTAATCAGATGCAAACACCAATTGGGTATAAATTTGATCAAATCACCATTCATTGTTCAGTAGTCGGAATGGACTATCCGACTGAGCTTGAGAAAAAGCTAACGATTCAAGCGGCAGACAAAGTAGTCTACGAATCCGAATGGCAGGCGGCAACAAGTCTGGATTTTCAACCAGCCTTGGATTTAGCACCACGTACGCGATATGTAGTTCACGTTTCCTTACGGGCAGCTGATTATACTGAAACTAAAGCAACTTATTTTGAAACTGGGCTGATGGATCAACGCCTTGGTGCGCACTGGATCGGTTCGGCTGATGCCAGTGTCCATGGCCTGCAATTAGTCAAACAAGTGACGATTCCAAGGGGGATCAAACAGGCAAGATTATATATTAGTGGGCTAGGACTTTACGAGGCCTATATTGATGGGCATAAGGTTGGCGCAGAATATTTGGCACCTGGCTTTACTAACTACAATTATTACACGCAGATTGCCACACATGATGTTACCGACTTGTTGACCGAAGCTGGTGTACATACATTAACAATCAGTCTCGGTGATGGCTGGTTCCGCGGTAAATTAGGCATTAAACAACATGGCGGTAAAATGAATCAATACGGCAATGCGTTAATGGCCGTTGCCGCATTATGTTTTACTGATGAGGCGGGTGTCGAAAAAGTTATCACAACCGATGCTACATGGAAATGTATGCGTTCTCGAATTTCGCATTCGGGTATTTATTATGGAGAGGATCTTGATGAAACGGTTAGTCTAACTGAATTGCCGCTGGCACAGTTTGAACAACCAGCTAAGTATTTATTTGATCGCTTGAGTTTGCCAATCACTACCCATGAAAAATTACCAGTCGTTAAAAAGATTATGACACCAAGTGGCACAACTGTTCTGGATTTTGGACAGAATATGGCTGGCTGGGTCACCTTTACCAATCGTTTACCCCGGGGGAGTAAAGTTGCATTGGAATATGGTGAGGTGTTGCAAGACGGTGAATTATATCGGGGTAATCTGCGTTCAGCGCGGGCAACATTTACTTACGTTAGCGATGGTACAACCCACAGAGTTCGACCCCATTTCACATATTTTGGTTTCCGCTATGTTAAATTGATCGATTTTCCAAAAAATATAAATGTAACCGATTTTAGTGCATGGGCTTTGTACTCGGATATGAAATCAATTGGTAATATTACAACTAATGATCCGTTAGTTAATCGACTATTTAAAAATGTTCTTTGGGGCCAGAAAAGTAATTTTCTTGATGTGCCAACCGATTGTCCGCAACGAGATGAACGACTAGGCTGGACTGGGGATGCAGCAATCTTTGCCCAAACAGCCAGTTATAATATGAACACTTTTAGCTTTAATCGTAAATTCATGTTTGATGTGGCCGTTGAGCAAAGTTTACACAACGGCAAAGTGCCGTTATATTGTCCCGCAGTCGATGAGCATGATGGTGGCAAAGCGGTTTGGAGTGACGTTGCAACGATTATTCCTTGGGTCACCTATACCAGAACCGGCGATTTAGCTGTACTTAAGCAAAACTTTGGTGCAATGATGTCGTGGGTCGATTGGGTCCATGATTATGCTAAAGGGACACGTAACGAGTTTCTTTGGTTAGATGGCGATCAGTTAGGCGATTGGTTAGCGTTAGATACAGAAGATATTTTACATCTAAAGGGACGGACACCAGATGATCTAATTGCTAGTGCTTACTACTATTATTCAGCAAAAATTGTTGCACAGACAGCTAAATTATTACAAGCCAAGCATGAATCTGAATATTATGAATTATTAGCTAACAAGATCCATGATGCCTTTATCAATGAATTTTTCACTGGTAGCGGGCGTCTGCTGACTGATACACAAACTGCATTAGCGTTGTGCTTGGAGTTTGATCTATACCCAGCAAATACGCAACAAAGTTTAACTGGTGAATTGGTTAAACGGTTAGAGAAAGATTGCAATCACTTAACAACTGGCTTTGTCGGTACACCAGTGTTATTGCCGGCCTTATCGAAAAACGGTCAACATGAATTGGCCTGTCAGATTTTTCTCAATGATGATTATCCCAGCTGGCTATATCAGGTCAAACATGGGGCAACAACGATTTGGGAACGTTGGAATTCAATTGATTCCAACGGAAAAATTGCTGAAAATGGGATGAACTCCTTAAATCACTATTCCACTGGGGCGGTGATGCAATGGGCTTATGAACAATTAATTGGCATTCAACCAATAACCCCCACTCAAGTGACAATTCAACCAGGCATCACCGCTAAATTTAGACAGGTAGCTGGGCGTACAGAATTAGCTAATGGACAAGTTGCAGTAGCGTGGCAGATCATGAATATCCAAGGTGATCAAATTAAAGTAACGCTTGATATTCCATATGGGGCTACGGCTACAGTCAACTTACCGCGAGCAAAAAATTGGCAAATTGCTGATCGACAATATAAAAATGGTACCCAATTGCAACCAGGCCATTATGAAATCATGTATACGCCGACAAAAGCCTTTGTAGATCAGTTTACTGTGTACACACCGTTATCAGCCTACAATCAAGATAAAACTTTAACGACTCAATTAGCGACACTGGTCCCATTTTGGAGCTTTCTGACTTTACCAGGTAATATGCAGAACTTTCAAGCCTATTCGTTGTTACAACTAAGTCATGAAATGCGGGGGATCGGGTTTCCGGAAATGACGCCTGCACAGATAGATAAAATCAATCAACTTTTTGCACATGTTGCTTTAGCCAATACTAAGGAATAGTTATTGAATACGAGGAGGGACTACTATGTCGAAGATGTATCAAAAAGGTTATAAAAAATGGATGTTAATTATTTCGTTACTTGCCTTAAATATTATGGAACAAGCTGCTGGTGCTATATCGGCAACAATTCCCCAAATGGCTAAGGCATTTCCAAGATATTCATTGGTTCAAGTTGAACTTTCTACCACTGTGGTTTCAATTTTTGTCACAATTTTTGTTTTGACCTCTGGTTTTATTACAACTAAAATTGGTCAGAAACAAACTGCATTATTGGGGATGACGATTGCAACAATTGCTGCCTTGATTCCTGCCTTTGCTAATAGTTTGATTTTAGTCATTATTTCGCGAGCAATCATGGGTATTGGTATTGGGTTAGCTAATCCCTTGGCTATAAGCTTGATTAGTGAATTCTTCACCGATGAAGCACGGGCTAATTTACTTGGTTGGCGTTCGTCAATTGCAGCATTAGGTGTTGCTTTTATGACATTTGGCGCTGGTCACCTACTAGAGATAAGTTGGCATGCGGCATATCTTGTTTATCTATTATTTATTCCAGCTTTGATCTTGTTTTATATTTTCGTACCTGAGCCAGAAAAATATGGTGTACGTGCTAAAGCAGAGGCAATAGCGGCTAAAAAGAGTCATGAACCTGAGCATAAAGCTGGTTTATTAGTTGTTCTTGGATTAACACTAGTTTTATTCTTATATATGGTTACATATATGATTGCATATATTAAAATTGCCACTTTATACGTACAGCAGGGAATCGGGACTCCAACTCAAGCTAGTACCGCGTTATCAGTACTTAATATCTCACAATTGATTAGTGGTGCTTTATTCGGTCCGCTATATAAGGTATTGCACGAAAAGATTCTATATCTAGGTATGTTTGCCACTGCGTTACCATTAATCGGTATGGCAATGACAACTAACGGTAATTTAATCTTGTTGTTATTTGTTGTGATTGGAGCGATTGGTGGATTAGCATTGCCGTATTTTTTCATCAAAATATCGGATGTAACGACAACAAAGAACGCACCATTATTTAATGGAATTGTGCTAGTTGGTTCTAACTTAGGTTCCTTTGCTGCACCATTTTATGGCCAGATATTGGGTGGCACTACGGCCGCAATTGCTTTTCGGAATGGCGGCATTGCATTGGTTGTTTTAACAGTACTGGTAATGCTAGTTATGGAAGTGCTGAAGCATATGCATAAATCTCCAGAAAAAGCGGAGGTATAAAAATTGGACTTTTTCAAAGTAAAAGAAATTAATTCACGTTTAACTACGTTAGCGACGTTGACTGGTGAAATTCTATATTTGCTCCAAGGTGATCAGCGCAGTGTGCTAGTTGATACTAGTGTTGGTGTGCAAGGACTGCACAAATTAGTTAGCAGTCTAACTGATAAACCGGTGACAGTTATTTTGACACATGGACATGTTGATCATGCGCCGGGCGCACCCGAATTTGCTGAGGTTTATTTAAATCCGGTTGACAATGAGTTGTATCGTGAACACTGTCAGCTGGATGTACGAAAGGGCTATCTGGAGATGGGGTTAGCTCCGGAAATTGCCCTTACGATCGAGCAACAATTGGTACCACCAGAGCCTGATTTTAAATTTCATGATCTCAGTGATGGTCAGATATTTGATTTAGGTGGTCTTCATATTGAGTGCTATAGCTTGCCTGGACATACTGCTGGGACAATGGTATTACTGATCCCTGAATTAGCTGTTTTAATTTCAGGTGATGCAGCTAATAAATCGACTTTTCTGTTTGACACCTTCTCAGCACCAGTTGAAACTTATCGCGCCAATTTAGTAAGAATACAAAAGCGTTTGGCGGGGCGTTATCAGCACGTTTATATTACTCATCATGTGATGGAAGTTGATGTTAATATTTTGCAAAATCTGATTGATGTTTGCGATGATATTATAGCTGGTAAGGCTGATGATATTCCATTCGATTTTATGGGTAATCATGCTTTTATCGCCAAAAAAGCCGATAATGAGTTTAATCGGCAAGATGGCATCGAGGGTGATATTATTTTTAGCAAACAGCGGATTTGGAATAAGCAACTTAATTAAAGCTGTTGACTCTTACGGAACTGGGTTGGTGTCAGGCCGGTATTCTGTTTAAAAATATGGGCTAATTGGGCCTGATTAGGGTAGCCAAGCGTCGCTGCAATCTCGCTTATAGGTTCTTGGGTGAAAATCAGCAGTTGTTTAGCTGATAGAATACGTTGCTCAGTGATAAATTGCATGACACTGACTCCAGTTGATGCTTTGAATAGGTGCATCAAATAAGAGGGGCTACATTGGACTTGTTCAGCCAAGGCGGCCACATTAGTGATCGTTGCGAGGTGGTCATAAATGTATTCTTGCGCACGATAGACAACTGTTGGTAAGCTTTGACGCTTGATTCGCGCCACGTTAAGGGTGAAGCGTTCGCCAATCGTACGCGTATATTCGTAAACGTTTGTGATCTCTGGTAAACGTTCTGATTGTTTAATGATAAGATCGCTTAAATTATAAGCGTTCTCGGCGTATAGACCACCGCGGATCGCTGCGCGGGTAAACAAAGTCGTAGCTGCGATCGTCAAATTTTTCTTACTACGTAGATCAGAAGCAGCCAATTCGCCAAAATTACCTTCTTGCATAAAGGGTAAGTAATTGGTATTAAATTCATTCACATTACCATGTTCAACGCCAAGCAACATTTTGCGTTCGGCCAAATAGCCAGCGTGAGAAGGTTGCTTTTCTATTTCCATAGTTTTTGGTGCGCGGTCAATGATGGCAAAGTCTTCCATTGCTAATTGTTGTTCATTACCAAAACTAGGCGTTTGCTGTAGTTGTGCCACATAAAAGAGAGTGACTTGTGCACGAAAATGATGTAAATCGACTAGGGGTACCTTATCATCATAAATACCGTTAGCCCTGATTGCATTAGTTGCTGCCCAAATAATCACTATTTCTGGTGCTGCAGCATAGACCGCAACAAACCCAAAATTTATGACCGTCAGCAGTTGGACTTGGTCACGACTAAGTTCAATTAATTTAGTCAATAAGGTCGTTGGTATTTCAGGCAACAATGGATTTTTAGCTAATGCCAGTTGCCGCCCAGCATTATCGCTAATTAAAATACTCAGTCCTGTCGCATTATAAAAAGTGATGGCTAGTTCAGTATGATCGATCATCATCAAATCCTTTGCTGTATTTTAATACGTTAATTTTAGCTATATTGTAGCAGACTTACGTTTAAAAAGCAGGATCAGATAAAATTTTACTCTAATTAACAAAAAATTAATTGGAAAATAGGCATAATAATGGTTGTTAACGCTTTATTTGTTTTGTAGATAGCAATGTATGAAGTGTTCAAGAATTGCTATAAAAATTATAATCTGGCTATAATTTTAGGTGCGTTTTAAGTAAAAATCTATGTCTGGTAGGTGAGAAAATGAAAAAAATACTTGTATTCGATATTGGTGGCACTAATTTAAAATACACCATAATGACACCACAGCGGGCATTATTAGTTAAAGGCAGTGTTGCAACGCCGACAGCTGGGTTACCTCAGTTCATCGCGATGTTACAAAAAATCATTGGTCAATATGCCCAAGAAATTGCTGGTATTGCCATTAGTTTACCTGGACAAGTTGATCTGCTGACACAACAAGTTCATTTTGGTGGTACGCTGCCCTTTCTTGATGGGGTTAACTTCGCAGAGCAGTTGCAGACAACACTACCAATTGCATTGGAAAATGATGGTAAGGCAGCAACTTTAGCCGAACTGTGGTGCGGGGCTTTGGCCCAACAAAATAGTGGTGCCGTCGTTGTTTTAGGAACCGCGGTTGGTGGTGGCATTGTCTTGAATCGGCAGTTGATCTACGGTAGTCACCAACAAGCTGGCGAATTTAGCTTTATGCAAAGTGATCCAGGAACGACGATGCAGAGCACTTTTGGCGATCAAAGTTCTGCCGTACAAATGATCAAGGCAGCGGCGCAAAAACTTGATCTAGTTGATGAAACGAATGGTTTACAAGTTTTTCAAGCAATCAATGCGCATGATTCACGAGTTTGGCCACTTTTTAAGCAATTTTGTCGTTCAGTGGCGTTAATGATCCATAATGTTCAAACAATCATCGATGGCGATTGTTATGTGATCGGTGGCGGTATTTCGGCACAGCCGATCGTGGGTGCAACGATCAATGCCGAATTTGATCAGTTACGCCAGGATAATGCCGTTTTTGCGGCGACTTTAAGTCGGCCTAAAATCGTCACCAGCCAATTTCACAATGATGCCAATCTCTATGGCGCACTGTATCATTTTATAATGGCTTACGACAAGGAGGAGCAAAATGTACAAACAACAACTAACAAGCGAGTTTCCAACTGATTTTCTTTGGGGTGGAGCTACAGCCGCTAATCAAGTTGAAGGTGGTTGGAATCTTGACGGCAAAGGCTTAACCACGGCCGAAGTGGTTCGCAAAGGTGATCGTGACCATGCGTCAATGGGCGATGTGACCGCTGATTCAATTAAAGCGGCTATCGCTGATCCCACCGATACGGCCTATCCTAAGCGCCGTGGGGTCGATTTTTATCATCACTATAAGGAAGTTAAACTTTTTGCGGAAATGGGTTTCAAGGTTTATCGTTTCTCAATGGCCTGGGCGCGAATCTTCCCCCAAGGTGATGAAGCGCAACCTAACGCGGCCGGCTTAGCCTTTTATGATCACGTTTTGGCCGAATTAGCCAAGTATCACATTCAACCCTTGGTCACCTTATCACACTATGAAATGCCGATTGCATTGACCCAGAAGTGGAATGGTTGGGTCGATCGCCGAACAATCGCCGCCTTTAATCATTTTACGGAAACGGTTTTTAAACGTTACCGCGGTCAAGTACCATTTTGGTTAACGTTTAATGAGATCAATACTGGCATTTGGGGATTTCACGAAACTGGCGCCGTGGACACTGACCTAGACAAACAGGCTCAGCTGCAGATTCGTTACCAAGCGTTGCATCATCAATTTGTGGCCAGTGCCCTGGCCACTAAACAGTTACATGAAATTGATCCGCAGGCGAAGATTGGCTGTATGTTAGCCCGAATGCAGACTTATCCGGCCGCACCAGATCCGCAAGACGTTCTCGCTGCGCAACAAGCTGACCAACAGAATCTCTTTTTCACCGACGTTCAGGCGCGAGGCGCGTATCCCAATTATATGAATCGTTATTTTGCCGAACATCAGATCAAAATCAAAATGGCGACCGATGACGAAAAGATTTTAGCTCAGTACCCAGTTGATTTCATTAGTTTTAGTTATTACATGACGACGGTAACGCGCCACGGCAGCACGGCGACTACTGCGGGAAATTTAGCGTTAGGGGAAGCTAATCCTTATCTGCAAACTTCTGCTTGGGGTTGGCAAATCGATCCGATTGGCTTACGGATTGCGTTGAACGAAATGTGGGATCGTTATCAGAAACCGCTATTCATCGTTGAGAATGGTCTCGGCGCCGTTGATGAATTAGTTGATGGCCAAGTGCATGATGATTATCGAATCGATTATTTGCGGCAACATATTACGCAAATGCGGGAAGCCATTACCGATGGTGTTGCTTTGCTGGGTTATACCATGTGGGGACCGCTGGATTTGATCAGTTTTTCTACGTCGGAAATGAGTAAACGCTATGGGTTCATTTATGTTGACCAAGATGATACCGGTAACGGTAGTTTACGTCGAATCAAGAAAGATTCGTTTTATTGGTATCAACAGGTGATTCAAAGTAACGGTGCTAAGTTATAGTTTTTCTATAGAATACGAGGAAATCTAGTATGGATGAACAGGAAATTTTGACTGCGGTTGCGACAATACGTGTGGCGTGGCAAAAAAGTGACGCGGTGCGGGATGCTGGTTTGCCCACGACGCTCTCTGGTGTAAAACGGTTCGATAATCTTAGGTACGGTGATGACCCAAAATATAATTTATTGGATATTTATCTACCACACGTAGCTCACGCCAAACTGCCAGTGATCATCAATATTCATGGTGGCGGTTGGGTGTATGGCACTAAGGAAACTTATCAATTTTATGGTTTGAATCTAGCCCAAAACGGCTTTGCCTTCATTAATGCGAGTTATCGACTGGGACCAGATGTCGTTTATCCGAGCGAATTGACTGACATGGACCAAGTCTTTCATTGGATAGCGGCTAATCATGTTCAATATAATCTTGACGTTAACAATGTATTTATCGTTGGCGATAGCGCAGGTGCACAAATGGCTGAGCAACTATTAGCTATTTACACAAACCCACTATATCGGCGTTATTTTGATTACACTGTACCCAAGCTACAAATTCGTGCTGCAGCTTTGAATTCTGGCGCGTATTTTATTACCGACCCAGGGATGATCACCGGCGCCGTACAAGCTTATCTACCACTAACCATTTTGCAACAAAAACGTATTGAGCTGCAGGTAGAAAACTTTTTAACACCAGCGTTGCCGCCACTTTTTATCATGACCGCTAATCAGGACTTTTTACGAGATAAAACTTGGCAGTTAACTGGTTTCTTGCGAGCTAAACAAATTTTTCATGAAACGCATATGTATGGTAATACGCATGATCCACGTGGGCATGTTTTCCATATTGATCAAAAAGATCCGTTGGCACAGGAATGCAATTTAGCTGAATTGAATTTCTTTCGGCGGTATTTGAAGTAAATTGAGGCACTCAGAGTAACACGCTGAGTGCCTTTTTGCGCTTAATTTCAGAAAATAAAACTTTTCCAACCAACTCCCTTGCCCTGGAATGAGCTTCAGGGCTTAAAGTGTGGCTATTGATCAAATTTTAGCTGTGAAAAGAGTAAACAAGAATACGGCATGGTGTCTCCGATTTAAAGTTGAATCCGTGAGCACTTTTTTTGTTATTAAGATGTATATGCTGATCTTTGGCGGTTTTTTGTTACCAGGTTGGTGTTCAGCTTGGGGTCATTGTTGGTGGGTATTTCCACAGTGTCACAATGGTCGTGACAACTCGCGCCTCACAGGGCTGGGTTCAGTGATTTTAGCGCCGACAACCTTAGCACTAGTTATACGGGACCAATTCGAATGCGGGCGATTGTGGGAATCAAATCTAGGTTTAGTCTGGTGATCAGCAGTTTGCTTGCTCCGGATCTTTTTGACAGTGACGCTACTTGCACAAATTAATCGGCGAATATCTGATCAAGACAAATCGCTTTCCGAAAAATAATTATTTAGTGCCATTCGTATTAAATAAAGGCTTTAGAACCAACTCGTCATGCGTTAATGGTAACTTATCGATATGAAAAATTGGTTGAGAAACTATATTATTGTAATAACCGTAGTCGACTTCAACATTTGGCGGAATACTATTTTTATCTGGGGAATACTATCTAGATGGTACTTGAGTATAAAAGCAGTTTTCATGAAAGTCTACTAATGCCAATGATAAATACTGTATTTTATTTACAGATAATCAAAATTTAATTTAGTTTGGAAGGCTAAATCATTGACTTAGCATAAGCTTTGTATAATACTAGTTACATTGCTTGTTACGTTTTCAGAAAGCGAAAGGTGTTTTCGTAATTAATTTACAAGAATCAAGACTTGCACAGCAGAATGTTATTCAGTATTGGCAACAACATTATGAGCCAACTGCACCGCGGAAGATCATAACTAAACTGGCGATAGCAGCACGGAATTATCAGCTAGAATTACCTGTGGCTGATCGGACGTTGTATCGCGCGGCAGTTAGTTATACATCTCTATCTGGTTGGCAGCATTGGCAATTGCAGCGGCAATTCTTAAAATCAGTTGCAAAAGGTGCTACACCTGTTTTAGCAGCTAATCGGGAATAGTGAAAGTATATTAATCGATATTTAGTGGGACTGAGCAAAATAACCCCCTGATCAAATTAATTTGATCAGGGGGTTATTTTTAGTTTACGGTTGTCGTTAATTAATCATGCTCAAAAAGCATACATAACTTAAAAATAAGCATTAGACGTATATCACTTTTGGCTTTATGCTAGTACTCGTAAGTTAAGCGAAGGGTGGTGAACAGGTTGGCGGTGGTGATCTATTTTTCCCGCGCCGGACAGAATAAGCAACATGGTGCGGCGCAGTTCATCAATGTGGGTAATACCGCGTTGGTGGCGGACAAATTAGCGACTCAACTGGGTTGTCCAGCGGTGGCCTTGCAGGCGATTCCGGCTTACGCGGCGGAGGATTATGCGGCAACATTGCAGCGGACCAAAGCAGAATTGGCGCAAGCCGCCGCAGTCCAGCTGGCGCCGCTGACCGTTGATTTAACTGCGCAAACGCAACTTCTTCTCGGCTTTCCAATTTGGTGGCGCACGTTACCGCAAGTGGTGGTCACCTTTTTACAGCAAGTCGATTTAGCCGGCAAGCAACTTTATCCTTTTTGCACGCATGAAGGCAGCGGTTTTGGCCGCAGTTTGGATGCATTACAGAAATTAGCGCCGCAAGCGCAGTTGTTGCCAGGGTTGGCCGTGCGCGGTTCCAACGCTTATAAAGCCGATCAAGCGCTGACCAATTGGTTGCAGTCGTTGCAACTTAAATGAACACATAAGGAGATTTTCAAATGACAGTTAAAAACAAAGTCGTCGTTATTACCGGCGCTTCTTCCGGCATCGGTGAAGCCAGTGCTAAATTATTAGCCGCCAATGGGGCCAAAGTCGTTTTAGGTGCACGGCGTGAAGCGCGTTTGCAAGAGATCGTTCAGGCAATCGAAGCTGCCGGCGGCCAAGCCGCATACCGCGTGACGGATGTGACCAAACCAGCCGAAGTACAGGCCTTGGTCGACTTAGCCAAAACGCAATTTGGCGGCATTGATGTGATTTTCAACAATGCTGGGATCATGCCCACTTCACCAGTTAGTGCTTTGCATACTGAAGAGTGGAACGACATGGTCGATATTAATTTGAAAGGTGTTTTGAACGGCGTAGCGGCAGTGATGCCAGACTTCACTAAGCAAAAACACGGTCAGATCATCACCACCTCATCAGTGGCGGGGATCAAGAGTTTCACTGGCGCCGGCGTTTATGGGGCCACCAAATTTGCCGTGCGTAACTTAATGGAAGTCATCCGGATGGAAAGCGCGCAAGAAGGCACTAATATTCGCACCGTCAGCTTGTACCCGGCGGCGATCAATACTGAATTGCTGCACACGATCACCGACAAAGACGCCAAAGCCGGCATGGAACAGTTTTACGCCCAAGTTGGCATCACCCCAGACGCCGTCGCTCGCGTTGTCAACTTTGCCATTGACCAACCAGAAGACGTTAACGTCAACGAATTTACGATCTACCCAACGAAACAAGCATAGAGTGTCTAAAAAAGGCGTTAAGCTTACGTAGCTAGATGCAATAAGCTGCCTTTTTTAGCACGTTTCCGCAAAAAAATCTCAAAGGAGCATGATAATGATGGCTAAAAATGAAAATGTTAAAGACGGGGTTATTTTTCCCCGCGGCGCTAAAAATGATGCGTACGCACAGTATTTTGTCGGGCAAAGTTATTTACAAGGTTTAGTCGCTGATCCAGCGGTCAACGTTGGTGTCGGTAACGTTACCTTTGAACCAGGTTGTCGCAATAACTGGCACATCCATCACGATGGTTTCCAGATTTTGTTGGTCACTGGCGGCGAAGGCTGGTACCAAGAAGAAGGCCAACCAGCCCAGCACTTGGTTCCTGGTGACGTGATCGTGACTCATGATGGCGTTAAGCATTGGCATGGCGCTACTAAAGATAGCTGGTTTTCTCATGTTGCGATCACGGCAGGGACACCAGAATGGTTAGAACCCGTTACTGACGAACAATATGCTGCTGTTGAAAGCGAGGCTAAATAAAATGGCTAAAAAACAAACTGCTGGCCGCGATAATTTAGGTGACTTTGCGCCTAAATTTGCGGAATTGAATGATGATGTTCTTTTTGGCGAAGTTTGGTCCCGCGAGGATAAATTATCGGCCCGTGATCGGAGTTTGATCACCGTTGCCAGCTTGTTTACCCAAGGCGTGCCCCAACTGGAAGCGCATATGAAAATTGCGAAGCAAAATGGCGTCACTAAAGATGAGATGGTCGAATTGATCACACATCTGGCCTTTTACGCTGGCTGGCCAAAAGCTTGGTCTGCCTTTACTTTGGCGAAAGAAATTTATGGTGACTAGTACGCTTTAAATAAATTAAGTACTAAAAAAGCAGCCCGCAATGGCTGCTTTTTTGCGCGATTACAAAAAATCGTGCACATATTGGGCAAACGTCAATGGTGGTCGCCCTAGAACGAAAATAGCTCGACGTTGTCTGCATTGAATGTGCAGATTGGTGTCAATGCAAGTTAAACTGCTGCGGCTTATGAAAAAATTTGTTATTTATTAAGGTTAATTTAGGCTCGCTCTGCGATACTAGGCGTAATAAATAAGTCAGCGAGGAGTGAGCTTATGTCCAGCAAACTTAAAAGTAAACAATTAACTCAAGGCCTGTTCGGTATTTATCTGATCGCGTTATTTTGGATCATCATTGTCAAATTAAACTTGTCATTGATTCCACTGGGCAGTCGCCGTAGTATCAACTTGATCCCGTTTGCGGCCTCAGCGGCGATCAACGGCCACATCGATTGGGCCGAACCGCTGCTAAACGTGTTGGTTTTCGTGCCGTTTGGGCTCTATGCCGCTAATTTATTCAAACCAATCGGCTTTAAAGTCAAATTGATCATCGCCGTCAGCGTTTTTTGCGAAGTCGTCCAATTTATTTTCGGGATCGGTGCCACCGATATCACCGACGTAATCAACAATACGCTAGGCGGGATCATTGGCTTATTCGTCTATCAAGGTGTTAAAATAGGAGTGCAAAATAGCGATAAAATGCAAAAAGTCATCAACCAAATCGCCGTCGTCGGCACGATTTTGTGCGTGGCGTTACTGGTATTGGTCAAGTTAGGCATGCATTTACGCGTGTAATCTGAGTGTGGCTCAAAGGGCGCAGAAATTTGCCTTTTGAGCCACGTTTACACTACAAAGGTTTGGAATGATAAATTTCAGGCACATTTTGTCAAAAATGGAGGAATTTAAATGTCATTAACCGCTTTAGCTCAGGTGCTCGGCGGCGCCAACAAAGTTGCTTACGCCACCAGCTTAGATAATGTACCCAATTTACGGATCGTCAATTTTGTCTGGGATGAAACCACGCCAAACGTGCTGTATTTCGCGTCGGTGCGTGACTCCCGCGGCGTTCAAGAATTTCTTGCCAGCGACCGCATTGCTTTTTCCACTGTACCAGAAACGGGCAACGCGCACGTGGCCAGCAATCAGGCGACTGGGCAGGCGTCGCAACGGACTTTGGCGCAGATGCAGCCGCAATTTTTAGCACAGGTCCCGGATTTTGCCCACGTTTTAGAATTGATCGGCCCTAAATTAGCGTTGTACGAAATCCGCATCACCAGCGCAGAAGTCGATCAAGGTTTAGGTAACGGCGTGCAACAGGTGACGTTTTAGGACAATAAAATGGCAGCGACTGCTCACAAGTCGCTGCCATTTTTTATTCATCTTGATCATGTTCGCGATGCCATTGTTGCAAAAAGGCCAGCCGCTGTTTAAAGCGTTTTTCGTTGCCTTGTTCCGTTGGCGCGTAGTACTCATGGCCCTCCAGCGCTGGCGGCATGGTTTTCATCGTGGTCAGTTTTTCTTGACTATCGTGGGCGTACTGGTAATCAGCGCCGTAACCGAGTTCCTTCATTAAACCAGTGGGCGCGTTGCGGATCTGTAGCGGCACCGGCTCATTACCGGTTTTTTTAACGTCGGCTTTGACCGCTTCGGTGGCGGCGTAAACTGCGTTGGACTTAGGCGCCAACGACAAATAGATCACCGCTTCGGTCAAATGAACGTTACATTCGGGCATCCCGAGGAACTGGCACGCTTGAAAAACGTCCACCGCCAACGATAAGGCGCGGGTGTCGGCTAAGCCAATATCTTCGCTGGCAAAACGCACCAACCGCCGCGCGATGTACAGCGGATCTTCACCGCCGGTCAGCATGCGTGTTAGCCAGTAGATCGCCGCGTTGACGTCACTATTGCGCATCGATTTGTGCAGTGCGGAAATAATGTTGTAGTGTTCCTCACCATGTTTATCGTAGCGCAACGATTTGGTGTTGATCAACTGGCTCAACGCTGCGGTGTCGATGGTGACTTTTTTGTCTTGATGGTCGGCGTTCAAAACGGCCATTTCCAGCGTGTTCAACGCCACCCGCGCATCCCCGTTGGCAAATTCGGCCAGTAATTGCAAGGCATCAGCGTTGATATTAACGGTCAGATCAGGAAAGGCGTGGGGATTCTGCAAAGCCTTAGTCAACAAAGCCACAATATCGCTGACTTGTAGCTCATGGAGCACGAATACCTTACAGCGCGAAAGTAGGGCGGAATTGATCTCGAACGAAGGATTTTCGGTGGTGGCGCCGATCAAAATAATGCTGCCCCGTTCAACAAAGGGCAGAAAAGCATCCTGCTGAGCTTTGTTGAAACGATGAATTTCGTCGACGAACACAATGGTCCGCTCACCGATTTCACGGTTCATTTCCGCTTCTTCCATAATTTTACGAATATCCTTGATGCCGCTGGTGACGGCGCTAAAGGTGACAAAATGCGATTTTGTTTGGTTCGCGATGATCCGCGCCAAGGTCGTTTTGCCGACGCCAGGTGGGCCCCAGAAGATCATTGAGGAAAGCTGATCATGGTCGATGATCTCGCGCAAAATTTTGCCCGGTGCCAGTAAATGTTGCTGGCCAGAGAACTCAGCCAACGTTTGCGGCCGCACGCGATTAGCTAGCGGACTATTTTGCTGGCTATCAGCGGCGAATAATGATTCTTGTTCCATATCGATTCACTTCACTTGCTTGGTTTGAGGGTGGTTGCAAAAGCTACTTTTGCAACCACGTTGATGCTAAATCAATGATAAAAACTAATTTTAGTTTACCACGTTGGCTGGGGAAATAAAAAAACGCGACGCACCAATAATGGTGTTCGCGTTAAACTTATTTTACCGCAACGATTTACGATAACCGGCGGCTTGCGCTTCAGCCTCAGTATTGAAGTAAACCGCGTTGGCCGCATTCATGTTGTAGCCGGCTTGGTCAGGCGTGTGGTAGATCTTACTATTTACATTACCGACGATTTGGCCTTGCTCATCGGTACTGATCTGACCGGTGGTAGCGCTGGAACTAGTGGTCGGTGCTGCCGCTGTCGTAGTGGCGTCTGACGAACTAGTTGCTGTGCTAGCCGCTGAACTTGTTGCTTGGGCGGCGGCGCTGATCTGGCTAGTGCCGTCCGCGTAATTGATTGTGACGCCATCCTGCACGTTAAAAATGTAAACGTTGAATTTCAAGTTAGCGCCATTGACCGCCTCAGCTTGCATGTGGACGCCGCGGGCAACCAATTCGTTATCCTTGAAAACCGGCGTGACCTGATAACGGACGTAGGCTTTCGGATTATTTTTAATGTAGTAGGCAATGTCGTCTTCGTAGCGCAGCATTTCTGGGCTATTTAACGAACGGGTACCAGTGATCAAATTTTTCGGATTGTTGTTTTGACCCGTTAATTGAAAGCCAATCAAGTGTGACCGATTGTATAAATAGCCACTTTTGATCTTCTTATTCCGCCAGCCAGTTGGATCAACGGTTAGTGGTTCGCGTTTTTCCGTTGGCATCAGGCTTTTACTAAGTAGGGCGTTGGCGACCACGGGGCGGTTCAATGAATCTAAGTTGGCGTATTTCTGCCAAGCGCCTTTAGCCGTGCTCAAGTTGGCTTGAGTGAACGTGGGCTGATTGTTGTTGACCTCGACCGTTTGCGTGCCATTATAAGTTAACTTAAGTAATGCATCATTTTGTTGTTGTAAAGCAGTTTTGCTACCGACTTGCTTTTTGGTGACTTTGGCCGCGTGAACAGTGGTGGTACTGTCGGTGGCCGTTGTTTGGTTGGTCCCCAGACCGACCAAAGTCAGCGTTAATAAAGTGACCCCAATTCTGACCAGTAAATTCCCTTTGTGTTTCATCTAAACCCCTCCGTATAATTATTCGTTGACCGCGAATAGGCACTGATTGTTATTTTATCATGAAAAATTCAAAAAAGCTGTAACCAAAAAATTGCGTAGCCGTTTGTTAAAAAAGAGTTAAGTCAGCAATGTTCGGTAATAAAATGTGGTAGCATATGTTTACCCTTTAGATGAGGAAATTAGCTTAAGAGGGAGCTATGTGATTGAAAGCTATCAAAGGCTTATTGTGGGCAATTGTGTGGGCAGTTGTTTTGCTTGCCGGTCTATATATTTTTACCACCAGTGATTTTAAAGCACTATCAGATAAATTAACCAATGAAGTGGCGCAGTGGACGGCGGGAGTCGCACCGGAAGCAACGTCCAGCGCCGCCAGTCAAGCGAGTTCCACCAATTCGACTAGCAGTTCGGTGGCGACCAGCAGCTCTAGCGCGGCGACCACGACAGCTACGCCGATCGAACCTAATGTTCAAGGCAAAATGTTGGCCAATACGTATTATTATCAGTTTGACGACGATGTTCCGGCCGCCGCGCGGCAGGCGTTTGCCCAAGCCATTGCGGTTTATAACCAAACGGGGATCGTTAAATTAGTCGCCGGTACCGGTGATAGTGAGGAAAATAAAATCACTTTTTCGATCTATCATAAAACGATGACGGCGGCGGAACGCGGCACGATCGAGCTTGGTCACGGCGGGCCCAACATTATTCAGCGCATCGGTTGGGGCGCTTATACGGCTAATCACGCCAGCGCGAGTTTGAACGCTACTTACACCGCTTCGTTCCGCAAATCGGTGGCGGTGCACGAACTCGGTCACGCCCTAGGGCTTGATCACAGTGACAGCCAAGATTCAGTGATGTATCCGGTCGATCAAGGTAAAACTAGTTTGACCGCAGCGGATATCGCTGGACTGAAAAGCATTTATGAAAGTTAGCGTGTGTTGAAAAAGTGTTTTTCAATCACGTTTAGGCTAAGCCAACTTTAACACGAGCAAAGAAGTAACCAAAAAAGGTCGCAGGACTGATTGCGACCTTTTTTGGTATAATCAAGTATGTAAGCGATATCGTTAGGAGAGCGATAAAATGGAACTATATTTAGTGCGCCACGGGGAGACTTATTTAAATCGTTATCAGCGGATGCAAGGTTGGAGTGATTCTTTTTTGACGCCGCGGGGTGAAAGCCAAGCGCGTGCTTGTGGGCAAAAACTAGCTGGTATTCCATTTACGCGGCTATACGCCAGCGATTCAGGTCGCACTCAGGCCACCGCGCAGTTATTATTGCCTAGTCTAACCGGCAATTTAGCGGTTGAAACCAGCCGTTTATTTCGCGAAACGGCCTTTGGTGGATTTGAAGGCGCCAAAAATGCACCAACTTGGGCGCAGATCTGTCAGGCTTTGGGCCAGCCATCGTTGGATGCCTTATTTACTCACACGTCGTTGGCGACGATTTTGGATACGTTCAAGGCGGTTGATCCGTACCACGATGCTGAAGATAATGCGCAGATGCAGGCGCGGTTGGACCAAGGTTTGGCCAAGATCCGGCGGGAAAACGCAGCTACCGCCAAGGTGTTGTTGGTGCCCCACGGCAATTATATCCGGATGCTTAAATTGCGCTACGCACCAGGATTTAGTGCCCACACCGAGATCGTCAATGCGGGGGTAACTAAATTGGTGACCCGCGCTGATTCGTGGGTCGAAGTGGCATTTTAACGGCGCTTATTTTTCACCACAGATCATAATCACGAATACCTAGCTAGTAGCGATAGTTTTGGGAAAGTTGTGGTTTTGCCGTGAAAAAATAGGCGCTTGTGGCATACGTAACGTACGTCGCAAGCGTCTATTTTTTATGGCATGTTCAAGTTTCTATGCCCGTTCCGTATCTCCCAGTGAGAACACGGCGACACAACCGAGGCCGGTGTGACTGCCGATCGTCGGTCCAATATGCTGCAGTGAGATTTGAGCACCGGGCACCTGACGTAAAATCTGTTCCCGCACCACGTTAGCCGCATCCTCTGCTTGGGTGGTGGCAATCAAGATTCGCGGAGTCGTGGGCTCGGCTAAAGTGGCCACTGTATTGGCGGCCAACATTTCCAGCGATTTCCGCCGTGAGCGGGCTTTTTTAACCACGCGCAAATGGCCAGCCGTGTCAACGTCCATCACTGGCTTGATGTGGAGCAATGAACCCACCGCCGCGGAAGTGCGGGAAACGCGGCCGCCGTGGTACAAATAATTCAGATCATCCACGGTGAACCACTGGCGGTAGCGCAGCCGATTAGTGGTCAGCCAATCGGTCAATTCAGTGATACTCATGCCAGCGGCTTTTTTATCAATGGCATCCAGCAACATCAAGCCTTGACCACAACTGGCCGCCAGTGAGTCGACTAAGTAGATCTGGGCGTCAGGATAATCCTCCAGTAACATTGCCCGTGCCTGCACAGCGCTGTTAAAGGTTCCGCTGAGCCCAGAAGAGAAACCTAAGTAGAGCAGTGGCGTTTTGGTCACCACGTAGGGTTTGAAAAACTCAACGAACTGACCAATATTGATCTGGGCAGTTGATGGCATCACGCCGTTAGCGATTTGTTGGTAGAAATGTGCAAGGTCAAAATGGTGTTCCAGATCATCATCGTAGTTTTGCCCGGCGATATCCACATGCATCGACACAAAATCGACCTGATTGTCGGCAAGCGTTTGGTAAGGTAGATCAACGGCTGAATCGGTTAATAGCTGATACATAGCGTGCTCCTTCGTTCATATTATCATTTCATTCTACGCTCATTTTACACAAAGGCAATGGTTAAGGCGCTTAATAAAATGGTTCGTCCTAACTTATAAGCTAATCATAAGTATTTTTGCGCTAGGGTGCAAGAATCTGACCCCCGATCAATAAGATAAGTTGCTCAGCATGATAAAAGTCGCTATGCTTGAACTAACAGCACTTGTCATTAAATGGTCGACTTGAAGTTAAAGGAGGAAATTTTGCAATGAAATATACGATTACCGGTGCCACCGGCCATTTAGGACGGTTAGTGGTCCAAGCCATGTTACAGCTGGTCGCACCTAACGAAATTCGTGCTGCGGTGCATACGCCAGCCAAAGCCGCGCATTTGATGGCGCAAGGATTGGAAGTCGTCACGGCTGATTATTTAGACGTATCGTTAATGAAAACGGCGCTGGTTGGTACTGACGTTTTAATCTATATTCCCAGCAAAACTTACGATTTAGTGCAGCGGGTGACCGAATTGGAAAACACGTTGGCCGCGATGCAGCAGGCACAAGTCAAGAAAATCATCTTCGTTAGCTTTTTCGCCGATCAAGCCAATAATCCGTTTCGAATGTCGGCTTACTACGGCTATGTGCCGCGGCGGTTGGCGGCCTCTGAGTTTGACTACGCGATCGTTAAAAATGCGTTGTACGCTGATCCGTTGGTGCCGTATTTACCAGAATTGATCCAGCGACACAACATTATTTATCCGGTGGGTCAGCAGCCATTAGCGTTCATCACCCAACAAGATAGCGCCGCTGCCATCGCTAAATTAGTGGTGCAGCCGCAGCTACGTGATCATGGCCAAACTTATTTATTATCCCAAGCGCAAAACTACACGATGCCGCAGTTGGCCGAGATCATGACCACAGTTACTGGTGAACCGATCGGCTATCAACCGGTGACTCTGGCCGAATTTGCGGCGATCTATGCGGCCGAAGGTGACGGTCAAGAATTAGCCTCCATGTACCACGCTGGCGCGTTAGGCTTATTGGCTGATGTGTCGACTGACTTTGCCCGAATCACTGGTCAGCAACCGCAGGGGATGCGTGAATTTTTGGCAGCTAATTATCGAACTGTTTAGTTGATTTTGCCGATCTGCTTAACTGCCTTGTTGTAGTTGAGCAGATTTTTATTTAGCCCAATTTCTGTGCGGCCGCTAGTATCTGCTCTGTCGACATTGTTTGTACGTACTTTTCAGTACCATCGGCGATAGCTTTATTGTAATAAGCTTGCTTGAAATTGATTTCGTCCAGTGTGGCACTTAATTGCTGCATCTTCTGTTCCAGTGACACTTTTAAATTATCGAACATCGCTTTGCGCAATTTTAGGGTAGCGTCACCGGCTAGACACCAACGAATGAAAACCTTGATATCCTTGATCTGCATCCCCGCCAGTTTCAAACATTGGATTATTTCTAGCGTAGCGATATTGTACGGCGTAAACACTCGGTTACCAGCTGCGTCTTTAGCCAGATCGGGGATCAAACCTTGTTTATCATAATAACGGATCGTCGGGATCGACAAATCAAACTGTTGTGCCACTTCACCAATTGAAAAAGTCTTCATTATTAATTTAACCTCTTTTTTTGAATTTTAGTGTTGACCTAAAGTTGAGTTTAGGTGATATATTTTGATTATACCAAAAATAGTAAGGAGTTTTTAACATGGCAATTAAAGATAAAGTCGTTATTATTACTGGCGCATCCAGTGGTATTGGCGCAGCAACCGCGAAAAAATTAGCTAAAAAAGGCGCCAAATTAGTACTTGGTGCCCGGCGTGCAGATAAGTTGGAAGCGTTGGTTGATGAGATCACAGAAAATGGTGGGCAAGCAATTTTTCAAGTCACCGATGTAACTAAGGCAGCGGATAACCAAAAATTGGTTGAATTAGCTCAAACTCAGTTTGGTAAGGTTGATGTGATTTTCTTAAATGCAGGATTAATGCCAAACTCACCATTATCAGATTTGAAAACAGCAGAGTGGAACCAAATGGTTGACGTTAACATCAAAGGGGTCCTCAATGGCATCGCTGCGGTATTGCCTTTGTTTAAAGCGCAAAAATCAGGTCATGTGATCACAACTTCGTCTGTTGCCGGCTTAAAAGCGTATCCTGGTGGTGCCGTTTATGGGGCCACCAAGTGGGCGGTTCGTGATTTAATGGAAGTTTTACGAATGGAATCCGCTCAAGAGGGATCGCATATTCGCACCGCTACGATCTATCCAGCCGCGATCCAATCAGAATTATTACACACGATCACCGATACAGATACCGCTAAAGGCGCCGCTGAATTATATCAACAATATCAAATCAGCCCTGATCGGGTAGCCAACGTGGTGGCTTTTGCCATCGATCAACCAGAAGAC